>NZ_CAXSXW010000003.1:0-496900 GCF_964241505.1 Klebsiella sp. Q11
GATAGTGACAGTGATTCGGATTCAGACAGCGACTCCGATTCCGACAGCGATTCGGACTCTGACAGCGACTCCGATTCTGACAGCGACTCGGACTCGGATAGTGACTCGGATTCGGACAGCGATTCGGACTCCGATAGTGACTCCGACTCTGACAGCGATTCGGACTCCGACAGTGATTCGGATAGCGACAGCGATTCCGACTCTGACAGTGACTCGGATTCGGACTCGGACAGCGACTCGGATTCTGACAGTGACTCGGATTCTGACAGTGACTCGGATTCCGACAGCGATGCCGATTCCGACAGCGATTCGGACTCGGACAGCGACTCGGACTCTGACTCTGACAGTGATTCGGACTCCGACAGTGACTCGGATTCTGACAGCGACTCGGACTCCGACAGTGACTCCGATTCTGACAGCGACTCCGATTCAGACAGCGATTCGGATAGTGACAGCGACTCTGACTCCGACAGTGATTCGGATTCAGACAGCGATTCGGACTCTGACAGCGACTCGGATTCCGACAGCGACTCGGACTCCGACAGCGATGCCGATTCCGACAGTGATTCGGATTCTGACAGCGATTCGGATTCTGACAGCGATTCCGATTCTGACAGCGACTCGGACTCGGATTCGGATAGCGACTCCGATTCTGACAGTGACTCGGATTCCGACAGCGACTCGGATTCCGACAGTGATTCGGATTCTGACAGTGACTCGGATTCTGACAGCGATTCTGATTCGGACAGCGATTCGGATTCGGACAGCGACTCGGACTCCGACAGCGATTCGGATTCGGACAGCGATTCGGACTCGGACAGCGACTCGGACTCCGACAGCGATTCGGACTCGGACAGCGATTCGGATTCGGACAGCGACTCGGACTCCGACAGCGATTCGGATTCGGACAGCGATTCGGACTCTGACAGCGATGCCGATTCAGACAGCGATTCGGATTCTGACAGTGATTCCGATTCCGACAGCGATTCGGATTCGGACAGCGACTCGGACTCCGACAGTGATTCCGACTCTGACAGCGACTCTGACTCCGACAGTGATTCCGACTCTGACAGCGACTCTGACTCCGACAGCGATTCGGATTCCGACAGCGACTCGGACTCCGACTCCGACAGCGATTCCGACTCTGACAGCGACTCGGACTCTGACAGCGACTCGGATTCTGACAGCGACTCGGACTCTGACAGCGACTCGGACTCTGACAGCGACTCGGATTCGGACAGCGATTCGGACTCTGACAGCGATTCGGACTCCGACAGTGATTCGGATAGTGACAGTGATTCGGATTCCGACAGCGACTCCGACTCCGACAGCGACTCGGATTCCGACAGTGACTCGGATTCAGACAGCGACTCCGATTCCGACAGCGATTCCGACTCTGACAGTGATTCGGACTCCGACAGCGACTCGGATTCCGACAGCGATTCTGATAGTGACAGTGATTCGGATTCTGACAGCGACTCGGATTCCGACAGCGATTCGGACTCCGACAGTGACTCGGATTCTGACAGTGACTCGGATTCTGACAGTGACTCCGATTCCGACAGCGATTCGGACTCTGACAGCGACTCGGATTCTGACAGCGACTCCGATTCAGACAGCGACTCGGACTCCGACAGCGATTCGGACTCAGACAGCGACTCCGACTCTGACAGCGACTCCGATTCCGACTCCGACAGCGATTCCGATTCTGACAGCGACTCGGACTCGGATAGTGACTCGGATTCCGACAGCGATTCCGACTCTGACAGTGATTCGGATTCGGACAGCGATTCGGACTCTGACAGCGATGCCGATTCCGACAGTGATTCGGATTCTGACAGTGATTCGGATTCTGACAGCGATTCGGATTCTGACAGCGATTCCGATTCTGACAGCGACTCGGACTCGGATAGTGACTCGGATTCGGATAGCGACTCCGATTCTGACAGTGACTCGGATTCCGACAGTGATTCGGATTCTGACAGTGACTCGGATTCTGACAGCGATTCGGACTCTGACAGCGACTCCGATTCCGACAGCGACTCGGACTCTGACAGCGATTCGGATTCTGACAGCGATTCGGATATCCCGCAGGCCAATGCGGATACCAATACCGCGCTGATCTCTGAGAACCATGACAATCTCGACGGGGTAAACGGTACGATTACCCAGCTGACAGGCGTGAACCTGCTTGGCGTGGTCGATGTTTCGCTGCTTAGCGGTAATAACTTTGACTTTACTGTCGCGAGTGGAACGACTCAGGATGTGGCACTGGATATTTCCGGCGGCACCACGCTGAGCTCGGCGGCGCTGATTAATACGCTACTGCTGCTGCTGGGTGGAACGAATACCTTCCAGGCCGATCTCGCGGTGGTGAATACGGTGACCGGAGAAGTGGTTGCGCTGGCGTCGAATGCGGTGACTATTACGGCGGGAGGCGTCAGCCTGGATTACAGCGGTAGCGCCAGCTTCAGCGACCTGCCGGAGGGGAACTATACGGTAGTGATTTCGTCGCCAACGAATACCGGGCTGCTGCCGACGCTGGTGAATTTCCTGGCGAATCTCAGCGTAGCGACCGCGGTGGATGTGGCGGTAACCGACTCCGTAGGATACGAGTCCGCGATTATCAGCGGTAACGTACTGCAGACGGACGCGGGTGGGGACGTCGGCGATATCGGTACGGATATTACTGTGACCAGCATCATTGCGACCTCGGTTCCGGGGGCAACGGCGGAACCGGTTAGCTCGGGGGGGACGATCGTTGAGGGCGCCTACGGTACGCTGGTGATCTATGCCGATGGTTCTTACACCTATCACGCGACCGGAGACGCTGACTCTGTCGGTCAAACGGAGGTCTTTACCTACACCATTACGGATGCGGATGGCGATACGGCAACGACGACGCTGACCATTAATATTGGCCTGGCCGATGATACGGATAGCGATGCTGATTCCGACTCCGACTCCGACTCCGACTCCGACAGCGATTCCGATTCTGATAGTGATTCCGACTCCGACAGCGACTCAGACTCCGACAGCGACTCGGATTCAGACAGTGATTCGGATTCGGACAGCGACTCGGACTCCGACAGCGACTCGGATTCCGACAGTGACTCGGACTCGGACAGCGACTCGGACTCTGACAGCGACTCGGACTCCGACAGCGACTCGGACTCCGACAGCGACTCGGATTCGGACAGCGATTCGGATTCTGACAGTGATTCTGATTCTGACAGTGACTCGGATTCTGACAGCGATTCGGATTCTGACAGCGATTCGGATTCCGACAGCGATTCGGACTCCGACAGCGACTCGGACTCCGACAGCGACTCGGACTCCGACAGCGACTCGGATTCGGACAGCGATTCAGACTCTGACAGCGACTCGGATTCTGACAGCGATTCGGATTCTGACAGTGATTCGGATTCTGACAGTGATTCGGATTCTGACAGCGACTCGGACTCTGACAGCGACTCGGACTCCGACAGCGACTCTGACTCCGACAGTGACTCTGACTCCGACAGTGACTCTGACTCCGACAGTGATTCGGATTCCGACAGCGATTCGGACTCTGACAGCGACTCGGATTCCGACAGCGATATCGAGGCCATCCCCGATAGCAACAGCCCGGACGTTGTCGCGCTGGAAGGTAACCTGAACAACGTCAGCGGTACCAGCGGTCAACTGGTTGGCCTGACGTTACTCAGCACCGTCGATGTCTCGCTGCTGTCGGGCAATAATCTGCGCTTTAGCGTGGGTTCCGGAACCGTTGAGGATATGACGGTATCGGTGAACGGCAACTCGCTGCTGACGGCGAGCGGATTGCTGACCACTATCGTCAACCTGCTGGGAGCAGGAAATACCCTGACGGCCGATCTGTCGGTGGTGAATACGGTCACCGGCGAAGTCGTGGCGATTGCGGAAAACAGCGTCTCTATCTCGGCGAGCCTGCTTGGCGGGCTCTCCTATAACGGCACGGTCTCCTTCGCCAATCTGCCGGCGGGCGACTACACCATGGTTATCTCTGCGCCGGAAAGTAACGGCCCCCTGGTATCGTTGATCAACGCGCTGGCGGCGGCCCAGGTGGCAAGCTTCGTCAACGTGGACGTGACGGATTCGGTTGGCTACAGCGTCGGCGCCATTGAAGGTAACGTGCTGGATACCACCGCCAGCGGCGATATGCAGGATAGCGGTCAGGGCATCTCGGTCACCAGTGCGGTATCGGACTCCGTCGACGGATCGACCCCGGTTAACGTGACCAGCGCTGGCGTCAATATCACCGGGGCTTATGGGGTACTGACGATTCACTCTGATGGCAGCTATAGCTACCAGTTGACCAAAGGCGGGGCCGCTATCGGTCAATCGGATGTCTTTAGCTATACCATTACCGATGAAGCGGGCAATACCTCGACGACTAACCTGACGATTAATATCGGCGGCAACATCGAACCGGCGCAGGCCAATCCGGATGCTCAGGAAACGGATCTGACCGCGACGTTCGATACGCTCAACGGAGAAAGCGGTACCGTTGGCCAACTTGTCGGCGTCTCGTTACTCGGTTCCGTCAACGTTGGCTTACTCAACGGCAATAGTTTTGACTTTGACGTCGCCGCGGGGGCAAACGAAAAAGTGCTGCTCGCTGTCTCTGGGACCACCGGCCTGAGCCTGGGCGCGGCCCTGAGCACGTTGCTGAGCCTGCTGGGTGGCGCATCGTCCTTTACGGCGGATCTCTCTATCGTCGATAAGGCGACCGGTGAAGTGGTGCAGGTTCTGACGAACGCCGTCAACATTGATGTTAATGGACTCGGTCTCAGCCTAGGCTATAGCGGCGGCGGCTGGTCCTCAATGTTACCTTCAGGATCGTACACGGCGGTGGTCTCTTCACCGAATACCGGCGGTCTGTTGGGCGCGCTGCTGGACCTGAACCTGGGCACTTTTGTCAACGTGTCGGTCACCGACTCTGAGGGCTATCACACCGACAGCCTGACGGGGAACGTCCTGCAAAGCGATGGTGATGGCGACGTGGCGGACACCGGGGTAAATATTAAGGTGACGAGCGTCACCGCCACCTCGGTGACCGACGCCGATCCGGTATCGGTCACCAGCAGCGGAACGACGATAGCCGGTGCCTGGGGATCGCTGACCATCCATAGCGACGGTAGCTATACCTATCAGCCGTACGGCGGAGTGAATAGCGTCGGCCAATCGGAGGTCTTTACCTACACCATAACCGACAGTCTGGGCCACACGGCGAGCACGACGCTGACGATCGATATCGACAGCCCGGCTTCGCTGGCGGTGAATGATGTCGTTGCGCTGAACGTGGCAACGGCGCTGGCAACGGTGAATGTTCCGGCGATTGACACCTCTGGGCTGAACACAAGCGGTAAGTCGAGCGGGAGCGGAGTATCAGCGAGTAAGTTGATTAACTTTAGCGTGGGAGCCGATCGCGAAATGGATACCCTCTCGGTGAATGTGAACTACACCGCGAGTGGATCGGTGGTCAATACCGTCAGGATTGACAGCACGGTCAGCATTTATCACGTACTCAGCGACGGCAGTAAGGTTTTGGTGTGGCAGGGGGTACCGACAGAAAATCTGACCACGATTATCGGCGCAACAGCCAGCGCTACGGATACGCTAACGCTAACGGGTGTGGCATTGAGCGAAGGAAATTACGAGATGGTCCTGGCTTCGAAAGCCACCGCCACTCTGGATTCTTTCTTAACGCCAGCGCCGAATTATACGGTTGGAGCTTCTATCACCGGTACGACGATCGATACCGCAACGCATTATACGGTGGCAGGAACCAACGTCAGCGGGAATATCCAGAACGGAAACAACTCGGGCGGTACGGAAGATTTCCATGGCGTGCTGTATGCCTCATACACCGTCGCCGGACATACTTCCTCTGGCAGTGCCGAATCCTGGACCTTCAACAGTAATGGCAGTATCACCACCAGCAACGGTAGCGCAGTAACCGGAAGCAGCGTCACAATTTACGGTGACTATGGCACCCTGACGATGGCGAATAATGGTTCTTATACCTACAGTCTGAAGGCAGGGATGGATGTGTCGACAATCACGCACAAGGAGGTCTTCGCCTACACGGTAAACGACAGCAATGGCGTTTCTTCCGCGGCGACGCTGACCATCGATCTGCATCCGCAGATTACCGGCAGCGTGAACGGCGACGATATCCACAGCACCGCTTATGACGATACCTTCACCCTGGGTATCGGGGCCGACACGGTGGTTTACAACCTGCTGGCCGATGACAATACCGGCGGCAACGGCAGCGATACCTGGAAGGATTTCTCGGTTGCGCAAGGGGATCATATCGATGTGTCGGCGCTGCTGGTTGACTGGGATGGGAACAGCAGCAGTTTGGGCAACTATGTGACCCTGAGCTACGTTGGCAATAACACGGTGGTATCCATCGACCGCGACGGCGGGGCCGGTGACCATCAATCAACAACCTTAATTACGCTGGAAGGGGTGCATATCAATTCGCTCAACGAGCTGCTTGATACAAATAACTCCAACTAATCGGCGTTATAGCGAACGGCACACGGAAGTGCCGTCCAGATTATTTATTGCGGAGGAATGAATCGGGCAGCGATCCGGGAGCTAGCAGACCGTTATTTAATAAAAATAATGATGCGGAAATTATTATATCCGTTTTTTCAGTGCGTGAATTCTGAAGGGTAAATTTGATGCGTCTATTTAAACAAAAAAGGAATGTCATAACCTGCGGCTATACCGCTCTCTTTATTGCTTTGAATCCGCCGTTTTCAGGTCATGCGGTAAATTCATACTTGATGCCGAATGATATTAGCAGCCAGCGTTTAACCGATAGCCAACAGGTCGCGGGGTACAATGAAGAGATTATTAATAGCCAGACCCGAATATCCGGCCCGCTGGATATTAAAAAAGCGGTAAAAAATGCGGTCAACTGGCATCCGGCGATTACCCAGGAGGTCAGCAAACTCCAGGAAATGGCGCAGAAAGTTGACGTGGCGAAAGCCAAATATTACCCGCAAATTAGTGCGGGTATGAATAATGGTTATAGTAATACTTATTCTGATGCCGGATATACGCCATCGCTGGTCGTCTCGGTATCGCAAATGCTTTACGACTTCGGCAAAGTGTCCAGTTCGGTCAGAGCCGCCGACTCCGGCGTGGCCCAGCAGCAGGCCACCGTCATGCTGAATATCGACCAGGTCGCTCACGACACCGCCGCGGCGGTAGTGCAGGTGCAGGGCTATCAAAAGCTGGTCGACATCGCTAAAGCGCAGGTCGATTCGCTTAAACAGATTGGCGATCTTATTCGCCAGCGCAACGATGCGGGGGCGTCATCGTTATCGGACGTTGTGCAGACCGATACCCGCGTGGAGGGCGCGCAATCTACGCTCCTGCAATATCAGGCGGCCCTTCAGCGCTGGAAAGCCACGCTCGCGACCTATATCGGCATCGGCGGCATTGCCACTGTGACGGATGACCTTCCGCAGGGGATGGACGCCGCCTGCGCGGTATCCAAAATCGATTACCGCTCTGTTCCGGCGGTATTAGCGGCGCTGGCCCAGGCCGGCCAGGCTCAGGCTCAGCTGGATAACGCCAACGCGCAAATGCTGCCGACGATTTCCCTTGAGCCGGAAGTCACCCATTACCTCAACGATAACTACGCCAACAGCGCGGTACTGAATAAAACGCAATACTCCGCCTGGGTGAAAGTGCAAATGCCCATCTATCAGGGCGGTGCGATGACCGCCTCCCGCGACGCCGCCCAGCAAAGTCTGGCGGCGGCGAATGCGGCGATCAAAACCGCCCAGCTGGACGCCAGCCAGAAGCTGAACGCCTCTCGCGATGAAGCGGTTAATCTTGCCCAGTCGCTGGGGATTCAGAAACGTCAGCAGCAGCTGGGTGAGCAAACCCGGGCGCTGTATCAGGATCAGTATCTTCAGCTCGGCTCGCGGCCGCTGCTGGATCTGCTCAACGTCGATCAGGAAATTTACCAGGCCAGATTTAGCCAGGTCCTGACGGAATCACAACTGCGTTCGCTGGAGCTGGACTGCCTGTTCAGCACCGGCAAGATGCGCTCGGTGTTCGCGCTGGAAAAGCAAAATATCCAGGGCGTGGAGATCCGCCCATGACCTCACAAAACGAACGCGCCGGGATACCGCATTTGCTCGATTGGTCTAATGCGATTGCTTTTATTGCCAACCACTATCGACAAAGCTTTTCTCCCGGCACGCTGCATGCCGCCGCCGAGTGGGCGACGCAGAAAACCCTGCCGGAGGCGCTCCGGCACCTGGCGCGCCACGCCGGGCTAAACTGCCAGTTTTTATCTCCGGGCGATGAGAAAATGTCGGCCTGGCGGCTACCGCTGGTCGTCCAGCTGCGCGACGGGCAAGTCGCCGTGCTCGAAAGCTTTGACGTTAATAACGCCGTCGGGGTGCGGTTTGTGAAGGAGCTCGCGCTGCTCAGCTACTGCCCGCTGGAAACCCTGCTGCCGGAAATTGAAAAGACCATTGCGTTTCGCCCGTCAGCGCCGGAAAGGGATATTCGCACCGAGAGCTACCTGGCCCGCTTTCAGCCGGACTGGCTGCGCAAAATTGTGCTGAAAGATATTCGCCCCTATCTGCACGTGATGCTGGCGTCTTTTGCCATAAACGTTCTTGCGCTGAGCGGTATTCTGTTTTCGATGCAGGTTTACGATCGGGTGATCCCGGCGCAGTCTTATCCCACTCTGTATGTCCTGTTCAGCGGCGTATTGCTGGCGGCGGTATTTGCTTTTGTGCTGAAAATTATGCGCGGGCACGTCACGGATCTGCTCGGCAAACGCGGGGATATTCGCGTTTCTGACCGGGTCTTCGGCCACGCGCTGCGCCTGAAAAACAGCGCGGTACCGCGCTCGACGGGGAGCTTTATTTCGCAAATCCGCGAACTGGAGCAGGTGCGCGAAATGATGACCTCAACGATGATGACCATCGTGGCGGATTTACCGTTCTTTTTGCTGTTTCAGGTGGTGCTGTTTATCGTCTCGCCGTGGCTAAGCTGGATTGCGCCGGTGGCAACGATTCTGATGATCCTGCCCGGCCTGCTGCTGCAGCGCAAGCTCGCGGCGCTGGCCAATAAAAACCAGCATGAAAATACCTTGCGTAACGCCATTCTGGTGGAAAGCATTCAGGGGTTGCAGGACATCAAAATGATGCAGGCGGAAAGCCGCTTTTTGCATCAGTGGAATAGCTATATTGCCATTACCGCCGAGTCGGGGGTCAAAACGCGCAGGCTCACCCACGGCCTGGTCAGCTGGGGAATGTCGGTGCAAAACCTGCTCTATGCCACGGTGGTGGTGGTGGGCGCGCCGCTGGTGATTAATGGCGACATCACCACCGGGGCGATGGTGGCGGCATCAATGCTCTCGACCCGCATGGTGGCGCCGATGACCGCGCTGTGCGGCGTACTCGCTCGCTGGCAGCAGGTGAAAACGGCGAAGGCCAGCCTTGATAACCTGATGGCGCTGCCGGTCGAAGGGGGGCAGGACGAAACCCGGGTTCACCGCGCCGTGCTGCACGGCAACTACGAGTTCCGGCAGGCGGAATTCCGCTACGGCCTTAACGATGCCGCGATCCCGCTGCGTATCAACCAGTTATCCATAAAAGCCGGCGAGAGAATCGCCATCCTTGGGCGAATCGGCGCCGGTAAATCGACCCTGCTGCAGGCGATGATGGGCAACGTCGAGCTGGTTTCGGGCGAGCTGCGGCTGGATGATTTAAGCCTGCCGCAGATCGACCTCGCGGATATTCGCCGCAACGCCACCTTGCTGACCCAGGAGGCGCGGCTGTTCCACGGCACCCTGCGCGAGAACCTGATCCTCGGGCGACCGGCGGCGACGGATGATGAAATCTTCTCGGTGCTTACCCTGTGCGGCGCGCTGGAGTTTGTGCGCAAACTGCCCCTCGGTCTTGAACACGTCATTATGGAAGGCGGGTTGGGGCTTTCAGGCGGCCAGCGGCAGTCGCTGCTGCTGGCCAGGACGCTGCTGCGCGATCCGAACATTATCCTGCTCGATGAACCGACCTCGTTTTTCGACGAGCGAACGGAAAAGGCCTTTGTGGAACAGCTGGCGCAGTGGGCCGGCGATCGAACGATGATCATCGCCACGCATAAAGCGGCGGTGCTTAATATCGTCGACCGGATCCTGGTTATCCAGGACGGGCAGCTGGCGCTGGATAAACCCAAAGCAACGGTTTTTGAGCAAGAGAAAGCCCGCGGCCAGGTGGTGAATATATGAATAAAATCCCCCTGATGGCCGATCACGACCCGGTGGCGCTGCTGCCGGATAGCGAAGAAGACGAGGCGAAAATTGTTAAATCGCGGCGGCTGATTCTCCTGCTGGCCGTTATGCTGCTGGTGGGCGGCGTCTGGGCATGGTTCGCGGTACTGGACGAAGTCTCAACCGGTACCGGAAAAGTGATCCCCAGCTCGCGGGAGCAGGTGATACAAACCCTCGACGGCGGTATTTTAACCGAGCTGAACGTACGGGAAGGCAGCAAGGTACAAGCCGGACAGGTTGTGGCGCGCCTCGATCCCACCCGCAGCGAATCTAACGTCGGCGAAAGCCAGGCGAAATATCGCGCCTCGCTGGCGGCGAGTATTCGCTTAACCGCCGAGGTGAACAATCAGCCGCTGGCGTTTCCCGACTCCCTGAAAGCCTGGCCCGCGCTGCTGGCGGAGGAGACGCGTCTTTACCATAGCCGCAAAGAGCAGCTGAGCAAATCGACGCGCCAGCTGGATGAGTCGTTAAAACTGGTGAATAGCGAACTGGCCATCACCGAAAGGCTGGCGAAAACCGGGGCGGCGAGCAATGTCGAAGTGCTGCGTCTTCGGCAGCAGGTCGCGGATATTAGTTTTAAAAAGATCGATCTCAATACCCGCTATTTTGTTGACGCGCGTGAACAGCTGTCAAAAGCCAATGCCGACGTGGCCAGCCTGGCGGAAGTGATAAAGGGGCGCGCCGATTCGGTCACGCGCTTAACCGTCCGTTCGCCGGTGCAGGGGATCGTTAAAAATATTAAGGTCAATACGATTGGTGGGGTTATTGCGCCCAACGGCGAGCTGATGGAAATTGTTCCGGTCGATGGCCGGTTATTAATCGAAGCGCGAATTTCACCTCGTGATATCGCTTTTATTCATCCTGACCAGCAGGCGCTGGTGAAAATTACCGCCTATGATTATGCCATCTATGGCGCGCTGAACGGCGTGGTGGAAACCATATCGCCGGATACCACTCAGGATGAAGCTAAACCGGATGTTTACTACTATCGGGTGTTTATTCGCACTGACTATGATTACCTGGAAAATAAAAGCGGCAAGCGTTTTTTAATTGGCCCGGGAATGATTGCCACCGTTGATATTAAGACCGGCGAAAAAACGGTCATGGATTATCTGGTCAAACCGTTTAATCGGGCAAAAGAAGCCTTAAGGGAACGTTAATCAACGGGCGAGCTTCTTATCGGCTACGGGCCATCGCCGTTTGCGGTCCGCTAGCCCGGATAAGGCGCGTTGAGCGCTGCCTCCGGGGAGTGTGCCGGGCCGAGCCATCGGCGCAATATCTAAAATGGGTTTGTTTGCAGTCTCTGATAATAATTTTTAAACATTCAACGCATTCTTGAATAAACGGAGAGGGGAAGATGGCGCTAAGTGATTTACTGCAACAAGCCTGCTTTCAGGCGAAAAAATTAAAATCCACCGTATTGCCTTCTGACTATCCGGCATGGGTAATCTTCTTTAGCGTCAGCGATGGCCAATCACGCGCACATATGCATATTTCTCGCGGTACCAGCTTCGATCTCGCGTGGCTGGCGGGGGCCAGAGCGCTGCAGGAGTGGCGTAAAAAACAGGACCGCGAACCGCAGTGGCTGCGGGTTGACGTCGTAGACAGCGTGGAAAAGCTCAGCTGGCAATCCCTCAATGAAAAATTCATGGTCACCAAGCGTAACTATTTTCGCTTTGGCCTCGCGTTTGACCCGCAGTTTAATTGCGCAATGCTCGAGCAGGAAATTGCCGGCAACGCGCTGCTCTACGATGGCGATAACGGCGTCGTGGCGCCGAATAGCGTCAATCTGGAAAACTACGCCCGGCGGCGGTTTAAACAGACGCTTAGCTGGCCGCAGGATCCGCAGCAGCCGCTCTGGCGCTTTAAAACTCAGGGGATCTTCTGCGATCGTTTTGGGACAAAAGTGATGGAACAGAGCGGGCGAGGTTCCGGCTATCGCGTTATCGGGGAAAACTGGCAGGACGAGTGCCTCGCCGAGGTGATTAAAAAAGGCACCGATTATCTGGCCCGTCAGGTAAAGCAAGACGGCCTCTACCATTACGGCTGGTTTCCCTGTTTCGACCGCCCGGTCCGATCCTATAACGCGCTGCGCCACGCCAGCTCCACCTATTCGCTGATTGAGGGCTGGGAAGCGACCCGTCAGCCGTCGGTTCGTCAGGCGATAGACCGCGCGATTGCGTACCTGGTTAACACGCTGATTGAAGTACGGACGCTGGACGATGGCCGCGAGGCGGCGTTTCTCTGCGACGTGGGCGATGAGATCAAGCTCGGCGGTAACGCGGTAAGCATCCTGGCGCTGGTGAAATACACCGAAACGACCGGAGACCGGCAATATCTGCCGCTGATGGCGCAGCTGGCGACCGGCATCGCCTTTATGCAGGATCCGCTCAGCGGCCAGTTTGTTCACGTATTGAATAGCCACGATCTGTCGCTGAAAGCCAAATTCCGCATCATTTATTACGATGGCGAAGCGGCTTTTGCTCTTATGCGCCTGTACGGCCTGACCAAAGCGCCGCAGTGGCTGGAGATGGTGGAAAAAGCCTTCGCCTATTTCATTAAAAATAAGCACTGGCAGCACCATGACCACTGGCTGAGCTACTGCGTTAATGAGTTAACCCGCTTTCGCCCGGAAGAGAAGTACTTTCGCTTTGGCCTGAACAACGTGCGCGATCATCTTGATTTTGTGCTGCATCGCGTCACCACCTATCCCACGCTGCTGGAATTAATGATGGCGGCGTCTGAGATGGTGACCCGTCTGGACGCTTCTCCCGAGCATCGCCATCTGCTGGCGGATTTTGACCAGCAGAAGTTCTGGCAGGCGCTGGAAGTTCGGGCGCGCTATTTGCTGAACGGCTTCTTCTGGCCTGAGCTGGCGATGTTTTTTAAAAATCCCGCACGGATCGTCAACAGCTTCTTTATTCGCCACCACAGCTACCGCGTGCGTATCGATGACGTCGAGCACTACCTTTCCGGCTTTATCGCCTATCAGAAATACCATTTAGCGGCAAAAAAGCCGCTGCTCCCGCAGGACGACGCGCCGCCGTCGAATAACGCGATCCCCGTTTTTCTGCTGGAGACGCTGCGCGACGTCGGCAACGGTATTGAGGTGGCGGCCATGCGGCGGGCGAAGCTCTTTACCGAACATTTGCGCACCGTGCCCTGGATAGTTACCGCGACGTGGAATCCCGAATTGTCCAGAGCGGTGCGGGCGCTGAAAGCACGCGGCGCGCTGCCCGAAGAGGTGCCGGTTTATAACCTCTATGAGTGGCTCAGCGATTGCTTTGAGATGAACGCGATCGCTGCGCTGGCGCCGCTGGTGGGCAATATCGAGCTCAGGCATGCCGTCAATCCCGGCGCGGATGTCGCGGTGGGTAAACACAACTTCCTGCTGCGTCCGCAGGGGAGAATCATCGAAGACTACATTGATAGCGCCGGTAATATTCTGCTGCGCAAAAGCTTTGACGAGAAAAAGGGCAACGTGCAGCTAAGCCATCTTGAAATTGCCCTGGCGGGCGGTGAAGTCAAACGCTTTGCTCAGGAAGAGGCGTTTTATGCGTGGATGCTGGAAACCCGGCTGGCGGAAAAAGGGCGCTGGCATTTTATCGTCGATAAAAATAAAACGTGGAAAAGCTTCGTCTGCTCGCGGCCCGCACAGCGTATGGCGTGTACGCTTAGCGCGATTATTCACTCCCATCATCAGCTGTCTAACGGCGCGCTGAAAAGCTCCTACCGGCATATCCTCGAACAGCCGGAGCTTGTCGATCGGCTGATTGTCCTCACCGATGAGCAGTGGCAGGACCTGCAGCTGGAGGGCTTCCCGGCCGCGCGGATGGCGGTGATCCCCAATCATCTCGATAACGGCAATATTCCGGCGAACCCGCAGAAAACGCCATCGCAGACGGTCATTTATCTGGCGCGCTACTCGGAAGAGAAGCAGCATGCCTTGCTGCTGAACGCCTTTCGTAAAGTGCTGACGGCGATCCCCGATGCGCAGCTGCACACCTACGGGGTCGGGCCGCTGCGGCGCAGCTTAAGCGCGCGGGTGGCGGAGTGGGGGCTGGAGAAGGCGATCCATATCAACGGCTTCACCTCCGACATCGCGCAGGCGCATAAAACGGCCTGCTGCACGGTACTTTGTTCGACTCAGGAGGGGCAGTCTCTCTCCGCCGTGGAGGCGATGGCCTACGGTACGCCGCTGATTAGCTTTGCCATTAAGTACGGTCCGCGCGACATCCTGCAGGACAGGGAGGCGGGGATTCTGGTGCCCTGCGGCGATGAGGAGGCCCTGGCGGCGGCGCTGATCGCCGTTATCTCCGACAAGTCGCTGCAGCAAAGTATGCAGCAGGCCGCGCTGCGCAACGCCCAGCGCTACTACGGCAGCGCTATCGCCGGACGCTGGACGGCATGGCTGCAGACAAGCGAGCGTCAGCTGTATGCCGGCGCGGAGCGCGGAAACGGGCTGGAAAAAAAGCGTCCTCGGGCGGTTAACGTTGGCTAACCGTCAGCGCCTTTTTTATTCCCGCGGCCCTCAGGCGTGGCGATGAGGCGAGTCATCGCGCTCCTGCTGGCATCCTGCTGCTGTTCGCCGCTGCTGGCGCGCGATGTGGTGCAGGTTTCCCGCTGCGTTCCCGGCTCTTTGCTTCATGGGCATAGCCTGGAAAAAGCGCACGTCGTGGATGACTTTCATATTTACTACAGCCTGCAGGGTAGGGACGCCCTGCAATATCCGCAGGATAGTACCGGCGAGGGCGTGCCGGATGTCGTGAAAGACATTGCGAGCCAGCTCCAGGCTGCGAAATATCTCTACACCTCGCTGCTGGGCCTGCGCTCGCCGCTGCAGCAGAAAATTTATCGCCAGGCCCGACAGATCAACATCTACCTGCTGACGCTCCCCAAAGGTCACGGCCTGGCCTTCGATCGGGTGGCGGCAGAAACCATGGGTGACGGAACGGCGCTGCCCTGCGGCTTAAAAATTGTCCTTAACGCCGCGCTGCGGCCGGCGCGCAACATTACGCCAGCGCATGAATTATTCCATTTGTATCAATACGGCTACGGGGTTTTTAAACAGAAATGGTACCTGGAAGGTATGGCGCGCTGGATGGAAAATGCCTTCAGACCCGCGCAGGAAAGAGTCGTGCCTTCACCCGGGGAGGTTACCTGCGAGAGCAACGTTTCTCGCGGCTATAGCGCGGCCACCTTTTGGGCCAGCTATGCGCAGCAGGCGTTTGCCGCCACGCTAGTGCCGGATAACGCGCTGGCGTATCGCTATGTCGACGGCAGCCCGGTGTTTCAAACCCGGACGGTACCCGGCGGCGCGATGCTGGCGCCTTTTTTTCAGCAGCTTGCGCTCAGCAGCCGGCGCATTTCTGGTGAAATGAAGCTGCCCAATATCCGCTGGAGTGAACAGCAGCAGCGCGACGGGCGGTTCAGTCGCCTGATTTGCCAGGCGTTAGCCGCGACGGCGCAGAATAAAAAATAAGCGGTATGCATACTCATTCTGCTGGCTGCGCGGGCCCGGATTTTGAATAAAGCCTGTTCATCTTTTCCGGCAGATCAATAATATCCGTCAGGATGCCGCGCGATAAATGGATATAGCCGTCACTCTTCAGCTTCGATAATACCCGCATGATGCCGCTGCGGGACAAAAAAGAGTGGTCCATAATATAATTCACAGCAGTGATGTTATTCTTAATTGCATTTGGTTCATCAATAAGTTCGAGCAGATGGGTACGTATAATTTCGTATGCGGAGAGTTGTGATATCGTCATGCAATGGGCATAGACTTTGGCCGAACTATAATCCTGCAGCATCGCCAGCGATTGCCAGAGATGATATTTGACGACCTGCTCATGAAAAAAACGTTGTGGAATCAAAAGCAAGCGCGATGTTTCTTTCGTTTTAACATACAGATGGCGGGTATATGCCAGCTGGCAGCTGGCGCCAAAAATAAACGGTGCGCTTTCAGCATTAAGGATCATTCCATCGCTTATGCGGTTTAACGCCACGCTCCCGTCGAATAAAATGAGGCACTGTCTTTCACCATTCCGCGTCAGGCTGATGTTGCGTTTTTTGCTAATGGTGCAGGGCGTATGCTCTTTAGCGATTATCTCAATCAATTTTTCAATATGATCGGTGGGCTTCACGACTTTGCTTAAAATTTCATCGCGGAGCAGCGAGTGATTATTCCTCTTCATTGTTACCCTTTTAAAACAATGAGTTGAAAATATTATTGAATGGATATTGTACGCGTCTAATAATCAATAATATGCTTTCTGTTGGCAACTTATCGAACATTGCCAGGATTATTTTCCTGCGATAAATTACGATTTGTAATCTAAAACCTGTAATTCATATTAGTCAATATAAATTGATTTTTTTATTGTTTTTTTAAGCCAGGTAGATCTTTTTTTGCGGCTGGTATTTTTGCGCAAAAAGTCACGTTATTGCGCGTGAGGAATTTCTCGCTTCGTTTTTGATTTTTTAACGCGGCGATAAGCGGAGTGAGTCAGATAGGTATATGTGTTTATTAAATAAAAAAGCGCGGCGTTTATTTTTTATCCTGTTTGCCGCATACGCGGCGGCAAGGAGGAGATGAAAATAGCCAACGGGGTTTTAAACCTGGCGGTATCCAGGCGTAAAACCCACAAATGACTAGTTGCGCAATCGAGGCGCCTGCAGCTGCTGGCGAATGGTTCTGGCCAGTTCGTCCAGCGACGGCTGTTCAGGATGTTCGTCGCTGGGCTCGCTGCTCAGCTGCGCTTCTGCGAGATAAGTGTGAATCGGCTGGCCATCATCGTCTTCCATCACCACATGATACCAGGGCGCAAGGCGCAGTTCGTCGTTAGCGGCGATTTCATCCTCTTCCGGCTCCGTGAGCGAGTACTCGGGATCGACATCGACGACCACGCCCAGGTAGCCCAAAAGCGTGTGGCGAACTTGTTGGCCGATACCGAATTTGCTGGCTATCATAAGCACCTCCTGGGAGACATGATTACCTGCTATATGCGGGCCGATTCTCCACTTTTCAAGTTACATGATGCGGCAAGCAAACCCTTTCAGATACAGCCCTTCGGGGTAGGTTGCTATCACCGGGTGGTCGGCAGCCTGGCGGAACTGTTCTATAAATTGTACATCACGTCCGGCATCCAGGGCGGCATCGGCAATGATTTTCTGAAATAAATCGGTGGTCATCAGGCCGGAGCAGGAGAAGGTCAGCAGGACGCCGCCGGGATTCAGGAGCTGAATCGCCAGCATGTTGATATCCTTATAGCCGCGGCAGGCGCCCATCAGCTGGCTTTTATTTTCAACAAACTTCGGTGGATCCATCACAATCACGTCAAACTTTTCGCCGGCGTCGCGATATTTCCGCAGCAGCTTGAAGACGTCGTCGCGGATGAACTCCGCTTTAGACAGATCCAGCTTGTTCAGCTCAACGTTCTGCTTTGCGACGTCCAGCGCCTCCTGCGAGGTGTCAACGCTGACAACCTGACGGCAGCCGCCCATCAGCGCGGAGATGGCAAAACCGCCGGTATAGGAGAAGCAGTTCAGCACGCGCTTATCGGCGACGTAGCGACGGGTCGCCAGGCGGCTGTCGCGCTGGTCAAGGTAATAGCCGGTTTTGTGGCCGCCCTGAATATCTACCAGCAGCTGCATACCGTGCTCGGTAATTGGCAGCAGGGCAGGCGGCAGTTCGCCGACAACCGGCCCCTGCGCCAGCTCCAGCCCCTCTTTTTTACGCACCGCGACGTCGCTACGATCGTAGATAGCGCAGTTCGGAAACAGGGTTTGCAGCGCGCTGACAATCGACGCCCGCTGGTATTCGGCACCGGCGCTCAGCAGCTGCAGTACAAAAAAGTCGCCAAAACGATCGATGGTCACGCCCGGCAGGCCGTCGGACTCACCGGCTATCAGGCGATAGCTATCGAGCCCGTCGCGGGCCGCCAGCCACTCGCGCCAGGTTTGCGCCTGCTGCAGGCGACGTTCGAAAAAGGCGTTATCAATGGCTTCACTGCGATCGAAGCTCCAGACGCGGGCGCGGATCTGTGAAGACGGCGAATAGGCGCCGCGGGCCAGCCATTTTCCCTGCGAATCAACGATATCGATGGTCTCACCTGAACGGGCCTTACCTTCCATCCGGGCGACGGCGCCGGAGAAGATCCACGGATGGCGACGCAGCAGGGATTTCTCGCGTCCTTTGGTTAACACTAAGCGGGGGAAAATGGAGTCTGTCATGGGGCTACCTTTAAGCAACGGGAATGTCGGCACCGAAAAAATGGCGCGTAGATTAGCACATGTGGCTGAGGCAAGCACCATTCCACCGGTATCGACAAGTGAGCGTTTCGGCACAAAACGCAGGCGCTTTGGCACAATAAAAAACATGCCGGGATCTTACAGTATTTCCTCACCTTACGGAGGAAAATACGATGAAAACAGGATTGAAGGTCGCAGCCGCGATGATGGTTATTATGAGCGGGACGGTGATTGCCGCGCCGTTTAGCGTCAGCAGCGCGGATATGCGCGACGGCCAGACGCTGGCGCAGACGCACTGGTTTGGCGGTTTTGGCTGCACCGGCGGCAATATCTCACCGCAGATCGCCTGGAAAAATGCTCCGGCGGGTACCCGCAGTTTCGCGGTGACCGCTTACGATCCGGATGCGCCGACCGGGAGCGGCTGGTGGCACTGGACGGTGGTGAATATTGCCCAACAGGTGACTGGCTTAGCCGCTGGCGCCGGAGACAAAAATAACGCTAAACTGCCCGCCGGGGCGATACAGGGGCGCAATGACTTTGGCTATGCGGGTTTTGGCGGCGCGTGTCCGCCCGCCGGAGATAAACCGCATCGCTACCGCTTTACGGTATGGGCGCTTGATACCCCGACGTTGCCCATTGATGGTGAGGCCAGCGGGGCGTTAGTCGGATTTATGTTACACAGCCACGCTATCGCCAGCGCGCAGTTAACGGCGCTGGCCGGAAGATAATAAAAAGGGCGGCATGATGCGGAACATCCATTTTCACCATAACGCGTTAACAGCGGCGGAAATCACTACCCGTCGTTTATGCAAACTGCACCGCGTCACGCTGTTCTCGCCGGCGATCTGCCGGGTAAACCGCGGCAGTAAGGTCATTGTGCAGGGCGTCAGCGAGATGCTGGCAACGCCGCAGCAGCTGATTATTTTGCCCGCCGAGGTTGAGCTCGAGGTGATTAATCAGCCGGAAAACGGGCTGTTTTGCTCCGACCTGCTCTCACTCACGCCGGAACTGCTGGCGGATTTTAAGCACCGCTATATGAGCGAGCCGCAGACCGGTCGTCTGACGTCGCTTTGCGCGCCGCTGGCGCCGGAAATGTCGTTTATGTGGCAAAGCGTCCTGCGGGCGGTACGGGAGGGGCTCAGCGCCGAGCTGCAGCACCATCAGGCGACGGGATTGCTGCTGGCGCTGTATCAGGCTGGCTACGCCGGGCCGCTGCTCAACGAGCGGCGCGAGGACATAACCGGTCAGGTCAGGCAAATTATTATGCTGTCGCCTGCCGAAGCGTGGAGCGTAGCGAAAGTGGCTAAAATGCTCTTTCTTGGCCAATCGACGCTGCGTCGTCGTTTGCAGCAGGAGTCCCGGAGCTTCCGCCAGATCGTGGAAGAGGTCCGTATGGCCTACGCGCTGGGGCAATTACAGTCGACGTCGCGACCCATTGGCGACATTGCGCAAAGCAGCGGCTACCTGTCAGGCTCGCGCTTCAGCGCCCGTTTTCGTCAGCACTATGGATTATTACCTAAGCATGTACGCTAACGGAATTTGCTATCCTCTGTATTGAGTCATTGGCCGAAAAGGGGGGGAACATGGCAACGGTTTGCACGATGGCGTGGGTATACGGCTCCGTTCAGGGCGTCGGGTTTCGCTATTCGACCCAACGCGAGGCGCTGCAGCTGGGATTAACGGGATACGCGCGCAATCTCGACGACGGCGGCGTGGAGGTTCTGGCCTGCGGAGAACCGGACCAGGTGGAGAAACTTATTGCCTGGCTGAAGGCCGGTGGGCCGCGCAGCGCGCGGGTGGACAGGGTTCTGACCGAGCCCCATCAGCCCACCAGAGAGTGGCAGAAATTCGCCATTTTGTATTAGATGCATTTAACCGGTTTAGGCAGTCCGGCGATTTTTGTCGCCTGCTTAGCCGGGCCTTTCGGGAACAGGCGGTAGAGATAGCGGCTGTTGCCTTTCTCTTCGCCAAACTTGTTCGCCATGGCCTTCACCAGCATACGAATCGCCGGTGAGGTGTTAAATTCCAGATAAAAGTCGCGCACAAAGCGCACCACTTCCCAATGCTCAACGGACAGGCTGATGCCCTCCTGCTCAGCGATAACGGCCGCCATCGCTTCGTTCCACAGGGTTGTGTCCTTCAGATAGCCTTCGCTATCGGTCTCTATTTCATTGCCTTCAAAGATAAACATGATTCTTCACATACCGCTGAAAATGGCGGCAGTGTAGCAAAAAATAAGGCCCCGCATAAGCGGGGCCTGAGTACAGACGGGGAGAGGATTAGTCTCTGCTGGCGAAGCCAAGGATGCTCAGCAGGCTGACGAAGATGTTGTACAGCGAGACGTACAGGCTAACGGTCGCGCGGATATAGTTAGTTTCACCGCCGCGGATGATGTTGCTGGTCTCAAACAGAATGGCGCCTGAAGAGATCAGGATAAACACCGCGCTAATCGCCAGATGCAGAGCCGGCAGCTGCAGGAAAATGTTGGCAACCATACCGATAAGCACGACCACCACGCCCGCCATCAGCATTCCGCCGAGGAAGGACATATCTTTACGGGTGGTCAGCACGTAGGCCGAGCAGCAGAAGAACACCAGCGCGGTACCGCCCAGCGCCAGGCCAATCAGATCGCCCATACCCGCAGACAGGTAGGCGTTAAGCATTGGCCCCAGGATGTAGCCCAGAAAACCGGTAAAGGCGAACGCGGAAATGATACCCGTTGGCTTATTCGCGGTTTTATAGGTCAGGAACATCAGGCCGTACATACCGACCAGCGTCAGAATCAGACCCGGAGAAGGCAGCATCAGCACCGTGCTGGCCGTCGCCGTAATAGCGGAAAATGCCAGCGTCAGGCTAAGCAGGAAATAGGTGTTCCGCAGAACTTTGTGCGTGCTAAGTAGCGATGAACGGTCTCGCGACGATGTAATTATACGATCCATGAGTCACTCTCTTATGACAGATGTAATTAATAACGAAGCATAAAAAAAACAGGGCCTAAGCCCTAATGCTTTTACCCATCTTTACTCAAAGTCAGCGGGCTGAATGCAGCACATTATTCCAGGAAAATCGGAATAAGTGGCATTTTTATTTGTTCGCCTTCCGGAGTCAGATCGAAATCTGATAACTCACTGAAAAATATTGCGTTATAGCCATTCTGCGACTAACTCTGGAGAGGGTACTCACGAAGCGTAACAAAGGCAAGGGATATGAAAACACAAAAATATAATCACATCACACGCGTACTGGTGGCCGTCGGTCTGTTCTCCATGGTCATCCCGGCGCTGGCCGCTCAGGTACCGCCGGGAACGGCGTTGGCCGAAAAGCAAGAACTGGTCAGAAATAACGGCAGCGAACCGTCGTCGTTGGATCCGCATAAAGTGGAAAGCGACGTTGAAAACAACATTATCAGCGATCTTTTTGAAGGGCTGGTCAGCGTATCGCCAACAGGAGAGATTGAGCCCCGGCTGGCGGAGAAGTGGGAGAATAAGGACAACACCGTCTGGACGTTCCACCTGCGTCCCGGTGTAACCTGGTCCGACGGTACGGCGATCACGGCGCAGGATATTGTCTGGAGCTGGCAGCGTCTGGTGTCGCCGCTCACGGCGTCGCCTTACGCGAGCTATCCCGGCAATATGCATATCGTCAACGGGGCGGAGATCGCGCAGGGGCAAAAAGAGCCCGAGACGCTGGGCGTCAAAGCGGTAGATGATGCCACCCTTGAGGTCACCTTAACTCAGCCGAATGCGGCGTTTCTGGCGATGCTGGCGCACCCATCTTTGGTTCCGCTCGATAAAGTGCTGATATCGCGCTACGGCGACAAATGGACCAAACCGGAGCATATCGTAACCAGCGGGCCCTATAAGCTGTCGCAGTGGGTGGTGAATGAGCGCATTGTGGCCGAGCGCAATCCGCGCTACTGGGATAACGCGCATACGGTCATCAATAAGGTGACGTACCTGCCGATAAGCTCTGAAACCGCCGACGTCAACCGCTATAAGGCGGGAGAGATCGATATTGTGTATACGGTACCGATTAATCAGTTTGCCCAGCTCAAAAAAACCATGGGCGATCAGCTGGATGTTTCGCCGCAGCTGGCCACCTATTATTACGAATTCAACACCACCCGGCCGCCGTTTAACGACCCGCGCGTACGGCGGGCGCTGAATATGGCCCTCGATAAAGACATTATCGCGGAGAAGGTGCTGGGGCAGGGGCAGCGTCCGGCCTGGCTTATCAGCCAGCCTGACATCGGCGGGGTGAAGCTGCACAATCCCGAGTACGCCAGCTGGCCGCGCGAGAAGCGTATCGCCGAGGCGAAAAAGCTATTGAGCGAGGCCGGGTATAATGAGACCCATCCGCTGGTCTTTAATCTGCTCTATAACACGTCCGAATCTCACCAGCGAATTGCCATCGCCGCCAGCTCAATGTGGAAAAAGAACCTTGGCGTTGAGGCGAAGCTGCAAAACCAGGAGTGGAAGACCATGCTCGACGCCATGCATACGCATAATTTTGACGCCGTGCGCTACGCGTGGATAGCCGACTATGACGACGCCGCGACGTTTCTCAATAACTTCCGCACCGGCGACAGTGAAAATACCAGCCAGTACAGCAACCCGGCCTACGATGAGGCGCTGCGCAATGCGGCAAAAGCCTCTGACACGACGGCACGGGGCAAGTTCTACCAGCAGGCGGAGGATCTGTTAGGTCAGGATGTCCCGGCCATTCCGGTCTATCACTACGTGCGCACCCATCTGGTCAAGCCATGGGTAGGGGGATTTACGTCGGATAAGCTGGGGTATTACTACACCAAAGATATGTACATCAAAAAACATTAACGCGAAGAGGGCGGTTTGCGCTGAAAATCTGCGCAAACTGCCTGAATTTCAGACGAATAACGCGTTTTTGTTTAATTTTAAGGCAGTTGAATAAATTGGTGCTTTACAGCCTGAACAGAGGTGTTTATAGTGCGCCTCATTGGAAGCGTGGCCGAGCGGTTGAAGGCACCGGTCTTGAAAACCGGCGACCCGAAAGGGTTCTAGAGTTCGAATCTCTACGCTTCCGCCAAATTCTAAATAAAATCAAGAGCTTGAAGAATAGTTTTGATTTTATAGTGCATGAAGTAGTACAAAAAAGCCCGTTTATACGGGCTTTTTTACATCTAAAGCCCGTCCTTTGCTCAATAAATATCCATTCACTAGCAATGCCCCCGTTTCAAGTAAGAGGCATTGCTGTAAGTCGATACCTATGGTAAAGATACTTTGTTATTAGTGCCCATCAGTATGCTACTTTGTGATGGTAAAAATTCCCCTTTATTTTCATCTCTTCCTTGTAATAATATTTTTGCATCATCTTTATTATAGTCACGAACGGCTTTAGCTGATAGCTCACCGATAATGGTGTCAGATGAGCGTAGCCGGTTAATAATAAGAACTAACTTTGTGTCATTAAAGTCGGACATCATGTTTTGATCTCCTTCGCTATCGCCAGCAACTAATATTGGTCCTGTATTTTTGTAATGTTGTTGTATAAATTTCTTTATGGTTTCGGTTTTACCTTTACCTTGCGTCTGGGGATAGTATGGATCGAGGCTGTGAGTCAATCTACCTTCTTTATCATATAAGGGATGCATTGCATAGACATGAGACTCAGGAACAGAAAAACCATATTTTCCTGTAGTAACGATGCTTTTTATCACATCTAAAGCTGAAGCGGAAATGACATAAACATCAACACCTGCCTGCTGTAGGTTTTTATATAATGTCTGCATTTCTGGGATCAGCCTGAATCCATTTTTCCATGTTACTGATACGATACCAGCTCGGCCTGCCATATCAGCCGGGCTTACCCATGTCACCTTTCCGATAGGCTGATTATTTTGCCACTCAATAGTATCGTGCACTAAATCAGCTACTTCTTTTTTGGACATGCCAGAAAAAAGATACGTCACCCATGGATAAGATACCTCATGGTCGAATGACCCACCTATTGCATCATATAAATATCTCATTTTCACTATAAAATTCATATAATTGGAATTTTTTTTAATTTCATCAAGCGTTTTATTACCCGCAAATCCGCTGTAATTATTGTATAGCCATGTGTAGCTATCAATAATGTCTTGACCAATGAGGTTTATATTAACCGGTTGATGATTTTTATTATTATAATCCGAGTTAAAGTTTGAAGGCGGTATATCTTTGTAAATTATCTGTTTCAATATTTCAGGTTTCATCGAAAATTTAAGGTTTTCTAGTTGATAGATAAGCGTTGCCTCTTCGATATCCAGAAAAGCTGTTGTGTTGTCAAAATCAAAAACAGCATATAAAGAATGCGCTGGCTTCTGCTTTGCTTCTTGAATGAGTCTGTCAATTTTTCTTGAGTTGAATTCGTCCCAATTACCGATAACTATTTGCTTTTGTTGGGGAATCGCAGTTTCTAAATTTTGTGACACTTGATTTGTGTTACTGGCACTGGCCGTTGTTCCATATACTCCAAAAAATACGGATAGTAGTGCATATATTATTGTCATTTTCATGATTAATTCCTTTTTTAGGGTGCATTACCATCTGTAGCAAAAAGTAAAAGCCAGCTATATCAAAAATTGGCACCCTGATCATGAATGTGATGGTTATCATATTTTATGAATATATGAAAATGGTGAGGGAGTAAGCCAGAATTATCTACAGAGAAATGTTTAGTATGACAAGGTAGCAGGCCCAAAACAGTTCGAACTATCTCCGAGTGTTATTTTAATGTCACTTATCTATCTACGGCTAGTCCTGATGGTTCTTTTGCTTTCTTCAACATCGTGCAAGCCTGTCATACAAACCCCGAGCTATTTAATCGCTCGGGGTTTTTTCTTATGTGCCGCTATTCAGTATGCCATTCGGTTGAGTAACCCGCTCTGGCCGTTTGAAGCTGACAGGTGCGGTTCCCTTCGCAAAGTCCCCCCTCATGCGCAGTTGAGGGGGGCGGGCTCAGAAGATATTGATGCTGTAGCCGACAATAAACTTCACGTCGTTACGATCGGTTTTATAGTTGCTGTCTGTCGCCCGGAAGAGCGCCGGGAGCAGGGTAAAGGAGAGGCCTTTCGCCATGCCGTCCGCCACCTGATAGCGAGCGGAAAGATCGAACGACACCATGTTCCCGTCGTACTTTCTCGCCGAACCAGTTTTACTGACATCGCTAACCACGTGCCAGCCGTAGGTTCCGGCACCGCCCAGGGTTAACTCCGGTAGATTAAGATCGGCAAAGTTATAACTCACGCCAAAACGAACCGCGCGGGCGCCGGAAACGTTAAAGTCTTCCAGCTGCGACAGCGTCGGCTGATAATCACGCTTATCGGAGTTCGCCCACGGGGTTAAGCGGAAGTTGTAATCTCCGGTGTTCGGGGCGTAGTTCTGACTATAGCCAAGGGACCACACGGTGTTGTCGTGGCTCAGGTTAAAACCAACCCCCACATAATATTCCGTTGCAGGATCTTTAATTTTCGACAGATCTTCAATGTAGCGCGCACCCTGGTAGAAGAGCTTACTCTGCAGGGAGACATCCTTTGTCAACGTATCGTGACGCTCTACCTGTGCCTGCCAGTTGCGACGGTAGCCTTTACCTTCGCCATAGCCCACGTCAAGCACGGTATTGCCAAAGTTATAGACTGCGCCCACCGTGTGAATGTAATCGATGATTGCACCGGCTTTAATGGTTTTGCCGTTGTCATCGAGTCCGGCGGCGTTGTTCTGGTGCCAGGCCGTAGTCATCGGTTTAAAATCACGGCTCCAGTCGTTCTTGAAGCGGTCGGCCCAGGCGTAGGTCAGCCTCAGTTTGTCGAGGGTCAGGGCACTGTCAAACCCGCGAAAAGCGTGAGGGTTGAGGCCCCAGCTGCTTTTTACGGTACCGGAGTTAATGGGGGTATAGCCCGCGGCCAGCTTGAAGTTGGTGCCTGCATCGCCAAGGTTGAGCTTGAGTGCGGCAACCGACACGCTCATGTAGGACTTCTCGCACGGGCTGAACTTGCCCGGCTCGCCGCAATCGTAGTCGTAGTAAAGGATCTCCGACTGACCGACGGTATGCCCGAGCTTAATGTTGGCGTTGCCCCAGAAATCAAAGCCAATAACGCCCTGGTAATAGCCTGAAATATAGCTAATTGCCACGTTACCGGTCTGGTTCTGGATCCCGGCTGGACCCAGTCCGTATTTACCGGTCGCGGGGTCTTTTACAGCACGATGACGAATATATAGTGAGGTATTGAGATTTAATTTTCCTTCATCATAAAACGCTTTCTCAAACTGAGAAGGCGCTTCATAATCCGTTTCTTCTTCCGCAAAGGCATCTGCGGCAATAAAAAGAAACAGCGGTGTACACAGAGAAACTCTGAGTCTATGACTTGTCATTATTATATACCTTATAAAACCATGTATTATAGGGCGAGGGGATGTACTGCTTATTTAAAACTCGTGTTATTTATGAGCTCCGGGATTTGCGCACCATATTTTTCGAGGAGATATTCATTATGTTGTACGGAATTCGCAATGTTACCGCTCAAAAATACCGGCAGAGATTTATTTTCACTCCCCAGGTTCGCTATGATTTCCGCGAACAGGGTGTGCATAATAAACAGCCCGGTCATTGAGGAAACCGGCGCGAACGGCGTTGCATGCTCCGTAAGGGAAAGCACCGCATCACCGATTGGCACCTGGTTATCAATGGCGACATCCACGCAGTCCCGCAGCTTAAGGCCAGCCTTGTGCTTCGACGGCTGGGTCTCGGCATACAGAAAGCTGGTCAGCGCCAGGGTAAATGCCCCGTGCTGTTTTGCCCAGAGTGCTGCATCGACCGGAGCGGGGTTAATCCCGGAAGTTGAGATAACAATCAGCGCATCTTTACTGGTGATCGAGAATCTCTCCAGATGCTCAGCAATATAGTCATTCTGTTTTTCATAATATGATGAAGCCGCCGCCCCCTGATGTAACATTAAAGGTTCGATAAATATTGGCCGAACCGGGGCGATTCCTCCGGCACGATAAAATACATCTTCAGCGAAAATATGTGAGTGGCCGCAGCCGAAAATATAAATTACACCTCCCTGGTTAATGATTTTTGCCAGTTCCACGGCGGTGGAAGTAATTTTATGGCTTTGCTGTTGAGTAATGTCGTTAAGTTTTTTCTGGACGATATCTAAATAGCTCTGAATCATTGTCATAACCAGTATCCTGACCATTGTGGTTGGTAGACTCGGTATAACGCTTCCATATAGAAGTAATCTCCCCAGAGATTACATTCATCGATGCCTTTACCGAGGGCATAGGCGTAAACACCATGTTTAAGTAAGCCTTCGCAGACATCATCATCGCGGGCAGACGCGCCGCGCGTTAATGCCAGCAGACATTGACGCGCCAGTTTCTGGTAACCGGCATCCGGAAAGTGCTTATGCGCTTCCAGCAGGCCGCAGACCGCAATCGCCAGCGCGGAGCTGTCTTTCGGGGCGTCCGGATCTGCAGCCAGCAGCAGATCCCAGGCGGGAACGCCGTCCTCCGGCAGGTAGCGGAAGAAATACTCGCAGGCCTGCTGCCACCGTTCGTAGTGGTCGGTTTCGCCGGTAGCCGACCAGTGAAGCGGGATGCCGAGAATGGCCCACGCCTGGCCGCGGGCCCAGCAGGAGTTATCGCTGTAGCCCTGAAAGGTTTTCCCGTGCGAAGGCGCACCGCTTGTCTGGTCAAAATAGAAGGTATGGAAAGTGGAGCCGTCTTCGCGAAAAATGTTGTTGATGACCGCCGCATAGTGGCGTTCAGCCACTTCCCGATAACGTGATTCACCGCTGATCTTTGCCGCCACGTGGAGCAGGGGAAGGTTAATCAATGAATCGATAATAAGCCGGTACTCCTGCGGGTCGTTAAGCGTCCCCCAGGCCTGGATAAAACCGGCGCTGGGGTGAAAACGGTTTACCAGCAGATCGGCCGCCGCCAGAATAAGCGGGGTTAGCGCTTCGCGCTCCGTCAGTTTCCAGTACGCGACTGCCGACAGGCTATAAAGGAAGCCGATATCGTGGTGATCGAGGACGTGGTGCGCCGCCAGGCGGGCTTTAAAACTCGCCACGTTGCGTTCAACGCCGTCCAGGTAGGCGCGATCGCCGCTGAACTCCCAGGCCATTGCCTGCATCCCGGTCCAGAATCCGTTGGTCCAGTCGTTATTCTCTTTCAGAACGTAGCGATTATGGATCGTGCAGGCTGAGGGGAATTTCTCGCCGTACAGACCCATGTTACGCGCGATGCGTCGCGCGCACGCCGTCAGCTCATCCCGACAGGCGTCGGGCGTGAGGGCAGGAAAGGGCAGCGGTGTGAGGCGATTCGACAGACTCTCTTTCATGATTTTTCCCTACAGCGTGAATACGCGCTCTTTGTACTGACTCATCAGCATGTCGTTGTATTCTTTACCGCCGGGCAGATTGATGCTGCGCATCACCGGCGGCGCGATACCTTGTTCCAGCAGCATCTCGATGCAGCGGATCACCACGTTATTGATGATGAAGGCCGCAGACAGCGAGGACACCGGACCGGTCATGATGTTGCCGTTGTCCATACTTAGCGTGCAGTCACCGGACGGGCAGCCGTTATCGAGAATGACATCGGCATAGTCGCGAATGCTCTCGCTCGTTGGCGTCGACTCACCGGCGTAGCGGGTGATAACCACCAGCTTCAGCCCCCTCTCTTTGACCTTGCGTGCCAGCTCAACGTGCAGCGGTTTAGTGCCGGAGTTGGAGATAATCACAAAGCAGTCTGACTCGCGCAGATCGAGCAGCCCGGAGAAGATGTCGCCAATCCCTTTCAGCGAATCAAACCAGCCGGTTGGCCCATAGAACTGGTCAATGGCTTTGGTATTGACCAGGCCGCCCGCACGACCGGCCAGCTCAACCGCCGCGGCAAACGAGTGGCCGGAGCCAAAGCCGTGAATAATGCCGTTGGCTTTGACGCACTCGGCAAACAGCGCCGCCGCCTGCTCAACTTCAGCGCTCTGAGTAAGAAACACCTGATTCAGCGTCGCTAAAACATGCTGATAATACTGCTGCTGATGTGGTGACATCCCTTATCCCTTGTCGGCTTTTAAAAACGTGGTGATACAGGCGTTCGGCTCTTCCGGCGTCATCTGCGCCGTCACCGCCACGCCTTTTTCCAGCAGCGCGTTGATGGCCGCGATCTCAGCATCGTTGACGCTGACCGAGCGTTTGATCTGGCGGCGATCGTCTTTGTTGGACATATTGCCGATATTGAGCTGGGGGAGGGCAATTCCGGCGTTCATCAGCTTCAGCGCCAGCTCCGGGGTCTTCAGCAGGATCAGTACGCGCTGACCGTCGTAGTTGCCGGCGAGGATATTGGCGCTGGCTTTCTCAAAAGAGAGAATAGAGGTGTTGCAGCCTTCCGGGGCTGCACTGCGCAGCAGCATTTTCTCTACATCGTTTGCAGCTACGGCGTCGTCAATCACCATAATACGGTTGGCGTTGAAGTGGCTTACCCAGCGGGTGGCCACCTGGCCGTGGATCAGCCGGTCATCGACACGAATATGCACAATACCTTTCATGATAAATTCCTTAAATCAATGTGTTACTTAACCGAAAATATTCAGGTTGTAGCCGATAATACCTAAAGCAATCAGGACAAAAATGACCCGAGTCGAGTTCATCTTTTTGAGCCCCAGCAGCCACCAGGTGAACCCCACAACCAGCAGCGGAATAAGCCCGGGCATAATCTGGTCGGCAATGCTCTGCAGCTTGAGCGACACTTCGCCGTAGCTGAATTCGAAATTAAGATTCGCCTTCACCACCGAGGGGATAAGCGCCCCGATAACCGTCAGCCCGAGAATATTGGCTGCGCGGGTGATTTTGTTGAGGCTATTGGTCAAAGACCCCAGCAGGTTGACCCCTTCCTGATACCCTTTGCTGATGCTAAAGCGCATAAACAGCATGCGAACCAGGGCGAACAGTAGCCAGAGAACAAGCCCCACCGGGTTGCCCTGCAGCGCGAGGTACGAAGCGACAGAACCGATAATGGTGGTCGGAATAACAAAGAACAGCGTATCTCCGATGCCCGCCAGCGGCCCCATCAGACCGGTTTTGATCCCGGCAACCGCATCTTTGCCCGCAAGCCCGGTCTGCTCTTCCAGGGCGATGTTCACCCCGAGGATCCCCGGCGCCATGGTATTGTTGGTGTTAAAGAACTGGCTGTGTACCTTCGCCGCGTCCTTCTGCTCTTCGGGTTTTGCGTACTTTTTCTCAAGGAACGGATAGATGCTGTACAGATAGCCCAGACCCTGCATTTTTTCGTAGTTCCAGCCAGACTGACCGAACAGGAACCAGCGCCAGAACACGCGTTTTAGTACTTTATTCATCGCCCATTGCTCCATTTGCCGGGGATTCGGTAGTTTGCGTTACCTGTTTTTCTGAGTTGAAGACGTAAAGCGCAATTGCCAGACCCAGTAGCGCGGCGCCCAGCACCGGCACTTTCAGATAGGCCGCCAGGAAAAAGCCCAGAATCAGAAACGAGATGTTCTTCTTAATCGGTAAATAGCGCAGCAGGATGGAGATACCCAGCGCAGGCAGTAGGCCACCGGCGACTTTAAGACCGTTCATGATGGACGCGGGGATCCAGGTCACGACGTCATTAACAAAGGTTGCCCCGAGGATCAGCGCCAACAGCACCGGCAGCATACGCGAGAGCGAAATAGGCACCTGGCCCAGCAGGTTCATCCTGGCCGCCGCCTTCACCTGACCCTCTTCAATCAGCCTGTCGGCCTTATGATGGATAAAGGTGTTGCTGAAGCGGGCGAGGATATCCAGCTGTACCATTAAGAGACCAATCGGCACCGCAATGGTGGCGCCAAACGCCGCGCCCTGGCCGCTGATGATCGCGAAAGTGGTACCCAGCACCGCACCGGTCATGTAGTCCGGGATCGACGCGCCGCCGAAGTTGCCCACGCCCAGTACCAGCAGGTTCAGAGTGCCGCCGACGATAAGCCCGGTGGTCATATCGCCCATAATGAGACCGGCAAAAAAGCCCGCCATGCTCGGTTTCACTAACCCAAGCGTCGTGTTGTTGCCGTCGTATATCGCCAGCCCTGAATAAAGCGTCAGTAACGCTATCTGCCAGACCGCAATGTGCTCCATTTTTTACTCGTCTCCGTCGTCTGTGTGGGCGGCAAGCGCTGCCTGCTGTAAATGGTAAATACCATCACGCGCCGTAGTTATTATTTCATTCAGCGAGGCTGGCGAGTGACTTTCATCAATTGCCATGGCCATTTCCAGAATTAAGTTTAAATTCATCCCAGAGAGCAGGGTGATATTATTCCATAGGTTGTTAGTGACAATAATCTCCATTGCGGAGTTATACGGCGAACCACTTTTTAAATCAGAGAGGATAATAATTTTGGATTTTGCTGCGCTAAGGATGGTGATTTTATCGAGAAGTTCCTGTTTAAATACTGCTATCCCTTTCTCACCATCCAGTTCAACTACATGAAGGTTTGGCTGCGCTCCGAGTATTAATTCTGTGGCCTGTCTGGCACCGCTGGCGAAACCCCCATGAGAGATTAATAATAATTGGTTCATCCTGCCCCCTTATCTGGCGTTCTTATTTCAATATAAAATGATTCTAACCGTTTCCAGGTCTCAATATATTCAATCACCTGACCTTGCTCGTCGTGGGTGTAGCGTTTCATCATGATAACGGGCTGGTGAGCCGTGAGCTCAAGGTGCTGCAGGACTTCTGGCGCAGCATCGGTCAGGGCGCAGATGGTCTGCCGATAGGGCATGGTGTACATATCAAGACCATTGTTCACCTTAAAAGCCTCATAAATAGAGCTGAGTGCCGAATTTTTAATCGTCAATTGACTGGCGAAGTAGCGGGCCGGAATATGCGAAATCTGTAATGCATAAGGTTTGTTATTATCAAACTTTAAGCGCGCAATACGATAATATCTTTCATCATCATTTAACCCGAGCTTTTCTTTAATACACGGATCGTTTTCCAGTTCACAGGCGATAACTTTAACCGACTGCATGCCTTTTAAATCGTTATCTGATTCTGAGAAAATAATGTTCTCATTACGTTTGGCTTTCGAAACAAAAGTGCCTTTACCCTGATAGCGAATCAGGTAGCCTTCATTCACCATTTCGTGAATAGCGCGAATAACCGTGGCAGAACTGACGGAGTAACGCTCTTTTAATTCCGACTCACTGTAGAATTTTTCCCCGGGTTTAAAAGTGCCGTTTCTTATTTCATCTAACAGTGCTGCCTTTATCACCTGGTATTTCGTTGACTGTGCCGTTGCTTTCATTGTTTCGCCAGTTTCTGTTTACATTTATTTTATTTCGTAGGCTTACGATACCCGTACCCGATTGTCCGATCAACCTCTCAACCCAACTTAACCGGTTAACCTGTTAAGTTATTTCCTGGACTGTGATGCATTTCGCAATTTCGCCCCGACGGAGGGGGCAGGGGCGAGGAATTTTTGCCGCAGCGGCCGGGCGTGAACGCAAACTGATTGCCGCGCTACTGCGCTGGCGAGCTGAGAAAACGGAGCGCCCGCATTCAACAACCCCGGCCAGTACATCGCGCGGGGTTTTCTTTCTAAAGGGCGCCATTGTGGTGTTTGCGTGCCCTAACGCAGCTGCGCGCAGGCTTCGGCAATCCGCTGACAGGCCTGCGTCAGCAGCCCATCTTCCACCGCGTAGGCAATACGTAAATACCCCGGCATGCCGAACGCGGACCCGTGTAACACGGCCACCTGAGTGTGTTCTAACAGCCAGTTCGCCAGTCCGCTGTCGTCGCGGAGAGTTTCGCCGGTGGGCGTCACTCGCCCAATGAGCCGCTGGCAGTTGGCAAACACATAGAATGCGCCCTGGGGGATGCCAGCGCTCAGGCCCTCGGTAGCGGCAATCATCCCCAGCACCTGCTGACGGCGTTTATCCAGCGTGTGCAGCCAGCCGTCTAAGAAGTCCGCCGAATGGTTAAGGGCCGCGACCGCCGCAGCCTGCGAAATCGCGCTGGGGTTGGAGGTGCTTTGTGATTGCAGGATCTGCATGGCGGCAATGAGCCACTGCGGCCCGCCCGCATAGCCCAGACGCCAGCCGGTCATGGCGTGGCTTTTGGACACGCCGTTCACCGTCAGCGTGCGCGAAACCAGCTGCGGCGCGGCCTGAGCAAACGTGGTGAACGGGGTATTGTCGTAACGCAGCGGCTCATAAATGTCGTCGGCCATCACCAGCACCTGCGGGTAGTCCGCCAGCACGTCTGCCAGCGCGCGCAGCTCCCGCTCGCTGTAAATCGCCCCGGTCGGGTTACCCGGCGAATTGAGGATCAACCAGCGCGTTGACGGGGTGAGGGCGGCGGCCAGTTGTTCTGGCGTCAGCTTCCAGCCGTGTTGTTCATCGCAGGGCACAATCACCGGTTCGCCGTCGGTCAGAGAGACCATATCCGGGTAAGAGACCCAGTAGGGCGCGGGAATAATCACCTGCTGCCCGGCGTCCAGGGTTGCCAGAAAGGCGTTGAAAATAAGCTGTTTGGCGCCGCTCCCGGCGATGATCTCTTCCGGACGGTAGCGCAGCTGATTGTCGCGAGCGAACTTGGCGGCAATGGCCGCCTTGAGCGCTGCGGTGCCGGAAACGGCGGTATACTTAGTCTGGTGATGCACGATAGCTTCAATGCCCGCATAGCTAATATGGGGTGGGGTAGCAAAATCCAGTTCCCCTTCGCCCAGGTTGATAACCTGCTTGCCTGCGGCTTCCAGTACCCGTACCTGGTCAGAAATGGCCGCGGTCGGAGAAGGCCGTACGGATTGCATACGACGGGCGATTTGACTGTTATTCATAAATCCTCTTTTGTATCTAATGATTCAATTAATACAATTAGGTACCCAACATCAGCAGGAAACTCGCCGTGTCACCGATCTTTATTCTCGATAACAGCTCCGCGCCCGCCCGCTACGGTATCACCGCCAGCCTGTGGGCCAATCGTCTTGGGTTGCCCCTCTGGAGCCTTCGCCCCGACTTCGCCGGGGATGTTCCCGATAGCCACCAGCACGTCATTCGTGCAGGGTACTGCGTGACCAGCGGCCTCTGGCGCAGCGATACGCTGCGTGAAGAGGTGCGCGATATCGCCCGCCTGCCGTCATCAGACGCCGTCATTGTGCTGGCGTCCTCGCAGGCGCCGCTTATTGCCGACCTGCCGGGCCAGCGGCTTTACAGCGACGACAGCCGCCACCGCCTGACGCTCAGCGATGGGCAACACACGCTGTTAGATCTCACCGCCGACCGCTACGGCCGCTGGGATAGCGGCGTGTCGTCGTCTGCCGGCGGGTCCTTGCGCATCGCGCTGATTGGCCGCGAGGCGGACCACCGTCTGGTCTATCCCGCCACGTTCGGCTCGCTGGGCGATGCCGCGGCGTCGCTAGGGCTGAACCTGGAGGTCCATTTCTTTGCGCCGGTCAGCCTGTCCACGGGATTACACGAGCTTGAGGCCTTCCAGGGCGTGGTGCTGCCAGGCGGTTCCTCGATGGCGGCGGTCAACGGACAAATCCGCGTGGCGGAAGAGACCCTGGCCCGCGGGCAGCCAACGCTGGGGCTGTGCCTGGGAATGCAGAGCATGATGACCGCAGCCGTGCACCGTAGCCCGGGTTTCGAATCGGCCATTCCCGCGGAAGTCGCCCCCGATGAAGCCCTGCACAGCTTTGTTCCCTTTGCCGATGGCCGTCATCGCTGCGGCGTATTCCCTTTTTCCTCCGGGCTTATCCCCGGCGATATCCGCGAAATGCACTATAACCATCGCTACTGCTTTAACCCCGAGTTATTGCCGGCGCTGTCTCCCGGCGGGGTCAGCGTGAGCGCGCAAAGCGACGGTATCGTGGAAGCCGTTTCCCAGCCGGAGCTGCCGTTCTGGCACGGGGTTCAGGGGCATCCGGAACTGATGTCCCGCCCGGATGCGCCCCATCCGCTGTTCGTCGCGTTCCTACAGGCGGCGCTTAACGCGCCAGCGTAACCCCGCTGCGAGGGTCGCTGGCAAGCTCCTGCATTACGCGGGTCAGCTCTGCCAGCGCCGCGTCGCCGATCGGTTTTAACGGTGCGCGTACGGTGCCGCCGTTAAAGCCGCGCAGCGCCATCGCCGCTTTCACCAGCTGCGGCTGACCGTGTTTGCGCGCCAGCGCCCGATACGCGTACCACAGCTGATGCAAATCGCGGGCGGTGGCGGCGTCGCCCCGTTCCACGGCGCGGAAGGTATTGACGATCAGCTCCGGCAGCGCGCCGCTGTTGGTCGTGCTGATGCCGTCAAACCCGGCCATCATCGGCCCGAGGAAAGCCAGATCGGAGGCGCAGAACAAACGCAGCCGCCCGCGCAGGCGGTTGGCAATCTGGTCGATGGCGGTTGGGTTGAGATCGCCCTGTTTGATGCCGACCACGTTCGGGATCTCTGCCAGCCGTTCCAGCAGCGCCGGGGAGAGGGTGATGCCGATGCCCGGCGCGTTGTACACCAGAATGCCGGTTTTGGATAACGGCGCCATCTCATTGAAGTAGCTGACGATCTGTTCGTCAGTGATTTCGCTGACAAAGGGGGCGGTGACCATCGGCAGCCCGCCCAGCTCGCTTGCCAGCAGGGTCAGCTCGCGGGCGTCGCGCGGGTCGGAACTGGCGCTGCACAGCATCACCGCCACGCGGTCGTCCACGCAGCCCATCACCTCATGAAACAGCTCGCGGCGTTCTTCGACGGTCATTACCGGAAACTCACCGTAGGTGCCGCCAATCAGCAGGCCGTCATAGCCCAGATCAATCACGCGTTCGATATTTTCACGCAGCGCCGGGAAGTCGATCGCGCCGCTGGCGGTGAACGGGGTGACGGTGATGTTGAAAATGCCGCGCAGACGTTCACGGCACTCGTTGATATCTTTCATCTTTCTTTCCTTACAGCAGCGTTAATGGGCGAGCCAGGGAACCCAGCTGGCGATATCCGGTTTCAGTCACCACCACGGTTTCGCTGACGCCGACGGTGAATTGACCGTAGATACGCAGGGCCGGCGGGATGTGGAAGGTCATGCCAGGCTGCAGCTCGGTGGTGACGCCGCTGTACAGGCTGAGAATGCCGCCTTCGCCCCAGTCCGGCGCGAAGGCGATACCGATGGAGTAACCTGTGCGTTTTTTGAAGTTTTCGGTGAATCCCGCGCGGTCGATCACCTTCTGGCAGGCCAGGTGCGGTGCTTCGCAGGTGGCGCCCGGACGAATGGCGTCGAGGGCGGCCTGCAGGGCTTCCTGACAAACTTTTTCCATTTCGATGGCGATAGCGGGCGGACGGCCCAGCCAGGCGGAGCGCATCATCGCGGCGTGGTAGCGATCGTGGGCGGCGGACATCTCCAGAAAGACTGGATCGTTATCCTGCATCACCCGACGTCGCCAGGTGCCGTGCGGCACGCCGCTGCGTGGGCCGGTAGAAACCAGCGGTTCCATGCCGACATACTCGGAACCGGCGGCAATAGCGGCCCCCATCATCGCGGAGACCAGCGCGTTTTCGTCCGCGCCGCTGCCAATCGCCGCCATCCCGGCGCGCATGCCCGCATCCACATAGCGCGCCGCGAGGGCGATTTTTTCCACCTCCGCCGCCGATTTCACCGCGCGCAGCGGTTCGATGACGCCCGCGGTATCGGCGATGGTGCCGAGCTTCGCCTGCAGGGCTTCATAGACGGCAATCGGCAGGAACCAGCCGCGTTTGTCCAGCCCAATGCGTTTGTTGAGCCAGCCGCGCTGTTGCAGCATGCCCACCAGAAAATCCACCGGGTTATCGCCATCCTGGTAGATGGCGGCGTCTGAAATAAAGGTGTTGGCGATAAAGTTAAAGTATTCGAGCTGGCGAATCACAAAGACCGGATCCCCTTCTACCGGCAGCAGCAGCGCCTGAAAGGTGTAATAGCCCGGCGTTTGCTGACCGGTAAGCCAGAAAATGTTTTCCGGGCCGGTCACGATCATCACGTCCACGCCCGCGCGGCTTAAGCGTTCGCGGGTACGCTGAATGCGCTGCGCATATTCGTCGGCGCGAAAGGCGGACTCGCTGCCCTGAATCACATTGTTAACATCTTGCATCATTAAACTCCTGGAGTAAGTTGGCCCGCGCGGCATCGAACTGCACGCCCAGACCGGGAGAGTCGTTAACGGCGACCATGCCATTGCGGTATTCCAGCCCGCTGACGGGATCGTCGGTTAATCCATCGGCGCCATACAGTTCGGCGAATGCCGGTTGCACCACGCGGCACAGCTGGAGCGCGGCGGCGGTGGCGGCATGGCCTTCATTCATCTGGCCAATCATGAACGGCACGTCGGCGAGTCGCAGACGGCCGGCGGCGGCAAGCGTCGGAGCAAGCCCCCCCAATTTCACCAGCTTGAGATGCCCCCACAGCGCACCTTTGGCGGCGATAAGCCGGGTGATGGCCGCTTCGCTGTTGAGGCTTTCGTCGAGCATGATCGGGATGCCGTAGCCGTACAGTTCAGCAAGCTGGCTATCGTTTGCCGGGCTTAACGGCTGTTCGATATAGCTGAGATTCAGCTCGCGTAGATAAGGGAACGCCGCGTGGGCCTGCGCCAGCGACCACTGGCCGTTCACGTCAATCGCCAGCGAAATCTGCTGACCAAACCGCAGCCTCAGCTTTTGCAGGCGGGCCAGGTCGGTGGCGAAATCCGCTATCCCCGTGCGTAACTTCAGCTGGGTAAAACCGCGATCGACATAGCGCTGCGCCTGCGCCAGCATCTCTGCTTCGCTGCCCCAGAACAGCGTCTGATTGGTGTGCCAGGCGGGCAGGCCAGCTGGCGCCCCCAGCCAGGCGGCGACGCTGACCCCGTTCTGACGCGCCATCAAATCGTGCAACGCCATATCCAGCGCCATGCGCGACGGCGGCAGCAGCGTGCGGTCCTCCTCGTGCAGCGCGGCAAGTTGCGCCGCGGGCTCCTGGCGCCAGTCCCAACCGTTGAGGCGCTGAAGCAGGTTGTCCAGCACCTGCTCTTCGCGGTAGCCGTGCAGGTAGCGAATGTTGAGACGCACTTCGCCAATCCCCGTCACGCCACGGTCCTCCAGGCGCAACCAGAGGGTGTCGAGCGCCGTCACCGGGCCGGAGGCGGCGGTATGCAGCGTCACGCCGGCGTAATGCAGGTCTCCCCGAAAGAGCTGCGCTTTCATAAATCGGACGCCGGCGGCAGCATGGCGAGCGCAATATCGAGATAGATATCTGCCGCGGCGATAAATTCATCGACGGGGACGAATTCATCGGGCTTGTGGGCCACGGACAGCGAGCCGGGGCCAATCACCACGCCCTTTGCGCCCAGCGAACGGAAATGCACCAGGTCGCAGCCGCCCTGAAAACCAAACGGGCCGGGTTCGCTCTGTCCGTGACGGCGGCAGGCGGCAAGGCTTTGCTCGACAATGGCTTCGCTACTGGCGGTTTGCGTCGCGCCGCCGGTGGTGGGCTGCCAGGCGATAATTTCCGCTTCCACGTTTGCCTGCGCGTACGCGTGGTCGAGCAGCTGTTGCAGTTCAGCTTTGACAACCTCTTCGTCTTCCCCCGGTACCATGCGGCGATCGAGCAGCAGCTCGCAGCTGTCTGGCACCACGTTGTCCGCATGGCCGCCGTGGATGCGGGTCACCGTCAGGCTGGCATTGCCGACCAGATCGTGGCAGCGGCAACGCACCTGCTGGTGGTGGGCCTCTTCGATCAGCCCTAAAAGGCGCGCGGACTGGTAAATGGCGTTAACCCCCAGCTCCGGCGTGCCGGAGTGCGCGGTGACGCCTTTTACCCGCACGCGAGGACGCAAGCTGCCTTTGTGAGCCGAGAAGGTCGCATTCGATGTCGGCTCGCCAATCACCGCGAAATCAATCGCCGGCGGAGTGTCGCGTACGTAGAATTTCGCCCCTTCGCTGGCGACCTCTTCATCGGCGGTGAACACGCCCATCAAGGTGCCGGACCAGCGCTGACGGTTGGCGGCCAGCAGACGCAGGGCTTCAACCATCGCCACCAGCGGGCCTTTGGCATCGCAGGATCCGCGCCCGTACAGGCGGCCATCGCGTTCGCTGAGGGTGAAGGGATCGCTGGCCCAGCCGCTGCCCGCCGGAACGGTGTCAATATGGGTATTGAAGGCGAAGCACGGCCCCGGTCCATTGTGCAGGACGGCGATAACGTTGGTCCGCCCCGGCGCATATTCGCTAAAGGAGAGATCGAACCCGGCAGTCAGCAGCCAGCCTTCCAGACATTCGGCGGCTTCACGCTCATGGCCCGGCGGATTTTCCGTATTGATGGCAACCAGCGTCGCTAAATCCTTTTTCATTCGTGCGCTGTCAACCTGGTAACTGGACATAGGAACTCCGTGATTAATGTAATATTTGCGTCAGGAAGCGCTGCGCGCGCTCGCTGACGTGGCCGGCGAAGAAATCACCGGTGCTGGCGCGATCGATAATTTCGCCGTCTTCCATAAAAAGAATGTTGTTGGCGGCCCGCCGGGCGAAGCCCATCTCGTGGGTCACCACCATGCTGGTCATCCCTTCCGCGCTGAGCTCTGCCATCACTTCCAGCACTTCGCGGATCATCTCCGGGTCGAGAGCTGAGGTGGGTTCGTCGTAGAGCATCAGCTCGGGCTTCATCGCCAGGGCACGGGCAATCGCCACGCGCTGCTGCTGGCCGCCGGAGAGCTCGTCCGGAAAGTGGTCCGCGCGTTCGTTGATGCGCACCTTCGCCAGCAGGTTGTCCGCCAGCGTGCGGGCATCAATGCGGTTCATCCCCAGCACCGTCATTGGGGCCAGCATGATGTTTTCCGCCGCCGTCAGGTGCGAGAACAGCTCGTAGTTCTGGAACACCATGCCAATACGCTGACGCAGTTTGTGCACCGGCACTTCGCCCCGGCTGATGTGCTGGCTGGCGAAAAAGACGTCGCCGCTGTCGGCAGGTGAGAGCATGTTGACGCAGCGTAGCAGGGTGGATTTTCCCGAGCCCGATGGCCCAATCAGCACCACGGTTTCCCCGCGCTGCACCTCAAGTGAGCAGTTTTTGAGCACGGTCTGGCGACCAAAAGTCTTATCAATGCCGATCATCTCCAGCAGCGGTTTCTCGCTCATGGTTCCTCCCGGGCGATTTTCGGTAATTTAAACAGGCGGGTCAGTCGCTTCTGGCTCTTGCTGCGCCGCTGTTTGGGATCCAGTACGCTTTCAAGCCACGACTGGAAGATCATGAACAGGCTGGTGAGCAGCAGGTAATAGAGACCGGCGGCGCAAAGCGCTTCGAAGTAGCGGAAGCTGGCACTGGCGGTCTGGTTGGCGACCAGCAGCAGCTCCTGAACGGCGATAACCGACACCAGCGCGCTCGATTTCAGCATGCTGATCATCTGGTTACCCATCGGCGGCAGAACGATGCGTGCGGCCTGAGGCAGCACGATTTTTCGCATGATCTGCCCGTGGGTCATCCCGAGCGCCATGCCGGCGGTGCGCTGGCCGCTTTTTACGGCCTGCAGGCCAGAGCGCAGAATTTCCGCCATGTAGGCGCCTTCATTAAGCGAAAGCGCCAGCACTGCACAGGTAAACGCGGAGAAGCGTAAGCCGAAGCCTGGCAGCACGTTGTAGACAAAGATTATCTGGAACAGCACTGGCGTCCCGCGAAACAGCCACAGGTAGAAAAAGGCCAGCCCTCTCCCGGCGCGAAACGGCGCTTCCTGCAACAGCGCCAACACCAGGCCCAGCACCACGCCACACAACAGTGAGCAGAGGGTAATCAGTAGCGTCATCCACGCACCCTGAACAAACTCGGGTGAGAGGAAGTACTGCCACATTAGTTCGATCGACATAGCTTTCTCCGGTTAATGGCAAAACGGCTTAGAAAAGGGCAACGGAGTCAGGGAAGTTCCATTTCTCAATCAATTGCTTATAGGTGCCATTTTTGACGAGACCCTGGAGACCTTTCTCCAGCAGGGCCCGGGTTTCGGTGTCGCCTTTACGCACGGCAAACGCGATATGGGTATCCGCTTCGAATTCGTCGCCAACCGCGGCAAACATGCCCGCTTTTTCGGTTAACAGGGCGACGGTCCCCGGCGTGGAGAGGAACTCGGCATCGGCGCGGCTCTGGGCGACGGCGACGGCGGAGTCGGTGGCGGCGGGGAAGGTCATGACGTTAATAGCCGGTTTTTTGGCGTCCAGGCAGCGCTGGTTATCTGCCCGGGCCTGGCTCTCTTCGATCCCGCCGAGCGTCACGGCGATGTTTTTGCCGCAGAGGCTCAGGTCGCGTCCGGTGATTTTTGCCGGGTTACCTTTGCTCACCACCACGCGGCTGCCGATTTTCAGATATGGCACAAAGTCGACCTGCGCGGCACGGGTCGGGTTGACGTACATGGCGGAGTTGATGATATCGAGACGTTTCCCCTGCAGCGCTGGGATAAGCCCTTTGAACTCCATCGGCATCGGCGCAGGCGTCAGCTGGATCTCTTTGCTTAGCGCGTTAATCAGGTCGATATCGAAGCCGGTGAGCTTGCCCTCTTTCACGAACTCAAAAGGCATAAACGTCGCCGCCGTGCCGTAGGTCAGCTTGCCCGGGGCGATGGTTTCCACCGCTGCATGGCTTACCAGCGGAAGTGCGGTCAGCGCGAACATCAAGGTACGCACGCGGCGAAACAGTAAAGAATTGCTGGACATAGTCGTCTCCTGGTTAAGATTTAAATTGAATTTATTGAGTCAATAAATACAATCAAGCGTGTGAAAAAATGTCTCATCCTGGTGCGTATTGCACGCTAATCGTGCAGTCCTTGCTTTGTTTTGCTGCGTTTTGTTGCCCGTGATATTGTATATATCGATCACAACAATGCATTTCAGGGAACCGTTCTCCATGCAGCCTGACTCCACTGCGAGCAGTCGCCGGATTGCCCGGCAAATACTCGACCTGATATCCGAAGCAAAATTCGATCCAGGTCATCATTTACGGGAGCAACATCTTGCCGATGCGCTGGGCGTGTCGCGTACGCCGGTGCGCGCCGGGCTAAAAGAGTTGACCCGAATGGGGGCGGTTGAAGCGCGTCCGAATCAGGGCTTTTTCCTGCTTAAACGCAGCAATGAGCTGGAGCTGCTGGAGATTGAGCAGTCCAAGAGCAATGACCAGAAGCTGTACGAGCAGCTGGTACACGATCGTATTGCGGGTGCGCTGCCGGAATCGTTTACCCAGACCGAAATCAGCCAGCGCTATGATGTCGATCGCGGCGTGCTGACCCGTACGCTGGTCAAGCTATCGGAGGACGGCCTGATTGCCCGTAACGCGGGGCACGGCTGGCGCTTCCTGCAAACCCTCAACTCCGATGTCGCCCTGCGCAACAGCTACGGTTTTCGCCTGATGATTGAACCGACGGCGCTGCTGACGCCCGGCCTGCATGTGGACAGACAGATGCTTAAACGCCTGCGCGCCCGGCATCTGCGGCTCATCACCCACCCGGACATTACGCAGGTGCCGGCAAAAGAGATTTTCGAAACCGACGCTGAGTTTCACGAGCTGCTGGCAGAAGCCAGCGGCAACCTGTTCGTGTTACAGGCCATTCAGCAACAAAACCGGCTGCGCCGTCTGCTGGAGTTTGGCAGCTATCACAATAAGCGCCGCGTAAAAGCGTGGTGTGAAGAGCATGTTGCCATCATCGATGCTCTGCGAGAGAACAAGCCGGAACTGGCGGCAGAGTTGATGAGAACGCATCTGCAATACGCCTTTGACCAGGTCAATGTTAAAAACGCCCGCGCATAACTGGCATCGCTCTTGCACATATTGCTTCTGAAAATACAATCAGGAGCACTTATGGATTTTCAGATACAACAACGTGTGGCGCTGGTCTGCGGTGCCGGCAGTGGTCTGGGACAGGCTATTGCCCTGTCGCTGGCGCAGGAAGGGGTGAAGGTGGCGGTCACCGGCCGCAGCGCGGAAAAACTGGCGCAAACGGTGGAACGTATCACCTTATTGGGCGGTACTGCCCGCGCCTGGCGGTTGGATCTCGCCGCCCCGGAGCAGTTTGATCGAGTGATTGCCGATATCCGCGAGCGGTGGGGCGATATCGATATTCTGGTTAACAACTCCGGTGGTCCGCCGCCCGCACCGGCGCAGGGGACGGATGGCGCAGTCTGGCAACAGCAGTTTTCAGTCATGGTCGCCTCGTTGATTCAGCTCACCGATAAACTCCTGCCCGCCATGCGCAGCCGCGGCTGGGGACGCATTATTACCACCACTTCATCCGGCGTGATAACCCCCATTCCCGGTCTCGCCCTGTCGAACGCGCTGCGCATGAGCCTGCTCGGCTGGTCGAAAACCCTCGCCAGCGAAGTGGCTGGCGACGGCGTGACGGTGAATGTGATGGTGCCAGGGCGCATCGCGACCGACCGCGTCAGTCAGCTGGATGCTCTCAAGGCGCAACGGGAAAACAGCAGTGCGGAAGCGGTCACCGAAAAGAGTCGTCAGAGCATTCCGGCCGGGCGCTATGGCGAACCGCAGGAGTACGGCGCCGTCGCTGCGTTTCTGGCAAGCCAGCCTGCCGGCTACATTACCGGCGCGGTGATTCGGGTTGATGGGGGATTGATCGGCGCGATTTAGCCAGCGAGAGTGCGCCATGCCAGCCGGTTCGCATCGGGCTGGCATGACTGCCTATCAGCCGCTCCGAATTGTTTATTTTGCAGGCAACGAAATCCATGTCTGCAAATTTAACCCGCGGCATCGGGATCGGGTCTGACAGCGATTCATTTTCTGTTTAACGGGTTTATTCTTCCGGCGTTGTTAAAGTGGAATGGTTCACCATAAATAATGCGCAAAGCGCGAGCAGTACGGCCCCGCCGGTAAGTAGCCACCCGGCGTGGTGAAACGCGGCTAAACTCCCCCGGGTATGGGCAAATCTGACGTAGCAGGCGGTCACCAGCGCCGCGCCCGCCATCGCCCCAACGCGCTGGAGGATATTCAGAACAGGTGCGGCATCAGCGACGTGACGGCTGCCAGCCATAGCCAGGCCCGCAGCCATCGCGGGCACCGTTGCCAGGGCTAAACCGAACCCTCTGACCGCTATTGCGCCGCCCACAAGCGTATAGCGACTTCCCGCATCAATCATTGCCAGTGGCAATGTGGCAAATGCCGCGAGCAAACCGCCAATGATAAGCACCGTTCGTGGCCCCAGCTTGTCAGAGAAGTAGCCGGCTACCGGAAATCCTATTGCCGAGCCGATTAACTGAGGGGTGAGAAGCAGGCCCACTTCAGCAAGCGTTACATGGCAAACGTCGCGGAAATATAAAGGAAGCAGGAACTGACCGCCAAAATTCACCGCGCCGCCGATAGCCATCAATAAGGCAGATAAAGTGAAACCCCGATGCTTGAAAAGCTCGAGATGCAGTAAGGGGGACTCAATGCGCAAAGAGCGATAAATAAACAAGCAGGTGAACAGGGCGCCCACGCTGAGCATGATGACGTTCCAGCCATATTTACCACTATTCAGGCTGAGCTCTTTCATGCCTTCCATCAGCATCGGCAGGCTGCAGAAGACCAGCGCCAGTCCCAGCCAGTCCAGGGAGAGGGGCCTGTCAGTTTTTATTGTCGGACGGGGAAGCAGCTTCCATCCGGCCAGATAGGCGCACAGACAGAACGGCACCGTGATCCAAAATAATCCTCGCCATCCGCAGATTTCAAGCAGGACCGCGCCCAGCGATGTTCCCAACAAAGGAGCAATGACGATCGCCACGCCAATCGTGCCAATCACCCGCCCCAGACGTTCGCGTCCGACGACCAGACCAAGGATCGTTTGCCCTGCCGGTACGAGTAATCCCCCTGCCAGGCCTTGCATAACTCTTGCGGCAAGCAGCAGCTCAAAACGCGGGGAAAGGGCGCAAACTGCCGAAAAAATCGCAAATAAAATAAGGCCATAGAGCCAAAGCTGCGTAGCGCCAAACCGCCTGGCCGCCCATGCGCTAAGCGGAACGCCTGCCGCAAGGGCCATAAGATACGCCGTTGCTATCCATTGTATTGCCGTGTCCGTCACGCCAAGGCCGGCGGCCATCGCGGGCAGCGCCGCGCTCAGCATCGTTGATGAGAGCATCGTTGCAAACGCCCCCAGGGTGATGATGGCCGCCTGCATCCACAGCATCGGAGGTATGGCGTTTATCGGTCGCGGATGGGTTGTTTCCTTGACCCGCTTGTCTTGATTGATATTCATAAAAAGCCCCCTAAGGACGATGAGCGAAGAAATCTATCATTGATCAATAAACCTATCAATGATAGATTTATTTGCATTAAAGATTCCGTCAGGCGCTGAGTTCAGACAAAATGGCGCTTCACAGACCACTGGCCGGTTTGATGCATCAATAAAGGGGGAATATCATGGCGAAAATCCAGCGAGATCAGGTGATTGAGGCAGCATTAGCATTATTAGATGAGGTCGGCCTGGAAGCGATTACGACCCGTAAGCTGGCACAAAAACTGGGGGTGGAATCAGCGACGTTGTACTGGCATTTCAAGAACAAGGCCAGTTTACTTGAAGAAATGGCTTCCGCGGTTTTAGCCAAACACCATTCCCTGCCTGTCCCCGAAGACATTGCTGAATGGGCAAACTGGCTGGCGGAAAACGCCCGTAGTTTCCGGTGCGCTCTGCTCGCCCGTCGGGACGGCGCCCTGTTACATGCCGGGACATCACCGGCCCGGGTGGGAGGGGATACGTTTCGTCCCAAGGTGGCGTATCTTGCGCGCGTCGGTTTCACTGAAGCCGACGCCGCAATGATATTACTCACTCTGAGTGAATACACCCTGGGATGCGTATTAGAGGAGCAGTCCCGCTCGGGCGGTGATGGTAATCAAATTTTATCAAAGACATCGCCAGGAAGTCCCTCTATCGAATCGCTGGTTTATCCCCATCCGGATACTGCATTCGAATTCGGTCTGTCGTTGATAATGAGAGGGTTATTAGTGCCCTGAGCTTCACGCTGTGCCGGTGACAACATGATGTGCATACCTTACGCAAAAACTATTTTGATAAAACCGGCAGCATTTAGAAGGGGAGGCGAGATGTTTATTTCCGAAACAGTGATAGCCGTCATCATTGACTGGATCGACAATAACTTACATAAACCACTGCGTATAGAACAGATAGCCCGTTATTCAGGGTATTCCAAATGGTACCTGCAGCGTTTGTTCTTGCAATATAGAGGCGAGAGCCTCGGGCGCTATATCCGTAATAAAAAACTGGACTCAGCGGCCCGCGATTTACGCGAGACCGATGAGAATATTTACAGTATTGGTTTGCGCTACGGCTATGACTCGCAGCAAACATTCACCCGATTATTTACGCGTCATTTTCATTTGCCGCCCGGTGAATATCGCAAGAAAAACAAAACAGCCTGTTACGTACCGGGTAAGGCTGAATCTTAATCTCCTTTCCGATAGCCCTCGCAAAGCCGCCGCAGAAAAATCGATGCGAAGAGATTTATCAAAAAATAGAAAAACAGACAGCGCCGAAAAGACAAAACCTCCTGTTCTTTGAGTAAACATGGGGAACGGCGCGGAAAACGCCGCGCCTGGTGAGTTATCAGGAGGTTGCTGGTCAGCAGAGCGATTAATGGTAGGCGGGAAGCCAGCTGCCGTGTGCTTCAATAAGTTCGTCGCACAGTTTGCGGATGTCATCGATCGACAGCTCTGCGGAAGTATGCGGGTCGAGCAGGGCGGCATGGTAGATGGCTTCGCGTTTGCGCGTCACCGCCGCTTCGATGGTCAACAGCTGAGTATTGATGTTGGTCCGGTTCAGCGCTGCCAGCTGCTCCGGCAAATTGCCGACGTAGCATGGCGTGACGCCCTGGCCATCGACCAGGCAAGGGACTTCGACGCAGGCCTCGGAAGGTAAGTTGGTAATCAAGCCGGTGTTGAGCACGTTACCGCCAATTTTGTAAGGCCGATCGGTTTCCATCGCTTCGATGATGTAAGACGCGTATTCATGGGTACGGCTGTGGGTCAGGCTGGTGTCATGGGTCAGCGCCAGTTTCTGCTGCTGCCATTGGTCAATCTGTTCAATACACCGGCGCGGATATTCATCCAGCGGGATATTGAAGCGTTCAATCAGCTCCGGGTAGCTGCGTTTGATCCAGTAAGGCATGTATTCGGCGTTGTGCTCTGACGATTCGGTGACGTAATAGCCGAAAGTTTTCATGATTTCATGGCGCACCATATCATCATGCTTGCCCTGCAGGGCGCTGGCCCGGCGCTTGATTTCCGGGTACAAATCCTCGCCGTGACGGCGAATGTCCAGCAGCCAGGCCATGTGATTAATACCCGCGATATGAAATTGCACGTCGTCGGTTGGCATATCCACGCTTTTCAACAGCGTTTCAGCACACACCTGAACGCTGTGGCACAGTCCTACCGTTTTCACTTCCGTATGGCGCAGCATGGCGCCGGTTATCGTGGCCATCGGGTTGGTGTAGTTCAGTAGCCAGGCGTCCGGGCACACGGCTTCAATATCCCGTGCGAAATCAAACAGCACGGGTAGGGTGCGCAGCGCGCGGAAGATACCGCCAATGCCCAGGGTATCGGCAATAGTTTGCTGAAGACCATATTTTTTCGCGATCGTGAAATCGGTGATGGTACACGGATCGTAGCCGCCAACCTGAATAGCATTCACCACGTAATTGGCGTTTTTCAACGCCGCGCGGCGGTTCTCAACGCCTAGGTAGGCGGCGATCTTCGCTCTGCCCGCATTGGTATTGCGGTTGATATTATTCAACATGGCGAGGGATTCATTGAGACGGGCGCTGTCGATGTCGTACAGCGCAATCTCCACCTCTTTCAACGCCGGCGTCGTCATAATGTCGCCGAGTACGTTCCTGGCGAAAATGGTGCTGCCTGCGCCCATAAATGTCACTTTAATCATGGTATTTCTCCGTTCCTGCTGTTTTCACCAGGCAGAATGTACGCGGCGGCATGAACAGAAAATATGGCTAAATGTGATATTGGTATGGCGAAAAATGATGTCGCTATGAAAGTGTGAGCCAGCTCCGAATCTGGCCGAAACGCGGTGACTTTACTGCAGGCATCTCTGATAACGTGGGTGAAAAAGAGAGAGCGCGACTGATGCACAAGACTTTTACCCTTAATCATACCGACAATATCGAATTGAATTTGTACCAGTACGGCGAGGAGAATTGTCATAAGGGACATCGCTTTGGCCCCGCAGTCCGCCAGCATTACCTATTTCATTATGTGATAAGTGGAACCGGCACATTTTACAGTGAGTTTGGCGCTTTTCCTGTCGGCGCCGGGGAGGGGTTTCTGATCCATCCCCATGAGGTGACAACCTACTGCGCTGATAATAGGGATCCGTGGCATTATATGTGGCTTGAGGTCGATGGGCTGATTGCCGCCAGAATTTTCGAGGAGTGTCATCTTAGCCGGCAATCTCCGGTTTATCGCCCCAACCTGAATAAAGACGACTCCAGCGCCTCTGGCTACCTGCGGCAAATTGTCGAACATGGCGATGAGCATCCGCTGAAGGTGCAGGGATTGTGCTATCTCTTCTTTTCTTCGCTAATCAGCAATACGCCCGGCGAAAAGGCTTCCCTCCCTGATGACAAAACCCGGCATCTGCAAAGGGCGATCAAAAAAATTGAAAATCGCTACCACGAACATCTGACGGTTGATAGCCTGGCCGCCTATTGCAATATCAATCGCAGCTACCTCTGCCGATTGTTCAAAGGCGCCTACGGTATCGGCCCCAGGGAATACTTGCTTAATTTTCGTATGAATATCGCAGTGAGCCTGCTGAAAAATAGCGCTACGGCGATTAAAGTCGTGGGCATTTCCGTCGGCTATGAAAATCAGCTGCATTTTTCTAAAGCCTTCAGGAAGCTGTACGGCGTATCTCCGGCTAAATGGCGGCAAAAATACCTTTCTGAACAGCAGGCGCCGACTTGACGTCCGCCTGATATTCAACTCTGCGTTGAGGTTGAGTTAAGCAGTCATCCACGGAGCCGATGCTTTTGTTGGCAAAGGATTTTGTCTGGTACAATTTTGCTCGGGGAGCATCCGAATCTGGCCCAACAGCGTATGTCGCCTGACGCGGACGCTCCGGGCAGGTGCCGTCACCTGTGAGGATGATATTGCGCGATCCTGAAACAAGTCGAAATCGTGACTTAATTCTAAAATGGTCACTGGTTGTCAATCAAGGCGCATCACGCTAAGCTGAAAAAATGACTAAGAATATGAACGTCCCATCATCACGCGGCCCGCTCGATCACAGCGTCCGGGAGCAAATCGTCGACGCTGCCTTTGAGCATTTCGGGCATTACGGCTATGAAAAAACCACCGTGGCGGAGCTGGCTAAATCTATCGGTTTTTCAAAATCTTATATCTATAAGTTTTTCGAATCCAAACAGGCTATCGGCGAAGTGATCTGCGCTAACCGCCTGGAAATGATCATGGCCGCGGTACTCTCAGCGGTGGCTGACGCGCCGTCAGCCAGCGAAAAATTACGCCGCCTCTTCCGGGCGCTCACCGAAGCGGGGAGCGAACTCTTTTTTCACGATCGTAAACTCTACGATATTGCCGCCGTCGCCTCGCGGGAGAAGTGGCCTTCAACAGAAAGGTATGCGGAACGGCTGTTAAAGCTGATTGAGAGCATTCTTGTCGAAGGCAGGCAGGCCGGGGAGTTCGAAAGGAAAACCCCCCTTGATGAAGCCACTTATGCGATATATATGGTGATGTGCCCCTTCATCAATCCTGTTCAACTGCAGTTTAATCTCGAAACGGCCCCAACGGCGGCGGTTCTTCTCTCGTCGCTGATTTTAAGAAGCCTGGCCCCCTGATTTGTGACCATTGACTTTATTGGTCACTAGTCTGAGAATGCGGAAACCATCCTGTTATTTGATTAAGGGTTTCCCATGCTCAGGCTTCATTCAGCCCGCTTTGCCGCTTGTCTTCTGCCGTTGGCCCTCGTGGCCTGCGGTGATAACGCCTCGAGTGACGATCCGCGCACCCAGCCGCCGCTCGTCAGATCCGCATCCGTAGAACTCGCGCACGATACCTCTCGCACCTATACCGGCGTGGTGGTGGCAAGAACGCAAAGCGATCTTGGTTTTAGAGTGCAGGGTAAGATCCTTGAACGCTTTGTTGATACTGGCCAGACCGTTAAGCGCGGTCAGCCGCTGATGCGGCTGGATCCCGCCGACCTGAAGCTGCAGGCCGTGGCTCAGCAACAGGCCGTTGACGCCGCCAGGGCGCGGGCGCGAAAAGCCATCAGCGATGAGGCGCGCTACCGTGGCCTCGTTGGCGCTGGCGCAGTCTCCGCCTCGGAGTATGACCAGATCAAAGCGGCGGCAGATTCCGCGAAAGCGGATCTCAGCGCAGCCCAGACGCAGGCAAACGTGGCGCAAAATGCCACGGGCTATGCCGTGCTGCTGGCCGACTCTGACGGCGTGGTGATGGAGACGCTTGCCGAACCCGGTCAGGTTGTCAGTGCCGGGCAGGCGGTGATCCGGCTGGCCAGAGCGGGGCAGCGAGAGGCGCTGGTACAGCTGCCGGAGACGCTGCGCCCCGCCATCGGCAGCGAAGCGCTGGCGACGCGCTATGGCGACGAAACGCAGCCCGTCGCCGCAAAACTGCGCCTGCTTTCCGATGCCGCCGATGCCACCACCCGTACCTTTGAGGCGCGGTACGTGCTGGAAGGCCCGTTAGCCAACGCGCCGCTGGGGGCGACAGTAACGCTGCACATCAAAAAACAGAGCGGGGAAAGCCAGGTCATGCAGGTGCCGCTGGCCGCGCTTTATGATGCGGGCAAGGGACCGGGCGTCTGGCGGATCTCCGCGCAGCCAGCCAGGGTCGCATGGCAGCCCGTCAAGGTGCTGAGCGTGGGCGAGGAGGCGGCGCAGGTAACGGGCGAGGTGAAGCCCGGTGAGAAGATCGTTGCGCTAGGGGCGCATCTTCTGCACGAGGGCGAGGCTGTCCGCCTGGCCGGGCAACCGGATACGGCCCGGACGGGGGACAAACCATGAGCCAGGGCCGCTTTAACCTGTCAGCGCTTGCGGTGCGCGAGCGCTCGGTCACGCTGTTTTTAATTATTCTGGTGACTATCGCCGGTATTTACGCCTTTTTTGGCCTCGGGCGAGCGGAGGATCCCCCCTTTACGGTTAAGCAAATGACGGTTATCACCGTCTGGCCCGGCGCGACCGCGCAGGAGATGCAGGATCAGGTGGCTGAGCCGCTGGAAAAACGCCTGCAGGAGCTCAAATGGTATGACCGCACGGAAACCTATACCCGGCCCGGCATGGCCTTTATCACGCTCTCACTCCAGGACAATACGCCGCCATCACAGGTGCAGGAAGAGTTCTACCAGGCGCGGAAGAAGCTTGGCGATGAAAGCAGAAACCTCCCCGCCGGCGTGACGGGGCCGATGATAAATGATGAATTTGCCGACGTCACTTTCGCCCTGTTTGCGCTGAAAGCGAAAGGAGAACCGCAGCGCCTGCTGGTCCGCGATGCCGAAACGTTACGCCAGCAGCTCCTGCACGTCCCGGGGGTCAAGAAAGTCAATATTATCGGCGAACAGGCCGAACGGATTTATATCTCCTTCTCCCATGAGCGTCTGGCTACCATGGGGCTCTCGCCGCAGGATATTTTCAATGCGCTGAATAACCAGAACGCATTAACCGCGGCAGGTTCAATTGAAACGCGCGGCGCGCAGATCTTTATCCGCCTCGATGGCGCTTTCGATGAATTGCAGAAGATCCGCGATACGCCATTTATAGCTCAGGGTAAAACGCTCAAGCTGTCCGACGTGGCAACGGTAGAACGCGGTTATGAAGACCCGCCCACTTTGCAGATTCGTAACCAACATGAACCGGCGCTGCTGCTGGGGATCGTGATGCGTGAAGGCTGGAATGGGCTGGCGTTGGGTAAAGCGCTGGATGCCGAAACGGCAAAAATCAATGCCAGTATGCCGCTGGGGATGACCCTGACGAAAGTCACCGATCAGTCCGTGAATATCAGCGCCGCAGTCGATGAGTTTATGATCAAATTCTTCGTCGCCCTGCTCGTGGTGATGGTGGTCTGTTTTGTCAGCATGGGGTGGCGCGTGGGGGTCGTGGTCGCGGCGGCGGTTCCCCTGACGCTGGCGGTTGTTTTTGTGGTGATGGAGGCCGCCGGTATCAACTTTGACCGCGTGACGCTGGGCTCCCTGATTCTTGCCCTGGGCTTACTGGTTGACGACGCGATAATCGCCATCGAAATGATGGTGGTGAAAATGGAGGAGGGCTACGACAGAATCAAAGCCTCCGCCTACGCCTGGAGCCATACCGCCGCGCCCATGCTGGCCGGTACCCTGGTCACGGCTATCGGCTTTATGCCGAATGGTTTCGCCCAGTCCACCGCCGGGGAATACACCAGCAATATGTTCTGGATTGTTGGCCTCGCCCTGATTGCCTCATGGCTGGTCGCCGTTGTTTTCACCCCTTATCTGGGGGTGAAAATGCTGCCGGATATCGCAAAGGTAGAAGGGGGGCATACCGCCATCTATGACACGCCGCGCTATAACCGCTTTCGCCGCCTGCTGACCCGCGTTATCGCCAGGAAATGGCTGGTGGCCGGTTCCGTCATTGCGCTTTTCGCGCTGGCGGTCATGGGGATGGGGCTGGTGAAAAAACAGTTTTTCCCCACCTCTGACCGCCCGGAAGTGCTCGTTGAAGTGCAGATGCCCTATGGCACCTCGATTGAGCAGACCAGCGCGGCAACGGCCAAAATAGAGGACTGGTTGGAAAAACAGCCAGAAGCCAGGATAGTTACCGCCTACATTGGCCAGGGTTCACCGCGTTTTTACCTGGCGATGGCCCCCGAACTCCCCGACCCGTCGTTTGCCAAAATAGTGATATTGACGGACAGCCAGGCATCACGCGATGCGCTCAAATTGCGGCTGCGGCAAGCCGTGGCCAGCGGACTGGCGCCTGAAGCACGCGTTCGCGTGACGCAGCTGGTGTTTGGCCCGTATTCCCCTTTCCCGGTCGCCTGGCGAGTGATGGGGCCGGATACCGATACGCTGCGCGACATCGCGGACCGGGTTAAGGGCGTGCTGCAGGCAAGCCCGATGATGAGGACCGTCAACACCGACTGGGGATCGCGCGTGCCGACACTGCATTTCACCCTCGATCAGGACCGTCTACAGGCAACCGGCTTAACGTCCAATGCCGTTGCTCAGCAGCTCCAGTTCCTGCTATCGGGCATTCCCATCACCGCCGTGCGGGAAGATATTCGCTCGGTGCAGGTGACGGGGCGCGCCGCGGGGGATATACGTCTGGATCCGGCCAAAATTGAGGGGTTTAGCCTGGTCGGCAATGCGGGCCAGCGCATCCCGCTCGCGCAAATCGGGAAGGTGGAGGTCAGAATGGAAGATCCTTTACTGCGTCGCCGCGACAGAACGCCCACGATTACCGTGCGGGGGGATATTGCCGATAATCTTCAGCCGCCGGACGTTTCCGCCTCCATCATGAAACAGCTGCAGCCGATTGTGGACTCGCTTCCGCCCGGGTACCGCATCGAAATGGCGGGTTCAATTGAGGAATCGGCTAAAGCCACCCGGGCGATGGTGCCGCTGTTCCCCATCATGATCGCCCTGACGCTGCTGATCATCATTGTGCAGGTGCGCTCAATGTCGGCCATGGTTATGGTATTTCTAACCGCTCCGCTCGGGCTTGTCGGCGTGGTTCCCGCGCTGCTGCTTTTCAATCAGCCATTTGGTATCAACGCCCTCGTCGGGCTGATCGCGCTTTCGGGCATTCTGATGCGTAATACGCTGATTCTTATCGGGCAGATTCACCATAATGAGAAAGAAGGTCTCGATCCGTACCATGCGGTCATCGAAGCGACGGTGCAGAGAGCCAGGCCCGTCTTACTGACGGCCATGGCCGCCGTTCTGGCGTTCATTCCTCTGACCCATTCGGTGTTCTGGGGGACGCTCGCCTATACCCTGATTGGCGGGACGTTGGGGGGAACCGTCATGACGCTGGTGTTCTTGCCCGCGATGTATGCGATCTGGTTCAGGATCCGTCCTGAAGCCCGGCGCCATGCTGAACAACATTAAGGCGCTCGCCTGCCTGCTCAACGAGCGCCTGGCGTGACCGTCCGAAAGCAGAGAAAAGCGCCGCAGTCCGCGGCGCTTTTCATCACGCCTGAATATAGCGATGAATATTGTGCCCCATGGTGTATTGTTCGGCTGTCAGATTGGGAAAACCGGGAGTTTTTGAATATTCGGGTTATCCCGGTTCTTTTTTATTAAAGAAAAGCGTAAATCATCACAAGCCAGAGTATGGCTCCAACGGCAATACATCCAAAAGAGACCAGCATCCGTAGGCGGCCTGCCGAAGCAGGCCGGCAGCAGCTATTTATTTCGTGGCTTCAGCCAATGATTCTTTGAAGTTTTTATGGAAGTCGTCGATTTGCCCGCTCTCGTGGAGCGCCGACAATGCGCAGCGCAGAATGGCGTGCCCTTCTTCAACGGTTGGATACATCGCCACGGTCGTCGCGAAGCCGCGATCGTGCAGTTTTTTGCACATCGTGATGGCGAGATCTTCGTTACCAATCAGGATCCCCCGAATCGGCATCGTCGTACCCCGGTTAACGATGTCGATCTTGCCGAAAACTTCATCAAAATAGCGAATGACGTTCTGAAGCTTCTCCTGGCGGGCAGCGACGGTGCCGTCCAGGTGGAGATCGGCGGCGGCTACGCAGGCGGCAATTCCAGGCAATGAAGGCGGCCCACCAAAGGCGTAGGTTGTGCCGTAGGTCTTAATAAATTTGATGGTCTCAGCGTCGCTACAGGCGATAAATCCGCCGTGTGAGCCAAAGGCTTTAGATAGCGAGCCGGCGATAATAATACGTTCGTCAAGCCGATGGCCGAGGCATGACATAACGTATCCGGAACCGTACTCTCCGTAGATAGAGGTGCCGTGCGCATCGTCTATATACGCGTAGCCGTCATACTGATGCGCCAGGCGGACAATATGCGCGACGGGGGCGACGCCGCCCATTGAGCCTACGCTGTCTGATACCGAGATCGGCGTTAATCCCTGGCTGGCCGCATAGCGAAAAGCCTCTTCAATCCGCGCCTTATCCTGAAAATCAATTCTGACGACTTCCCCAAACTGCTGTAAAAGCCCGCGGTTGATCTGCAACGTCGCGTGCGCGGTCTTCTCCATAATAAAATAGGGTTTTTTGCTGAACGTAAAATGCGGCAGCGTCCCGGATGCCAGCAGCGGCAGCACTGCGATATGGCAAGGGGTCACGGCGTTAAACGTCAGAGTATGAGCCCCATGCATGATGTCGTTCAGTCGTGCTTCCAGCTGCGGGAACAGATCGACTTTTACCCGCGTTCTGGCGACAGAAACCTGCACGCCAAAACGCTCAATGGCGTCGACAACCGCTTTTTTCAGCGCCGGGTGAGTCTCTAGTCCAAGATAAGAGCATGAGACAAATTCCACCATTTTTCTACCATCGTCGAGGGTAATGACCTTGCCGTCCCTTTTTACCGCGACCAGTTCATTAATATGTTCAGAGAATACCCGGGTCTGATATTTTAGCGACCTGTCTATTTTCCTTTTTTGCCAGTTTTCCATTGCGTTACCTTCATTGTCGTGACTACCAGAAGAGACAGAATTGCCAGCGTTAACGTGCTTGCACCGAGGGTTCTGTCAAACCCCATACCGGTATCCGTTAGTTTTACGGCGAAATAGCTGATGGCGCCGGCGCTCACCGTTTGAATAAATCCGGTGACGGACGCCGCAATACCTGTTTTGCTGCCTTTGATTTGCAGCGCGATAAAATTCGCGCTCGGGTAATAGGCGCCAAGGGTGAGGTTAAAAACCATCGATCCGGCGATACATAATAGTAGTGAGTGGCTGCCGATAATAAATGGGGTAACCGCCAGCGCATTCAGGATAAATAAAGTCCACGGGTTAATTATTCGCTCGAATTTTGCGATCTGATTGCCAATAATAAAAAATAATACGGAAGCAGAAAAGAGCAACGAGTAGTGCATGGTGCTTAGCCCCAGCTGCTGCATAAAAATGGCCGGCGACAGCGAGATATAGCAAAACAGCGAACTCAGAATCAGCGAAACCAGCAGCGTTCCCTGAATAAATGCCGGGGTGATAAACCCGGAAGAGGAGGGCGCCGCGGCCGCATCATGCTGCTCAAGGCGACGCGGAGAGAGCACAAGGGTGACGACGCTAAACAGGGCCATAACCAGGAATATCGAATTCCAGCTCAGATAGCCGAGGAGCGCGGCGCCGGCCAGCGGCGCAATAAGAGGAACCACCGCGCTGGCGGAAGAAATATCGGAAAGCGCGCGCTTGAGCGTTAGCGGGGAGAACGTCTCTTTAGCGATAGCTTTAGACAGGACCGGCCCGGCGCCGGCGCCCAGGGCCTGTAATGCCCTGCCGGCCAACAGCATCATTAAACTATCGGACATAAAACAGAGGAGGCTGCCCGCGAGGAAAAGCAAAAAGCTGGCCGTCAGTACGCGTAATTTACCCAACTTTTCGCCAAGAAATCCTGATAATAACTGGCTCGCCGCGTATATCACCAGAAAACCACTAATGGTTAACTGAATAGCCGAATAATCGGTAGTAAACGCTTTTTGTAATAGGGGCAGCGCGGGCACGATCATATCTGTCGCCAGCGCGGAAACCGATGCGGCGAGAATAAGGTATAAGTATATCCTGAGCATATTAAACTCTTCGGTGAATATGGGTTAAAACGTTAGATTATTATTTATGAATACGCCGCTGCTTTTTTAGCGAATGAGCAAATCGCGATTCCGGTCAAAATTAACAGCGAGCTCAGTAAATGATAGAGATGCGGCTGGGTATGTAAAAACACAATGCTTAATATGCCGCCGGAAAGCGGAATGATATGGGTATAAATCTCACCGCGAGTCGCGCCAATAGCCGCGATGCCTTTATTCCAGAACAGGTAGGCCAGCCACGAGGGGAAAATCACCAGATACGTCAGTCCAGTAAGGAACGCGATATCGTGGTAGGCGGCGAATGAGGTGGCGGGGTGCAGCCACAGCCAGAAAATCACCACCGGAAGCAGAATAAGGGCGCCAAGAAGCGAACTGACGGCGACGAAAGCATTGGCGGGGATACGACGATCTTTGTTACGCAACAGCGAGCAGTATACTGCCCAGCTTAGCGCCGACCCCATTGCCCACAGATCGCCCTGGCTAAACCCTTTTAGCCCCTCTGCGTTGCTCAGGTTGCCATGCAGCAGGAGCAGCAGCACGCCTGCGGTACTAAATATCACGCCCCACCAGTTCCGCGCCGATACCCGGTCATGGAAGATCAGGCGATTAATCATCAGCACCATACAGGGGGTCGCAGACATGTAAATCGCCGCGTTCAGCGCAGACGTCGACTGCAGACCAATATAGAGGGTTAAGGGAAAGCTCACCTGTCCACACAGCGTTAGAACCAGCAGCGTTGCGCCATTCTGGCGGAACAATGGCCGACTGTCGCGGATTTGCCGCTGATACAGCAGTACCAGCAGTAGTGCGGTCAACGCCCATCTCGCTTCGGTCATGAGAATCGGATCCGCCCCCTGAACGAGAATATGCCCTACGACATAATTCCCTCCCCAAAACAGGGCCGCCAGCGTGAGTAACAGGTAAGGCATGCTCATTCCTTGCATCGCTTCGAACTGTACTAAATGGTAACTTTATTTTTTTTAATATATCAATTAAATTTTATGATAATTGGGGGATTTTATTATTTTCCTATTTTAAATCATATATTTAAAAATTAGTTACCTGTGTGCAAAAAATCTGATTGCAGCATATTTATCTGTACGATAACGTATACATACCATGCATTATACAGGGATAAATAAATGCGTAAGACAGAAAATGGTTTCACCGGGAACGAACAACATTCCGCAATGGCCAGGCTCTCTCTGGATGACATGATTGACCAGCTTCTTCACAGCAACGCGCTTTCACTGAAACTGACGGCCAATCCGCTACTGGCGGACAGAGCCTGGTACCTGACCGAAAATACCTGTACTAAGGCTTTTACCGCCAACGATCCGCAAGCGAAAAAACGTGCCCACAGCGCGCTGTTTAAACTCTACCAGGCGTGGCTGGCGGAGCCGCTATCGGCGGCGGCAAAAAACCAGTTTCATCCATTACTCTGCGGGATCAGAAGCTACATCGAATCAGAATGGCTCCGGGTGGAAAAAAAACGTTTCAGTTTCCCGATACCCGCGCTTGACGCCGGGAATATCGTTGAGGAACTCCGTCATTTATGTCAGAAACATCCGGCTTCGTACCATCCCCTCTTTGATTTCCTCTCCTCTTCCGCCTCTGCTACGCAAATAGACTATTTCTTCAAAAGCGATAGCGCGCTCAATCTGCTGTTTTTCGATCTGGTCGCGATGGGGCTGGTCGGCTCTCTGCCAGAAACGCGTGCAGAGATTGCCCAGAACCTTTGGGATGAAATAGGCCAGGGCAGCCAGGAGTTTACGCACGTTAATCTGTATAAGGATTTGCTGAAGCGCAGAGATATTGCGCTGCCTGAAAACCATTTCGCCCATCTGTATGACTGGCAGGGGCTCGCCGGGTATAACGCGTTCATGCTGGGCGGCGTTAACCGTCAGCATTACTACAAATCGCTCGGCGTGATGGCGATGACGGAACTGCTGGACCCGCCGCAGTACCAGAAGCTTGTGACCGGGTGCCGTCGCATTGGCCTTACGGATCGCGACGTGCATTATTACGCGGAACATATCGAGGTTGATATCGGTCACGCCGATGGGTGGCTGAATAACGTTATCGTTCCGATCGGCAATAAAAACCCGGCTGCGCTGGAGGAGGTCTACGTTGGCGCAGCGCTGCGTCTTCAGACCTGCTGCGATTACTACGATTGTCTGCTGGAGGCGTTACGTACCGTTGTTGAACGCGAGTCAGAGGGTGCCGCCCTCTGAATAAATAAGCGCTTTTGCCGCGCTCCAGGCCGTTATTCCGGGAGGGATCTCCCGGCATTCCGAGGACTCCGCCTGCTGAGCGGCAATGGCGCCGTCAATCAGCATGAGCATCATCATCGCCACCCGTTCCGCAGGTTCCGGTTTTAACAGCAGGGTAAGAATGTCGCGGAAAAACTGGTAGAGGCGCGATTTAAACCGTGAGCATGTCGCCCGGATAGCGGAAGACGAGGTTCCATATTCAAACAGGGCGCGGGTGAACATGCAGCCGTGGAAATCCTCACAGGTGAACCAGTTATTGTAATATTCGAAGACGGCAAACAGCTTCTCGCGGCCCGAAGGTTTATCGGCGGTAATCTCCTGCAGCGCCTGCATAAACTCACTCTCTTTCTGCTGTAAAATATCAAGAATGAGCGCCTCTTTATCCGCATAGTAGCGGTAGAAGGTCATTTTGGAGATGCCCGCATTCTCCGATATCCGGTCAATACTCGGCGACTGATACCCCTCTTTGTTAAACAGAGACATTGACTGGCGGATAATTTCCGCTTGTTTTGGCTTCATACTGTTTCCCGTGGAATGAAGTAATACAGAGGGTTTCTGGTAGCGAGCAGTCATTCATTTGATATGGCGGGCGGCACGCTGCAACGACGTATGCGCAATGTCATCCCGATGGCCGATATCCCAGCCCCTGCGGTGAGCGGCATCAGTGAACGCGTTGACCCATAAAAATTGTTGTCGATTCTTACATCCGGCTGCAAAAAAAGCAAAAATCCCTCAGGCGATCTTTGCGCTGCGCGAATCAGGGCTGCGCTGGGCCGCCACGTTATGCCCTTAGCCCTCCACGCTGCGCGCGGGGAGGATAAAGAGAGGCCCGGGAGAAGTCAGCATCCCCCCCGAACAGGGGGTGATGTTTTTGTGATGCACATCATAAAATAACGCCTGGTTATTGTGATGTTATTTGCAGTCAATGGATTTGCATTTGAATCAACCCGCGCTATCTCTGCGGGTTTTTTTCGTCCGGCGATGGTCGGCGGGCGGCGACTCCGCCTGCTGTAAATAGTCCTGATACCAGCCGCTGATACGTCGGGTCACCGGATTTTCGTTGAGGTCGAAGCGCCTGCCGTCGAGCCTGCTTACCGGGGTAATACCTGCCAGCGTTCCGGTGACAAAAGCTTCGTCCGCAGTGAAGGCTTCGGCAAGGGTAAAGGATCTTTCCTGCACGCTGAGGCCCTGCTGGCGCGCCAGTGACAAGATCGTGTGGCGGGTAATACCGTTAAAGCAGTACAGGCCGTTTGAGGTCCACAGCTCGCCCTGGCGTACGATAAAAAAGTTGGTGGAATTGCAGCTGGCGACAAACCCATGAGGGTCCAGCATCAGCGCTTCATCTGCGCCGGCGTCCAGCGCCTGCAATAGCGCCTGGATCAAATTCAGGCGGCTGTGGGAATTAAGACGCAAATCGAAAACATCCGGCGCGCTGGTACGATAGGTCGAGGTGAACAGGGCAAGGCCGCGCCGTTTGGCCTGTTCATCCACAACCTTATATTCCGCCACGCAGACGATAGTGGCGCCGCCGAGGATAAAGCGCGGGTCCTGATTTGGCGTGCGCTTTTTGCCGCGGGTGATCATGAGCCGCAGATGGGCGCCGTCCGTCATACCGTTGATCTTCAGCGTGCTGTACATAATATCGGTTAGCTCCTCACGACTATGGCCGATATTGAGCTGGATAGCGGCCGCCCCGGCAAACAGGCGATCGAGATGCGCCTGAAGGGCGATCAGCTTGCCGTTCACCAGCCGCAGCCCCTCCCAGACCCCGTCGCCGCAGACGTAGCCGGAATCGAAAACGGAAACCGTGGCGCGATCGCGGTGAACGAATTCACCGTTGACGTACACCTGCACATTGTCGTTGCGCGTATCCTGCAGGTACGCCTGACTGCTTTGAGCGGAGAGAGCTAAACTCATCATGTTTCCTTGCGGTTAAAATGCCCGTTCAGCGAAACGGGAAAGGAAGGCCTGGGTGCGCGGTTGGCGCGGATGGCGCAGCACCTCTTCCGGGGTGCCCATTTCATGAATCACGCCGTTTTCGATAAAAATCACCCGATCGGCGAAATGCCAGGCAAAGCCCAGCTCATGAGTGACCAGCAGCAGCGTCCGCCCCTCATCTGCCAGTTCACGGATGGTATGCAGCACTTCCCCCACGAGTTCAGGGTCGAGGGACGAGGTGGGCTCATCGAACAATATTATCTCTGGCGCCATTGCCAGGGCGCGAGCAATAGCGACGCGCTGCTGTTGACCGCCGGACAGGCTGCCGGGCCAGGCCTGGTGCTTATGGCCGAGCCCAACTTTTTCCAGCTGCGCGTGGGCAATGCGCATCGCCTCTTCGCGACGCATCTTTTTCACCGATATCAGGGCTTCGCTGACATTTTGCAGCACCGTCAGATGCGGGAAGAGATTAAATTGCTGAAACACCATCCCCACGCGCTGGCGAACATCGCTCAGCTGTTTTTCGCTATAGCGCCGCTGACCGCGGCTGTCGATTTTACCGAGGGTAACGCCGTCCAGTTCTACGGTGCCAGCGCTGGGTATTTCCATAAAGTTCAGACAGCGCAGCAGGGTGCTCTTACCCGAGCCGCTGCCGCCAATGATGGCGATTTTCTCACCGGCATAGATATCTAAATCGATGCCCTGTAACACGCTTTGCGCACCAAAGCGTTTGTGCAGGGCGCGTATCCGCATGACGACTTTTTTCTCTGACATGGCCTTTCTCATCATATTAAGGATGTGGACGGTAGCGGCGCTCCAGACGTGCCGCCAGGTAACTTCCGGGCCAGATCAGCACAAAATAGAGCAGGGCGACGACGGTGAAAATCTCCACCGGGCGATACCAGGTACTGCTTAGCAGCCTGCCCTGATACATCAGTTCGTTAACCGTGAGAATCGAGGCCAGGGAGGTCACCTTCGCCAGTTCAATCATGCGGTTTGTCAGGGCTGGCAACATACGGCGAAATACCTGCGGCAGGATAATACGCCGCAGCATCACGCCCGGCGGCATGCCTAAGGCTTTTGCCCCTTCCCACTGCCCGCGTTCGATGGACTGTAGCCCGGCGCGAAAAATCTCGGTGCTGTAGGCGGCGGTGTACAGGGTTAACGCCAGCGCGGCGGCGCCAAAAGTGGAAAACTGAATGCCCACCAGCACCGGAAAGGCATAGTAGAACCAGATGAGCTGGATAAGCACCGGCGTATTGCGGAACACCTCGACAAAGGCGCTGGTAACGGGATAAAAATAGCGCGGCCCGCGGGCACGGACGACGCCAACGGCAAGCCCGATCAGCGTGCCGACAATTCCCGCCAGCAGCCATAGCTCCAGCGTAACGCCCAGTCCCTTTAGCAGTACCGGCAAGTTTTGCCAGACAAGGGAAAAGTCCCACTGATAATGCATGGTTGTTCTCTCGTTAACGTGAGTCGGAGACGGCAAGGCGTCGTTCAAGCAACTGGCTGCCCTGGCTGATAATCAGCAGCAGAGTGAAGTACATCACCGCAATAAGCGAATACACTTCCAGGGGCCGGTAAGTCTGACTGTTGATTTGCATCGCCTGATACAGCAGCTCGCTGTACGCCAGAGACGAAGCAAGGGCGGTGGATTTGAGCAGTTCGAAAGAACGCTCAAGGAAAGGAGGAATCATTCTGCGCAGCGCCTGGGGGAAAATGACCCGGCGGAGCGCGGTGGCGCGCGACATGCCCAACGCCTTCGCGCCTTCCCATTGTCCGGCGCCGATCGACTGGATGCCGCCGCGGTAAACTTCGGCATAAAACGCGGCCGACTGGGCGGAGAGCGCCAGTACCGCGGCAGCAAACGGCGAGAGCGTCAGCGGGCTGACGACTGGCAGAGCGTAGTAGATCCAGAAGAAGTGGACGATAGCGGGAGTATTACGATAAAAGCCGATCAGTATCAGCGCCGGAAGACGGAAGAGCGTTAGCGGCGAGGCCTTCATCAACGCCAGCGCAATGCCGGCCAGCATGCCGAATAAAATACTGGTGACGCCGATCTGAATGGTACCCCACAGCCCCTCCAGCAACAGCATGCGATATGGCCAGATGGCGGCAAAATCCCATTGATACGACATAGTTCTGGAACCCCTGAAAAACGCAAAACGATGGTGATGGTTTTAGAACGACATCATCTTAGCAGTAGCGAAATGTGATAATTAAATAATAAAAACCATTGCTATTATCTCTTTTGGTTATAAATATTTACGCGAGAAAGCAATGCCAGACTCTGATTCCTTAACCGCTACGCTGGCGCGTTTTGCCGGCGAACTCACCCCGGCTGCGATACCGGCGTCGGTGAAAGCCAGGATCGCTCTGCATTTTATCGATAGCCTGGGCTGCGGCGTTGCCGGCTGCGAAGACAGCGTGCTGCGGAAAAGCGCGCGGGTTATTCGTAGCCAGTACGCGACCGGCAAAAGCGCGGTGCTCGACGGTGGAACTCCGCTCTCCGCCAGCGGCGCCGCGTTCCTCAACGCCGCTGCGATAAACGCGCTGGATTATGACGATGGTTTTGAAGTCGCCGGGCGGGGGATGGGGCATCCCGGCGCCACGCTGGTGGCCGGGGCGCTGGCCGCGGTGGGCCAGGGCGGGCCGGTCAGCGGCGGGGCGTTGCTGACCTCTCTGGTGGCGGCCTGGGAAATCAACAGCCGCGTGATTATCTCTCAGCAGCCGAGTCCTGAACGGTTTCAACAAGTGTACGGCGTGTGCCAGCACGAATCGCTGGGGGCGGCGGTGGCGTATGGTTTACTGCGCGGCTGCGATGCCGCGGGGCTGGAAAATAGCCTGGGACTGGCCGCCTCGTTAACCCCTTTGCCCACGTTGCATAAATACAACTGGCAGGCGCGTCCACTGGTTTCGTTTAAGGATTACAACGCGCCGGCGGCAGAGGCCGGCGTACGCGCGGTGGAGCTACACCTCGCGGGGATAGTGGGGCCGCGCGAGATACTCGATGGTGAACAGGGATTCTGGCGGATGTCAGGCTCCGACCGCTTTCAGCCAGAACGGCTGACGGAGCATCTGGCGATGCACTGGCAGCTCAGGCACGCCAGTTTCAAAGACTATCCGGTATGCCGCTGGATGCATACGGCGCTGGCGTCGTTTGAGCGTCTGCTGGACCGTATTCCGTCGCCAGAGTCGATTGAGCGGATTCGCGTTTACGGTAGTTCTACCCTGGCGCGTTTTTTCGCCGACGCGCGTCCCGTCAGCAATACCGATGCGCAGTTCAGTCTGCCGCTGGCGATAGCCTGCCTGGCGTTTAAAATCGCGCGTCATCAGTGGAGCAGCGATCGGACGCGCGGCGCGGCGCCACTCCTTGCCTTCGCTGACCGGGTTGAAATCATCGCCGATGAGACCTTTGAACAGCTGATGCTGCAGCATCGCCGTCCCGCCGCGCGCGTGGACATTGTGGTAAAGGGAAGGACGATCGCCGGAGAGCGTATCGACTTCCCGCCGGGGTGTGCAGAAAATCCGCTGCCGGAACAGCGGATCGTGGATAAATGCGAGGCCAACCTGTCATCACGCCTCAGAGCGCCGCGGGCAGCGCGGCTGATTGACGCTCTGCTGGATATGGAACGCTGCGCGGACATTGGCGCGGCAATCTCGCCGCTTCTGTCCGCGCCAGGAGAGTAGTCGCTTATTTCCACTCTTCTTTAATCACCGAGGGCACTTTGCTGATATCCACACCGCGTAGCTTAAGGGCGTCTTCATAAAACTGTTTGCTCTGTCCCGACTGGTAAATTTTGGCAAACTCTTCATTCAGAAAGTTGCGGAAGCGGGGATCGCTCTCTTTGCGCAGCGCGCCGCCGGTGCTGATGGCAATAATCGGTTTTGGCAGAATCAGGTTGCCTTTGTGCACTTTTGCCTGCTGCAGAGCCAGCGCCGGGTGGACGTACGAGAGGGCGTCGACGCGTCCGGCGTAGAAGGCTGCGACGCCTTCATCCATATTGGTAAAGCGCACCAGCTGCACTTTGGGTAATTTTTTGGTCAGTATCAGGTCCGGGCTGCTGCCGAGCGTGACGCCAATCTTAATATCCGGGCGATTGAGATCTTCCCAGCTCTCGGCCTTCACGCCGTCGCGGATCAGGACCCCCTGCGCATACCAGAGGAAGGGCTGGTCGGAAAAGTCGGCGGCTTTGCGGCGTTCATCGGTGGGGTCCAGCACCAGCATGGTATCAATCTGCCCGGCCTGCAGCGCGGCGACCGCATTTCCCCAGGTGGTCTCCACCGGCACCAGTTTTACGCCTAAATCTTTTGCCAGTACTTTACCCACGTTATAGCCAATGCCGTTCCACTGACCGGTGGCTGGATCTTTAAAATACCACGGTTCCCCCTGCGCGACGCCGACGCGCAGTTCGCCCGATTGTTTAATATGATCCCAGGTGGACTCTTCGGCATGGCTGAAAAAAGGCGTGGCGGCGATCGCCAGCGACAACAGCAATTTATGAATTTTTGTTGGCATATTTTTACCCTGATGAGAAAGTCATTTCTGAAAAACAACGTATTACGCGAACACGATAACGGAGTTTGTTATCAGTGCATTATTATTTTTTGGTTTAACTCATGCCCGAATGTTATTTGCTGATACCTAACCGGTTTCGCTTAAATTACGGCGCGTTGCACATATTATTCATAACTTAATGCGCTATTGTTCTAAGGTACTTTATTTCCGTCGCCGAATATAAAAATTCCGACCTGGTGGGAGTCATAGTTTGCCGGGACGTTAAAAATATCACTTCTGACAGCCAGGCTTATAAAAGAGCGACAATAATTGCCAGACGAGCGCGTCCCGGCCTGAAAATGATATCGCCGCGTCCCTCACGCAGCGTCAGGCGCTAGAGTGCCGAAGATAAAAGCGGCTCTACCGGGTAAATTTCCCTATCCACGGGCTGCTTGTATCCTGTGACCAGAGTTGTAATAGCATCTCCCTGAACTTTTCCGCTGCAGGGCTCAGCGCCGTTTCTCTGCGCAGCACGAGACCGAGCGTGCGGCGAATAACCGGCTCAACGAGCGGACGGCTGACAAGAATGTGATGCTCATCGGTCGGCATGGCCAGACTGGGAACCACCGCCACGCCAAGCCCTGCCTCTACCATACCCAGCGACGTCGACAGATGCCTGACTTCATAGAACCAGTTGGGCTTCCAGTCCATATTCTCCAGCGCTTGATCGATCAGCGAGCGGTTACCGCTTGAACGTCTAACGCCAATAAGCCTGAAGTTGGCCAGGTCTTCCCACAAGATCAGCGATTTCTGCGCCAGTTCGTGGTCCCGTCGGCAGGCTAATACGAAAGGTTCATTGACCAGCGGCGAGAAATCGATATTGGGATGTGTGATGTTTATCATGTTTATGCCGAAATCTGCGTCACCGTTTAAGACGGCTTCAAGACAATCGCTGGCGCTATGCTCGAGGATGCGGATACGGATATTGGGGTAGTGATTGTTATAGTCCCTGATGACCGAAGGGAGGAAATAGAACGCCGCGGTGGGGAGACAGGAGAGGGTGACAACGCCGCTTTGATGGGTGGCCATTTCTTTAATACTCAGGATCGAACTTTCATAAAAATCTATTAAATTCTTTGCCTTAGGTAAAAACTCTCTGCCTACAGCCGTGAGTTTAATGTTTCTGGTTGTCCGTTCAAATAGCGTAGCTCCCAGCTGCTCTTCAAGTTTTTTAATCCGGCGGGTTAACGCCGGTTGGGATGTGTGAAGAAAATGTGATGCTCTTGTGAAACATCCAATTTCTGCAATTTTAACAAACGCTTGTATACCTTGAAGATCGTGCAGCATGAGATTTCACTCCAGACTTTATCGCGATGCAAACACACTAACCTAACCGCTATTTATACGCAAAACGTATTAATCGATGGTTTTATTGGCATTAGAATTATGTATTCGTCTGTGGAATCCTGACATTGCTCTTATCAATGCGTGAAACGAGAAACATAATGTTAAAGATTCCTTGTGTACTGATGCGTGGCGGTACTTCGAAAGGCCCGGTGCTTCTGGCCAGTGATTTACCGACAAAAATTGAAGAACGCGATGCTGTGCTGCTGGGCTTAATGGGCGCGGGTCACGAACTTGAAATTGATGGTATTGGCGGCGGCAGCCCCCAAACCAGTAAAGTCGCGATTGTTAGCCCCTCGGACAGTCCGGATGCTGACGTCGACTATTTATTTGTTCAGGTGATGGTCAACGAGCGCCGCGTCGATACCACGCCTAACTGCGGTAATATGCTCTGTGCCGTAGGGCCCTTCGCGATTGAAAAAGGCCTGGTTAAGGCGCAAAGTCCGGTGACGACAGTGCGGATCCGCAACCTGAATACCGGTACGCTGGTTGATGCGGAAGTACAAACGCCGAATTTTTATGTCAACTATGAAGGTGATACGCACATTGATGGCGTTCCCGGCTGCGCTGCGCCGATTGGCCTGACTTTCCTTAACTCCGCCGGATGCAAGACGGGAAAGCTGCTGCCAACCGGTAACATCGTCGATGTGATTGATGATGTGGAAGTCACCTGCATTGATATGGCGATGCCGATGGTGCTGATTAGGGCAGAGCGGATGGGCAAAACGGGAGACGAATCACCGGCCGACCTCGATGCCGATCGCGCGTTTATGAATAAGCTGGAAACGATCCGGCGCAAGGCAGGTGCGAAAATGGGGCTGGGCGATGTCGCCGATAAAGTGATCCCTAAACCGGTTCTGCTGAGCGCGCCCGGCGCAGGCGGGACCATCAGAGTTCGTTATTTTATGCCTCATACCTGCCATAAATCACTGGCTATTACGGGCTCTATCGGCATATCCACGGCCACGATAATTGAAGGATCGGTGGCCCATCACATTGTGGCCGACCAGCCGAGGACGCCGTATACCAATATTATTAATATTGAACATCCGAGCGGAAAAATTTCCGTATCTTTACTCAAAGAGGGAGATGATATTGAGAAAACGCGTGCCGCAGTGATTAGAACCTCCCGTAAATTATTTGAAGGCACGGTTTGCGTCCCGGAATATGTTTTAGCGGAGGAATTATAAATATTTTATATCATTAATGCGGTGCAATACTGATGTCCTCTCGCGTGTAGTTGCTACATAACTCTGTACCTAAAAAAATAATGTCGAGGATTTTATGGCTATAACCCATACGAAAGATAATCAGCTTAATTCTGCTCCCGTCAAGGTCAGTAATTATATTCGGATCATCCTGGCCCTGGCGCTATCCGGCCTTGCAGAATTAGCCTCACTCTTTTTTATTCAACCTCTGTTACCCGTTCTCGCCGTCGAATATGATGTGCCGGTGAGTCAGGTGAGTATCATTCTCTCCGCAGAAACGGCGCTTCTGGCTATCGGATTATTATTCACCGGGACGCTGTCCGATCATTACGGCAGGAAAAAATTAATTATCGTTTCGCTGCTACTTGGCGGACTGCTGACGATGCTCTGTCCTCTGGTCGAATCATGGGCGATGCTGGTGGCCCTGCGTGCGGTTATTGGCCTGGCGCTCAGCGGTATCGCTGCTGCCGCAACCGCCTATATCAGCGAGGAGGTCGCGCCGGTGGTGGCGGGGGTGGTCACCGGATACTTCGTCTTTGGTAACTCGATGGGAGGGATGTCCGGGCGTATTGTGGCCAGCCAGCTGATCGACCATATCTCAATAAATACCATTTTCTATGGTTTTGCGATCAGCCTGATTTTGGTGGCTTTGCTGGTTTACTTTTTACTCCCGGCGTCTCAGAACTTTAAGCCAACGCAAAACCTCAACGTTCTTCGCGTGGTGAAAGGCGCGGCATCTCACTTTAAAAATAAAAAGCTGGCGTTAGCCTTCGTGATTAGCTTCATCATCTTTGGGGTATTCACCTCTCTCTATAACTACCTGGCTTTCTTCCTGAAAGGCGAACCCTTTCATATTTCTCCGGCGAATGCGGGCCTGCTCTCCTTTAGCTTTGCCTTAAGCTTTTTTACCGCCCCTCAGGCGGGACGACTTTCCGCAAAATACGGCAGTATGAGAGTCCTGCGCGCGCTGTTTGTAATGATGGCGCTGGGAATGCTGCTGACTTTAACGTCTAACGTCGTCACCTTTATTATCGGCGCGGTCATTTTTACCGGTTGTTTCTTTGGTTGTCACTCCATTGGCTTAAGCTGGGTAAGTAAAAATGCAACGCATGCACGTGGCCAGGCCGTCGCGCTGTATCTGTTCTTCTACTACATGGGCGGCTCAGTGATTGGTTTCGTGAACGGCTTTGTTTTCCACTCTATGGGCTGGCAGGGGATGACGGGATTCATTATTGCGCTACTGGCCGTGGGGGCGGTGGTTGCAACGTATTTGTCTTCCAGCGAAACAAAAGCCATGGTTCCGGTTGAGTCTTAAACCCTTCGTGGCGAAGTGAATGACTCACGTCATCTCCAGTGGCGTGAGTAAAGAAATTCAATGTTAGTAAGGTGTCATCATGAAATTAGCAAGCTATGTTCATCATGGTCGTAAGAGTTATGGAATATTGACGGATACAGGCATTATTGACCTGGGTAGCAAGATTGGTCATCAATATCGTACGCTGAAGGACTTACTGCAGTGGGGCGCTATTGAGATCGCCGGCCAATATGTTAATTATCCGGTCGATGTCATGATGGCTGATATTACTTTTTTACCGGTCATTGAAAATCCGGGGAAAATTTTCTGCGTCGGTATGAACTATGCGGAAAAAAGAAAAGAGTTTTCTGAAACCAGCGATGCGCCGACCCTCTTTATTCGTTTTCCTGACTCGCAAACCGGTCATGCAACGCCGATATTAAAACCCGCGCTATCCAATGAATTTGATTATGAAGGCGAGCTGGCCGTTATTATTGGCAAACCGGGTATGAATATCGATACCGACGCTGCCCTGAGCCATGTTGCAGGCTATAGCTGCTATATGGATGGATCGGTGCGCGACTGGCAGCATGCCTGGTTTACCGCCGGGAAAAACTGGCGGCAGACCGGCGCGTTTGGTCCCTGCCTGACAACCGTTGATGAAATACCCGATCCCCACCGCTTGTCTATTCAAACCTATTTGAACGGCATTATGGTTCAGAATGATTCAACGAGCAGTATGATCCATAAAGTTGCCGATCTGATTAGCTATATCAGTACTTTTACGGCGCTCAGCGCCGGCGATGTCATTATTACCGGCTCTCCTGGCGGCGTCGGTAAAAAAAGAACGCCCCCACTCTTTATGCACGAAGGCGATCGGGTTGAGGTGGTAATTGAAAATATTGGGCATCTCATGAATACGATTGTCGAATCAAAACCGCAGCACGAATTGCAGATGTCGTCGTCTCCGCGGGCTCAGACAAGATTATTTGACGCTCATTAAGGTATGGGCAGGAGAAACAAGATGTACACCGACCAAACGCTAGAATTCGAGAAAGTGGAAACTAGCAACGGTACCTTCAGAGACGAAATTATTCTCTTTCTGAAGAACAATGGATTAGGCATCGACGGCGACATTGAGCAATTTGTTGTCGCGCGCTGCCAGCGGCAGCTGGTTGCCTGCGCCGGGCTTGCGGGGAATACGTTAAAATGCATTGCGGTTGCCAGAGAGTGGCGCGGGACGGCGCTAGGCCTGAAGATCATTCATGAAGCGGAGCTGCAGGCTGTTCAGAACGGCGAACATCAGCTTTTTCTCCTGACGTGTCCGGATAATGTGCGGTCGTTCCAGGGATGCGGATTTTATCCTTTGGTCACCCTCGATAACAGGGCGACGCTGATGGAGAATTCGCCGGTTGGCATCCATCGCTACTGCCGCCAACTGCGGGGCCAGCATTTGGTGACGGCCGGAAATATCGGCGGGATTGTGATGAATGCAAATCCCTTTACGTTAGGGCACCAGTATCTGATTGAGCAGGCTGCAAAAGCGTGCGACTGGCTGCATGTCTTTGTCGTTGAGGAAGATCTGTCCACGTTTTCCTTTCGGCAACGGTTTGCCATGGTTCAGGAGGGGTCACGGCATCTGCCTAATATTACGGTCCATCCTGGCTCAAAATATATTATTTCTCGAGGAACATTCCCCGGTTACTTTCTCAAAGAAAAACAAATTATTAACGAGGTGTATGCCGCAATCGATTTGCTTATGTTCCGCCGTTACATTGCACCGGCTTTAAATATTAATCAGCGCTTTGTTGGTACTGAACCCTTCTGTAAGGTGACCGCGCAATATAATGACGCAATGCATCACTGGCTGGAGGATGAGATGACAATACCTGCCGCCAGTATCAAGGTGAATGAGATTCAGCGGATGACCGATATGAATAATTTTCCCATCTCCGCCTCTGCGGTCAGGAAATTGTTAAGTCACGAAGATATGCACACCGTTAAAAGTATGGTGCCTGCAACTACGATGCCTTATTTATATAAATGGTTATCAGCGAATCAATCTAAGCAGCCCGATTTAGATATGGTTGATGCTTAATAAATCATTGTTCAGGATATTTATATGAAAATATTACATGCGGCAATCGCCGGGACGCTGGAATCCAGCGACCTGGTTGTCAAAGTCAGCCCCTACGATGATGGGCTCGATATTACTATCAACAGCGAAGTGTACAAACAATTTGGTGAACAGATTACGGCGGTGGTTAATGAAACACTTTCCGCATTAAACGTTACGCAGGGGCAAATTATTGTTGAGGATAAGGGGGCGCTGGACTGCGTTATCCGCGCCAGAATGCAGGCGGCGATTTTACGGGGAACGGCCAGCAACGAAATTGCGTGGGAAAAATTATGATGAAAAAATTACGCCGTAGCATGCTTTTTTTACCGGGTTCAAGCGCCGCTATGCTTTCAACAGCCTTTATTTATAAACCCGATTCAATCATGTTTGACCTGGAAGATGCGGTCTCGTTGAAAGAGAAAGACAGCGCGCGGCTGCTGGTGTTCCATGCGCTACAGCATCCTATGTATAAAGATATTGAAACCGTTGTCAGGATTAATCCGCTGAATACGCCATTTGGCTTAAAAGACCTGGAAGCGGCGGTGCGCGCCGGCGTCGATGTTATCCGTTTACCCAAAACCGATACGCCGGAAGATATTTACCAGCTTGAGCGTGAAATTGTGCGTATTGAAGAGAGCTGCGGCCGCCCGGTGGGCTCTACGCAGCTGATGGCGGCGATTGAATCGGCGGTGGGGGTCATTAATGCCGTCGCTATCGCCAGGTCCTCTCAACGCCTGATGGGGATTGCGCTGGCGGCGTTTGATTACGTTATGGATATGCAAACGGAACGCGGCGACGGTACCGAGCTGTTTTACGCGCGCTGCGCGGTATTACATGCGGCCCGCGGGGCAGGTATTGATGCGTTTGACGTGGTCTATGCCGATATTAATGACGAGGCCGGCTTTTTGAAAGAAGTGGATTTGATTAAACGTATGGGCTTTAACGGTAAGTCGCTTATTAATCCGCGGCAGATAGAGATCTTACATAATGCCTATGCCCCCACTCAGGAAGAAGTTGATTACGCGGAGCGTGTTATTGCCGCGGCCGAAGAAGGGGAGCGTAGCGGACTTGGGGTGATTTCACTGAACGGCAAAATGATTGACGCGCCGATCATCAACCATGCCCGGGTGGTTATTGAACGTAAAAATGCCTCCGGCATCCGGCAATAATCTCCATTCAGTCACCAGCAACAGGATTTAACTATGAATCAATTAACCGAAGCCCTTCATAATATATCCGGCGCCCAGCACCAGTATGAGGTATTTTCCGGCGCAAATACCCATACGCCCTATCTTGCGGATACCCGGCAAAAATATCAGCGCAAACTTTTTGACACGCTGGATGAAGTTTTATCGCGCTGCGATTTACGCGATGGGATGACCGTTTCATTTCATCACGCCTTCCGCGAGGGTGATCAAGTGATTAACTACGTTATGGCCAGGCTGGCGGAAAAAGGCCTGCGAGGGCTGACGCTGGCGTCAAGTTCCCTGATGACCTGCAACGCGCCGCTGATCGAGCATATTAAACACGGCGTTATTAGCAAAATCTATACCTCCGGGATGCGCGGTGAATTAGCGGATGCGATTTCACACGGCCTGATGGAGGAGCCGGTACAGATCCACTCGCACGGCGGCAGGGTCAATCTGATTGAAAAGGGTGAAATTAATATTGATGTCGCGTTCCTGGCGGTCTCCTGCTGCGACGAATATGGCAATGCCAGCGGCAGCGGCGGCAAATCCCGATGCGGCTCGCTTGGCTACGCGATGGTCGATGCAAAATATGCCCGCAAGGTGGTTTTGCTGACGGAAAGCATTGAGCCGTTTCCGTATATGCCGGCCAGCATTATTCAGGATCAGGTTGATTATATTGTCAAAATCGACAGCGTAGGCGACCCGGCGAAAATCAGCGTTGGCGCCGCGCGCGTGACCAGCAATCCGCGAGAGCTGATGATCGCGCGGTCTGCTGCGGACGTCATTGAGCATTCCGGTTATTTTCGCGATAGTTTTTCTCTGCAAACGGGATCGGGCGCGGCGTCCACCGCCTGTACGCGATTCCTGGAATCCCGCATGAGGAAACACAATATCGTCGCCGGCTTTGCCTTAGGCGGCATTACCGGCAGTATTGTCGATCTGCATGAAAAGGGGCTGATTACTAAGCTGCTGGATACACAAAGTTTTGATGGCGCAGCGGGGGAGTCGCTGGCGAAAAATCCGCACCACGTTGAAATCTCGACCAGCGTTTACGCCAACCCGGCGGCGAAAGCCGCCTGCTGCGACCGCGTAGACATCGTCATCTTAAGCGCCCTGGAAATTGATACGGATTTTAACGTCAACGTTCTGACCGGCTCCGACGGCGTGATGCGCGGGGCATCGGGCGGACATTGCGATGTCGCGGCGGCGGCAAATTTAACTATCGTGGTCGCGCCCCTGATCCGCAGCCGCATTCCCACCGTCGTCAGGCACGTCACGACCCGCGTAACGCCGGGAGAGAGCATTGACGTGCTCGTCACCGACCACGGCATTGCCGTGAATCCTGCCCGCCCGGAAGTCAAAGAGAGGCTGACGGCGGCCGGTTTGCCGGTCGTTGACATCGAAGCGCTTTATCAGACATCGCTGGTGATTTCTGGCGAGCCCAAACCTATTGAGTTTACCTCGCGCATTGTCGGCGTCGTGCGTTATCGCGATGGCAGCGTCATTGACGTGGTAAGGCAGGTGAAAGAATGATCGGCGAAACAACCAACGCTTCCTGCGCCCCTCTCACCCTTGAGGAAGTCCTCAAAGCCAGAGAAGCGCGCGCGAGTGTACAACAGGCGTGGCTGCGCCGCTTCGAACAACCGATGGTATCCACCACGCTCGTCTGGCCCGGAGAGGTAAAAGATACGCCGCTTGCCCGGCAGGTTATGGCGGAGGCGACGGACGCGTTCAGCCAGCTGCTGCGGAAACATCGCTGGGGCGTTTCCAGACACGACGTTCGTTTTCAGCCCACCGGGCCCGAAGCGTTCTGGTCCGTAGCGGCGCCAGCCTGGATGATCAAGCACGTGACGGCGCATCTTGAAGATCATCATCCTCTCGGGCGTCTGTGGGATATCGATGTTTTTTGTCCCACATCCGGATTAATTAAGCGCAGCGCGATCCGACAGCCGATGCGCAAATGCTTCATTTGCAATGAGGCTGCCCACGTCTGTTCCCGTATGCGCCGCCATTCTCAGAATGAACTTGCGCAAGTGATTGAGGATTTAGCCTATGACTATTTTCGCGGTCAACGCTGAACGGGCTGAGCAACGGGAAAGCATCGCCTGGCTGGCTGCCGAGGCGATGTATCGGGAAGTGAGATTAACGCCAAAGCCCGGGCTGGTTGATGGCGAGAACAATGGTGCGCATCGTGATATGAACATCGCCCTGTTTATGGCCAGTATTCGCGCCGTCTCGCCCTGGTTTCCGCGCTTTTTTGCGCAGGGAAAGGCGACGGCGGATTTGCCTGCCCCGCAGACGCTATTGGCGATAAGGCCCACAGGACTGGCCTGCGAACAGGCGATGTTTAACGCCACGGGGGGAGTAAACACCCACAAAGGCGGCATTTTTTCCCTCGGCCTGCTGTGCGCCGCCGCTGGGCGTCTTGTTAAGCGCAACCAGATGCTTAGCCAGCGCAATCTGTGCGAGGAAACCCGCGCGATGTGCGCGGGCCTGGTTAGCCAGGAACTGAAAAGAAAGGGCCTCGCTAAAACCAAAGGCGAGCATATTTTTCAGCGCTTCGGGTTTAGCGGCGCGCGAGGTGAGGCTGAGAACGGCTTTTATACCGTCAGGCAGTTCGGGCTGCCGCAGTGGCAGAAAGCGCGGCGGGAGGGGTTATCTGAGCAGGATGCGCTGCTCAGGATGCTGCTGGCCCTGATGGCCTTCAACCCCGATACCAATGTGGTGTCCCGGGGCGGGCTGAGCGGCCTGCAGTATGTGCAGCGCTATGCGCAACGCGTTCTGAAGATAGAACACCTGGCGGGTGAAAAGCTCAGAAAAGCGCTGAGACACATGGATAAGGCGTTGATTGACAGAAATATTAGCCCTGGCGGCAGCGCGGATCTCCTTGCCGTTGGCTGGGTACTTTCCCATTACCCGGCCTGACGGGCGGTACTGAACGTGGAGAGGAAGGCTTTATGACTACCCAACGTCTGGAACAGCTCAGCGAGAAGTTGACGATTATTCTGGTACCGGGCCTGCGAGACAGCGATGAGCATCACTGGCAAAGCTGTTGGAGTCGTCGTTTTCCTTTTTGGAAGCGGATAAGCCAGCGGAACTGGCTGGAGCCGGATATCGATGCCTGGGTATCCGCTATCCGTCGGGAGCTGGCTACCTGTCAGCGGCCGGCCGTGCTGGTCGGCCACAGCTTTGGGGCGCTCGCCGCATGTCGCCTGATTCAGACGCAAAAGGTGAACATCGCGGGTATCGTCATGGTTGCGCCTGCGGAGCCATCGCTCTTCGAACTGGACGAGGCGGTACTTCCCGAGAGGCTGCGGGTGCCCAGCCTCCTGTTTGCCAGCCGAAACGATCCGTTAATGACCTTTAAGCGAGCGCAGTACTGGGCGCAATGCTGGGGAGGGCGGTTAATCGATCTGGGTGACGCCGGGCATATTAATGCTGAGTCCGGATTCGGGGATTGGAATTATGGTCTGGAGCAGTTAGCAGAATTTTGTGAAGGCTTACCGCAATTTATTAAAAGTTAATTTTACCAACCGAATATCGCTATTACATAAACAACCTTCAGATAAATAACATCTGAAACGGAGAGCATATGTTAGAAGCTTATAAAAAGCATGTGGACGAACGCGCTGAAAAAAATATTCCACCGAAGCCGTTAACCGCTGAGCAAACGCAAGAATTAATTACATTACTGACCAGCAAGACCTGCGATGATAAACATGCCCTTGTACAGCTGTTAGCGCATCGCGTGCCGCCGGGCGTCGATCCGGCGGCGAAGATTAAAGCCGATTTTCTTTATCAGCAGATCAAAGAAGAAAACCCGGCGAGTATTATTGCGCCTCAGCAGGCTATTGAACTGCTGGGCACCATGCAGGGCGGTTATAATGTTCAACCGCTCATTCACTTACTGGACGATCCCCGCTGGGCCAGCAGCGCAGCGGAACAATTAAGCGCCACGCTGCTTATTTTTGAAAAATTTAAGGATGTGGAAGAAAAGGCGAAACAAGGAAATGCCTGGGCGCAAAAAGTGATTCAGTCATGGGCCGACGCCGAATGGTTTTTACGTCGTCCGGCGCTGCCGGAGAAGATCACGCTGAAAGTATTCAAAGTGACGGGGGAAACCAATACTGATGATTTGTCCCCTGCGCCCGAGGCATGGTCACGTCCGGATATTCCTCTGCATGCCTTGTCCATGTTGTGTCATCCGCGCGACGGCGTCAGCCCGGATGAACCGGGAAGCCGCGGGCCGATACGACAGCTAGAGCAGTTAAAGAAAGAGGGCTATCCGCTGGTCTACGTCGGCGATGTCGTCGGCACCGGCTCTTCGCGAAAATCGGCCACTAACTCTATTTTATGGCACCTTGGCAACGATATTCCATGGGTGCCGAATAAACGAAGCGGCGGCTTTGTTTTTGGCGGCAATATTGCGCCCATCTTTTTTAATACCCTGGAAGATTCCGGCGCGCTGCCCCTTGAAATGGATGTTTCCGCGCTATCCACGGGAATGCTGATTGATCTCTATCCGTATCGCGGGGAGATTTGCGAAGCCCACAGCCAGCGTCCTGTTACCTCATTTTCCCTGAAAACGGACGTTCTGCTGGATGAAGTGCGCGCCGGAGGGCGCATTCCGCTGATTATTGGCCGCAGCCTGACGGCCAGAGCGCGGCAATCACTGAACCTTGCGCCCTCCGACGTTTTCCGCCGGCCGAAAGCGCCGGCACCCTCCGCCGCCGGCTTTACGCTGGCGCAGAAAATAGTGGGGAGAGCCTGCGGCGTTGCCGGGATCCGACCAGGACAGTACTGCGAGCCGCGAGTTACCACCGTCGGTTCACAGGATACCACCGGAGGAATGACGCGCGATGAGCTTACCGATCTGGCCTGCCTGAGTTTTTCCGCTGATTTGGTTATGCAGTCTTTCTGCCATACCTCGGCCTATCCCAAGCCGGTTGATGTGAAGCTGCATGAAACGCTGCCCGAGTTTATCAGCCGCCGAAACGGCGTGGCGCTGAAGCCGGGTGATGGCATTATCCACTCCTGGCTTAACCGTATGCTGATTCCTGATACCGTGGGGACCGGGGCGGATTCGCACACCCGTTTCCCGCTTGGCATCTCTTTTCCCGGGGGCTCCGGGCTGGTGGCCTTTGCTGCGGCAACGGGCATTATGCCGCTGGATATGCCGGAGTCCGTACTGGTCCGTTTTACGGGAGAGATGCAGCAGGGGATAACCCTGCGCGATCTGGTTCACGCTATTCCGCTCTATGCCCGCAAGCAGGGATTACTGACGGTGGAGAAAAAAAATAAGATCAATATTTTCTCCGGCCGTATCCTGGAAATCGAAGGGCTCGGGATGCTGAAAGCGGAGCAGGCCTTTGAACTGGCCGACGCCTCGGCCGAACGCTCCGCAGCGGCGTGCGTGCTGCGTCTGGAAGAGGAGAACGTGGCGGAATACCTGCGCTCCAATGCCACATTGCTACGCTGGATGATTAATCAGGGTTATGAAAATGCCGACACGCTGGCGCGGCGAATTGCGGAAATTGAGGCATGGCTGGCGAATCCGTCGCTGCTGGTGGCCGATGAGAACGCCGAATATGCCGCGGTGATTGAGATCGATCTCACGGAAATTACCGAACCCATCGTCTGTGCGCCGAACGATCCGGATGACGCCCGGCTGCTGTCGGAAGTCGCGCGTACGCCGATAGATGAGGTCTTTATTGGCTCCTGCATGACGAATATTGGCCATTTCCGCGCCGCCGGTAAAATTATTGCCGACGCCCGCGAGATACCCGTACGGCTGTGGCTGGCTCCGCCGACGAAAATGGATGCGCGTCAGCTTGCCAGTGAAGGCTACTTTAATCAGTTTATAAAAACGGGCGCCAGAATCGAACCCGCCGGCTGTTCGCTGTGTATGGGGAACCAGGCGCGGGTACGTCAGGGCAGTTCCGTTGTTTCAACATCGACTCGTAACTTCCCGAATCGTCTGGGCACCGATGCGAACGTTTTTTTAGCATCGGCGGAGCTGAGCGCCGTGGCGGCGATGATAGGGAAAATGCCGACCGTTGAACAATATTTCTGGCACATGGATAAAATCAAAGCAACAAGGGACGATATTTATCGTTACCTGAACTTCGATCGGCTGCCAGAGTATCAGTCAAGGAATGATGGAAAAAATATTATTAAAACATTCGCTGGCTAATTCTTTACTGCATTAAGCAATAACGGTGAATAGCTCACTTGTTCAGCGGAAGCTTCAGAAGAAAGAGGCTTCTGCTTTTAATGACACGGATTGTAGCCGAGGTGAAGCATGTTGAAGTCAAAGCTAATAAAAATAGCGGTGCTTATTTTTATTATTATATTAGCAATCATCATTCCACCCCCCGCGGGATTAACGAAAGAAGCCTGGATACTGGCCGGTATCTACCTGGCATCCATTATAGGTCTGGTGAGTAAGCCTTATCCTGAGCCGGTTATCATGCTGTCGGCGGTAGGCTTGTCGTGCTTAACGGTGGCACGATTTGATGACTCCCCCGTCAGGTCAATGGATGTACTGAGCGGTTTTTCCTCGGGAACGACATGGCTGGTATTTAGCGCGTTTACTTTGAGCGCCGCTTTTGTCACCACCGGATTAGGGAAACGTCTGGCGTACTGGTTTATTTTAAAGTTCGGTGGGACAACCCTGCGGCTGGGGTATGTCACGGCGCTGTTGGATTTAATGCTGTCACCGGCGACGCCTTCTAACACCGCACGCGCCGGCGGCGTCGTATTCCCGATTATCAATAGCATTGCCCTGGTGTTAGGTTCAACGCCAAAAGAGAGTCCGCGTCAGGCCGGACGTTATCTGATGGTGAATATCTATATGGTGACTAAAACCACCAGCTATATGTTTTTGACCGCGTTTGCCGGAAATGCCTTAGCGTTACAGTTAATTTCCGATATTTTTCATATCCGCATAAGCTGGGTAGGGTGGGCTCTGGCGGGGGTACCGCTTGGGCTATTGATGTTAGCCGTCATTCCTTATATCACCTACAAAATAGTGCGCCCGCAATTAAAAGAAATAGACAATGTAAAAATAGCCACTGCGGGCCTGAATGACCTGGGGCCCATCAGTTCGAAAGAGAAAGGGCTGATCGTGGTCTTTATCTCCGCACTCTCCGGCTGGATATTTTCTCATTATCTGGGGCTGAATGAATCCTCCGTTGCGGTGATTGCCATGGCTGGCGCTTTGCTCACGAATGTCATTTGCTGGAATGATGTGCTGCAAAATAAGGGCGGCTGGAATACGTTAATCTGGTACGGCGGCATTATTGGACTGAGTGCGACCTTAAGCAAAGAGGGATTTTTTAAATGGCTTGCCGCCTTTATGTCCGAGCATCTGGATTTCCTCGGCGCCGGTAACACGACCATTGTGATTATTGTTTTTTTAAGCATCGTCGTGCGCTATTTATTCGCCTCCGGCGGTGCATACGTCGCGGCTATGGTTCCCGTCTTCGCCACCGTCGGACTGGTTACCGGAACGGCGCCTGCGCTGCTGGCGCTCGCCATCCTGTTTTCTAACTCTTACGGGGGCTGTATCACGCACTATGGCGGTGCCGCCGGGCCGATTATCTTTGCCGCCGGTTATAACGATATTAAATCCTGGTGGTTAACCGGGACCATAATCGCTTTATTAACGTTTCTGCTGCATATGGTTGTCGGCATTCCGTGGTGGGGCTTTTTGATTCAGCACGGAATACTCTGAGGCCAGCCTTGTTTTTTATTACCTGACGGCTCGCGATATAACGAAAAAACCCCGACATGATGTCAGGGTTTTTTAACTGGCGTGAGTCCATCATCGGCAGCGAAGCTGAAATCTACCGCCAGCAAATAAAGCGCAGCTTAGATGGCGAAGACGTTACCGGCAGAAGGGCCTTTCTGGCCATCTTCAATGGTGAATTCGACTTTCTGGCCTTCGTTCAGGGTTTTAAAACCGCCGCCCTGGATAGCGGAAAAATGTACAAACACATCTTTGCTACCGTTGTCCGGGGTGATGAAACCAAAGCCTTTCGATTCATTAAACCATTTTACTAAACCAGTCATTTTATTAGACATTGATAATACCTCAACATATCTGAGCCTTACGGCGAAAAGGTTTCGCACAGAATCTAATTAATAACGATAAGGAGACTCAAAAGGAAGAATTATCAACGGATAACACTTAAGATGAGGACTGCTTTACTGAACCGCTTTATTATGTCTGTGTACTTAACCGACCAATCATTAGTCACATACTTCACCGCGGATAGCAAGACTTATTTCAATTGATATTGCCGGGGCGGAGAGTGATACGGGAAGAGGGGGGAGTGATTCACCAGCGACTTATTGATGACGCAATGATAATAACTTTCAGTATTTCATTGGGTTAACTCGATTTTTGGTTACGGTGACGTGGATGAATCTGCAGAGAATGTTTTTTTATTTTTCCGAACAGGCTCACCCGGCGGTGAAGCCATATCACCCGTCGCAGCGCGATTAATTTAGGCCGTTTCTCATTATTTATCCCCTTCGGGGTATCTGGATGGCTAAAATTTCATTTGCTTATTAATGGTATTCATGCCTTAATGAAATTATTAATCCGAAAAAACGCATGCACTTAAAAATTTTACCGGCCCGTTCTCATTACCAGGCGCTATCGCTGATACCCCCTTTCTTTTGAGTCCATACGTTTAATCCGACACGTTTTCTGTCAATTACCTGATGCGCAAGGAGTCAGTATGTCCTCAAGAATTAAAGGTCTGGTCAAGTGGTATAATGAGTCGAAGGGATTTGGTTTCATTTCACCTCTCGATGGCGGTAAAGATATCTCGGTCCATTGCTCGGCGCTGCGTGGTGATAATTTTAATACCCTGTTTGAAGGCCAGAAAGTTGAATATGCCATACTCCAAAGAGATGACAAAGGCCCTGCCGCCACCCATGTCATACTGTGCGATAAATAACGATTTATAGCGTTACGCCCGCGATAGCGAAAGCCGTGCTGGCGATATCACAACGGCCTTTCCCAGGATTATTCCTCCCTTATTCCATGTCCTGTCCCTGAGCGCAACGACAGTCGCGTTGCGTACGGTTTTTCTTATCCGGCGATGCGGCAGAAATGCGTTCAACGGATTCTGGAAGCGCGTACAATTCATCGGCTTTCAGTCAGTATTTAAATCCGATGACAGGGGATAGTGATGGTCAGACGCTTTTTGGTGTGTTTCTTTATGCTGTGCGCATGCTCAGCCTTTGCCGCTAACGGCGGGAATGGCGGCGACGGCGGGAATGGGAATAACTCGGATGGGGGCAATGGCTCTGATGGCAGCTCGACCGCGTCGGGACGCGATGGTTGCCCCGGCGGAACGCAGCCTGACTCGTCCGGAAAATTTTATCTTCCGGGCACAAAAGAGCCGTGCAATCCGGGCAAGCAGGATGCCATGAAAAGCGCGCGCCATTAGCCTTAACAGCCGCTGTTTAGCGGCTGACGACAAGACCGCCGAACGAGTGAGGCAAGCGAGTCTAAAGCGCGGCGAGATCCTTTCCCTTAACGCAGCGTAAAACTCGTCTTGTCGTTCCAGCTGCGCTCGTACCAACCTCGTGCTATTTAATATGGCGCGGGGTGTTTTCCCCTTTCCGACGTTGTTTAATGCACCGCGTAATCATGACGAAAAAGACGGGGACAAAGAAGATAGCCAGCACCGTTGCGCTTATCATACCCCCGAAGACGCCCGTTCCCAGGGCATGCTGGGTCGTGTCGCTCGCCCCTCTGGCCAGCATCAGCGGTACGACGCCTAATGTAAATGCCAGCGAGGTCATGAGTATTGGGCGTAAGCGCTGCGTTGAGGCGAGTAATGTTGCATCCACCACGTTCATTCCCTGGCTCATCAGTTGTCTGGCAAATTCCACAATCAGAATCGCATTTTTAGCGGAAAGGCCAATCAGGGTTATCAGGCCCACTTTAAAAAAGACATCGTTGGTCATATTCGCCACCGTCACGGCCACAACCGCGCCGAGCAGGCCGAGAGGAACCACAAGCATTACCGCGAAGGGAATCGACCAGCTTTCATAGAGTGCGGCCAGCACCATGAATACGACCAGCACCGAGAGTATTATCAGCCCCGGCAGCTGTGACGCGGACTGCTTTTCCTGTAACGAACTCCCCGCCCATTCTCCGGCGAAACCCGCCGGCAACTGGTCCGCCAGCTTCTCCATCGCCATTATTGCGCTACCCGTGGACTCGCCCGCGGCGGCGCTTCCGCTAATGCGGATGGCCGGATATCCCTGATAGCGATTGAGCTGCTGCGGGGCAACGTTCCAGGAGAGCGTCACAAACGCCGCCAAAGGAAGCATCCGCCCCGAGCGGTTCTTCACCGACAGGGTCAATAACTGCTCCGGTTGCATACGGTAGGGCGCATCCGCCTGAACGATCACCTGTTGAACCCGGCCATTATTGGTATAGTCATTGACGTAACTGGAGCCCGTTGCGACGGTAATCGTTTGGTTAATTTCATCAAACGATACGCCCATCGCTTCCGCTTTTTCCCTGTCGACGTTAAGCATCAGGCTACTCCCTTCAGGGAGCCCATCGATATAGACATCGTTCAACAGGTGACTCTGGTTCGCACGCTTTACCAGCTCATCCGCTGCCTTTTTCAGGGCCGGATAGCCCTTGCCGCCACGGTCCTGCAAATACCAGGTAAACCCGGATGAGGTCCCCATGTCGGAGATAGCCGGAGGGAGCAGGCTCATCGTGACGGCATCGGGAACGCTTTCCATACTGCTTTGAATATACTCTGCTTCACCCTGGGCGGTCGCGCCCTCGCGATTTTTCCAGTCCTTCAAGGTGGTGAAAGCCATGGCAGAGTTTTGCCCTGAGCCTGAAAACCCAAATCCCAGGATCATGATGTTGCTTTCAACGGCCTGCCGCGCGGCAATTTCATCTTCAAATCGTTGTACCACCTTAAGCGTACGCTGCATCGTGGCGTCGGAAGGGAGCTGGATCGACGACATAAAGTAACCCTGATCTTCATCCGGTAAAAATGACGAAGGTAATGAGGATAGACCGGTATACAGCGCGAGACAGAGTGCGGTATACAGCAGCATCATGCGTCCGGTTCGTTTCAGAACAAACCCGAGCCCGGAGGCGTAAAATGAGGCGAGGCGTTGAAAACGGGCGTTAAACCACGCGGAAAAACAGCCGCCTTTGCTCCGGTTAGGCTGATGCGGCCGAAGTAACGTAGCGCAAAGGGCAGGGGTGAGCGTCAGCGCCAGGAATGCCGATAATAAAATGGATACTGCCATAGAAATGCAGAATTGCCGGTAAATAATCCCTACCGACCCGTCGGCAAAACCCATGGGAATAAATACCGCGGTCAGCACCAGCGTAATACCCATAATGGCCGGGGTGATTTCACTCATCGCTTCCCGCGTGGCCTGCTTCGGGGAGAGCCCCTTTTCTTCCATGAGGCGCTCAACGTTCTCCACAACAACAATAGCGTCATCAACAATGATGCCGATTGCCAGCACCATGCCGAACATGGTCAGGATATTGATGGAATAGCCGCTAAACAGCATCACCGTTAAGGTGCCCAGCAGCGCCACCGGGGCTACGATTGCGGGGATAAACGTGCAGCGGATTTTGTGCAGAAACAGCAGCATAACGAGAAACACCAGCACCATTGCTTCGGCAAAGGTTTCCACCACCTTCAAAATAGAAAGCTTCACAAAGGGGGCGGTATCAAACGGAACCGTGAACGCCATTGCTTCAGGAAGCACGCCTGAAAGCTCCGCCAGCCGCGCGCGGACCCCCGATGCCGTGCCGATCGCATTTGCGCCGGGAGAGAGCTGAATAGCGGCAGCCGTGGCGGGAACGCCGTTTTCTCGTATGCCAAAAGCATAGCTTTGTAACCCGGACTCCACGCGCGCAATATCAGCCAACTTTAGCCGTGCGCCAGTCACCTCAGATTTTAAGGTAATGTTGCGAAACGCCTCAACCGATGAGAGCTGACCTTTAACGGTTATCGGATAAGTAACGGCCTGCTGCGGCGTCGTTGGTTCATCTCCCGTTCTGCCGGGAGAAACAATCACGTTTTGTTGGCCGACAGCGCTCACCACGTCCGTGACGGAAAGCCCGTAACCGTGGAGCTTTATAGGATCCAGCCAGATACGCAGCGCTTTTTCCCCGCCGAAGAGCTGGACTTTGCCAACGCCAGGGACGCGGCGCAGCTCATCGATCACATTGCGAGCAAAATAGTCGCTTAAATCAGCCTCCTGATACTCTCCCGTCGGGGATTTTAACCCCACCATCATCAGAAAGCCGGAATTAGCCGCCTCAACCGTTATGCCATTTTGCCTTACCGCCTGTGGTAAACGCGGCTCGACGATTTTAATCTGGTTTTGCAGATCCATCTGCGCGAGCTTAACGTCCGTTCCCGGCCTGAAGGTTACCGTAATGGAAGCCATGCCGGTGGTATCGCTGGTGGATTCAAAATAAAGCAAATTATCCACGCCAGAAATCTCGCGCTCGATAAGTGAAACAACAGACGTATTCATCACATCCGGGCTGGCCCCCGGATAGCTGAGCGAAATAATAATGCCCGGCGGTGCGACGGTAGGATATTGCGCAACCGGCAGGCGCGGAATGGACAATATTCCCGTCAGCACGATAAACAGCGCGACCACCCAGGCGAAAATAGGACGTTCAATAAAAAAGTGCGGCATCAGATAGACATCCAGTCAACAAACAAAAAGGTCAGTAAATTCAGGATGACCGCTCGGTTTCCCGGGGCCTATCCTCCGGTAAACTCGTGCGATAGCGTCATCCGGGCGGCAACGTTCGAGCAATTGTCTCCTGCGCGAATGGCATATATCGCCATCCGGCCAGAACGAGGCCGAGGAGGAAGAGGCTAAGTCTAAATGCGCGATGTTGACCGCCAATGGCCGATTTATGGAGGGAGTGTGTATGCATATTCCCGGTTAATCTTATGAACGCGGCTGCCGCACTCGGCTAAAGAGGGCTATCTTTCTCATGGCCTAAAATCAAATTATCCGCATCAATAAATACGCCGGAGAACCGCAGAAAACGATCAGCAAAAAGCACTCATAATAAAAGACAATATCATATATGTCGGGTACGATATTCAAAAGTATATTAAATACAACAATGCTATAAATAAATATTAATACCAGCCAGAAGACGATAATCGCTAATTCTCTTAACGCGCCAGGTTTCTTTTGGAATATAAACGCCAGGACTGAGAAGGTGATGCTGGCATGGACCAATGGCGATGACAGCGTCGTGGAAGCTACCTTTTCATCAATGGCATGTACCAGGTATAACCATAAATAAAGTAACGCCCATGCTGTCAGGGAAAATATAAAGGCAGCGAGAACTTTTTCACGACGAATATTACTTAAGCTTTCCATAATGTTTTCTCTGACAGGGGCCCACATCAGTTGCCTGGCGAGCTGAATTCTCAGGCGTGCGTGTCACACTCACGCTTTCACTTTTCTTCCTCGATGAAGGATTGTCGCAGCGGTATGTTGATTGTTTATTTCGTGATTGTGTAGCCAGTATGGAGACGCGTTCCGCGTGCTTTATATCGGCAGGAAAAAATGCGGCGTGTGCAACTTTTTAACTCCGGGCTTGTCACATTGCTTTTAACAGGGAAAATATCCACTCGCGGCTGGTGCCTGAGATTAGGTTGTAGAACGTTTAAACAAGTACGGCATAAAATCTTTTTAAGATAAAATAAAATCTATTATCGGTAATGTGGAAACTAAAATGAACAAAAGCAATCTGATAATTATCGCCGAGGATGACGATGAAATTGCCGCTATTCTGACAGGCTATTTACATCGGGCGGGAATGAAAACCTGTCGGGCGGAGGACGGCGAGCAGGCGATAAATCTTACCCGTCTGCATAAACCGGACCTCGTGTTACTGGATATCCATCTACCCGTTTATGATGGCTGGAACGTGCTGACGACCTTACGCAAAGAGACTAACGTGCCGGTTATCATGGTGACCGCGCTTGATCAGGACGTCGATAAACTGATGGGACTGAGGCTCGGCGCAGATGACTACGTGATAAAACCGTTTAATCCCTCCGAGGTGATCGCCAGAGTGGAAGCGGTACTCCGCAGAACCCGGCCGAATGCGGAAGTCGCCAATTCAAGGCCATTAAGATTGCCGTTTCTGACCATTTATCCCGATGAATTTTATGTGGAAATTACCGTCGAGAATAAGATTATCACCCCGGTGTTGACCACCACCGAATTTAAGCTTTTGACCTACCTGGCGCGCAGTCCGCGAAAGGTGTGCTCACGCGAAGAGTTACTCGATGCCTGCCTGCCCGAGGGGGATTCACTTGATCGAACCGTTGATAGCCATATGAGTAAACTGCGGAAAAAGCTTGAACACGCGGGGCTCAAAGGCATCCCGGAGAGCATCAGAGGAGTGGGCTATCGGTTAGGTGAGAAAAAATGAACAAAGAAACGATTCTGAGCCGTCAGATATTGACCTATATGCTGTCGTTAACCTTCATTATTATCGCTATCGCCGTGGTGGGCTCTTATCTATTTTATAGCTTCTTGATTGACTACCTGCCGGGAGGCGCCGTCTCCGGGAGCGAAGATGATATGACCTTGCTGGACTGGCTGTGGATCATGATAGCTTCAGTCACCAGTCTGGTGGTATCGCTGTTTTTTACCGTGAAACTCTCTGCCAGAATATTGACGCCGCTAAATGCCGTTGCCCAGAGCCTGAAACAAATTTCGCAGGGCAATCTTGGCGCAAGAGCGTCCGGAACCAGCTCTCAGCTGGGCGAGATTAATAATCTTGTTAATGATTTCAATGAAATGGCGGAAAAGCTGCAGACCCTCGACGTTCAGCGAAATCTGTGGAACGCGGCCATCGCTCACGAACTCAGAACTCCCGTCACTATTCTGCGCGGAAGGCTTCAGGGGCTGGTCGAAGGGGTGTTTGAGCCAGAGCCCGCGCTATTCAGAAACCTGCTGAGACAAACGGAAGGCCTGACTAATTTAATCGAGGATCTGCGGGTCGTAAGTTCCTCCGGCGGCGCCGGCTATACGCTGACGCTCAGCGAGGTCGATCTCGAAGCGACGATTACCAGCGCGCTTGACACTTTTTTACCGGAGTTTCGCAGCAAGCGGTTCACCCTTATCACTGAACTCAAGCAGCAGTTGTGCGTTTGCGATCCTTTGCGTATGACGCAGTGCCTGACGGTACTGTTCGATAATGCGTTAAAATATTCCACCTCCCGAACTTTGCTGGTAAAGAATGGAACCTCTGGCAAAGAAAATTATATTCTGGTTCAGGATCGCGGTCCCGGAATTCCTGAAGAACTCCAGCGGCTGTTATTTGAACCTTTTCAGCGCGGAGAATATGCCAGACATATTAATCCTCAAGGCTGCGGATTGGGATTATCGGTCGTCAAAGCGATTATGCTCGCTCACGGCGGCAGCGTGAGCTATCGGTTGTCACGAGAAAATCACTCGATTTTTAAATTATCATGGCCCGTCAACCTGCCCTGACAAAACAGGCTCAATTGAGCCTGTTTCTGGAGACATCAGTGCCACATGTCCCCGAGCTTAGCATCCCATATCGCCGGTGTGATATTAAGTTTACCTCGCTTCGGACTTAATGTTATTTCACTGAAATAGATTTCATTTTCTTTTAGCATCAGATCGACACGGCAGTAGTCAATCTCTTTTGCCAATTCCTGCGCGGCAGTGACGGCGCGATGAAAGGATTCGGGTTCAGGTACCGGCCCCGGCGTGTTTGGATATTCCATCTGAAAAGGCTGCAGCCGCCACGATCTGTCATAGACATTAATATATTCGCGCCCCTGTTTATCGGTGAAATCAGCCTCCACAAAGCAGGCTACTCCATGAAAACAGTGTATTCTTAACATTTCAGGCGTAACGTTCTTATCTCGGTCAGAAAATAAGTCGATAAACATCTCACAGAGAATAACCGGGGCAATATGCTTATATTGCCACTCTCGGGTTGTGTAATACATATTCTTTTTGAGCGCCAGCTTGAGTCGGTTTAAGGTATTGGCCGGATTAAAATTGTCTCTGTCGGTGCATATAACGGTGCTGCCGCAGTCATGATTGCACTTCAACACGAATTTTGCCGGGAGTCTGCTAAAATCAATATCCTCTGCGCGGTGGTAAACGCCAATTAACGGTATCACCTGCACAAGCTGCGTTCGTGTACGGACATATTCTCTGACCGCCAGTTTGTCGGCCAGCAGAGTATAAAGGGCGTTATGATCGAAGACGAGGCGGTGGCATATCTTCTCACTCAGCGTGATAGGTTTTTTGAGATTGGCAAAGGTTTGCGACGCTTTGTTGAGTTTGGCAGTATGAAAGTAAAGATCCGAAGTCATCATTCCCCGGCATTTTCTGAATAAGTATTCGACGTATTTAAGAGAGTAGTTCAGCTTGTTCATGGTTCCTCCTGAGCGTAATGAATATTCTGACGAAGGAGGATTGAGTGATATTGTTCAGATTATGGAGTGGAGATGGAGCAGGCTGGCTGTGGCGTGAAATCACAGCGCGTCCGCGGCTGGCGCCAGTAAGAACGGGCTTTTAGCGAATCGGTAAAAATACCTTTGATACGGCTACGCTGGGCGGTAACAACAGCATGTCAGAAGGGTTGTCAGTTTTAACTTAAATAAGGATATCGGTATGAGTCAGATGGTACGGAAAAATTACCCTGAACTGGGCGAGGTCAAGGCGCCCTATGTCCATTCGGTTAAGCACGGGAACACGCTCTATATTTCAGGGCTCACCGCGTTTGGCACCCGTGCGCAGCAGGCCGGTATTGGCGCACAGGCGGAGGAGGTTTTTACGCAGATACGAACCGTTGCCCGCGCCGAAGGCATCGATTTTTCCTCTCTTATCAAAGTCACGATCTTTATCACTTCTTTTGATGAAATCGACGAATTGCGCAAAGTGCTTTACCGGAACTACGGCGATCATCTACCCGCCAGCTCGCTCGTAGAAGTCAGCCGCCTGTTTTCTGCGGATCTCAAAATTGAAATTGAGGCAATATTCGGCCTGTGAGCCAGTGTTTATTGCCCGGGCCGCGGTCTGCGCCGCCGGGCAGACTCAATCAATTTATTTGATGCATTCGGTTAAACAAACAATATTTATTCTCACCAGGTTATGCGTAAAGTAGAGGCATAACGCGGCAGACACGTTTTTCATTATGCGCCACCTGCCAACGACCTCCCTGCAACCCAGGACACCCACGTCATGAAAAAGATTGGCTTTTTGTCATTTGGTCACTGGACGCCGTCGCCGCAGTCCGGGACGCGCTCGGCCGCTGACGCGCTGCTGCAATCCATCGATCTGGCCGTTGCCGTCGAAGAGCTGGGCGCGGATGGCGCCTATTTCAGGGTGCATCATTTTGCCCGCCAGCTCAGCTCGCCGTTTCCCCTGCTGGCAGCGGTCGGGGCGAAAACCAAACGTATTGAAATCGGCACCGGCGTTATCGATATGCGCTATGAAAACCCGCTGTATATGGCCGAGGATGCGGGCGCGGCGGATTTAATCTCCGGCGGCCGTTTACAGCTGGGTATCAGCCGCGGCTCGCCGGAGCAGGTGATCGATGGCTGGCGCTATTTTGGTTATGTTCCCGGCGAGGGCGAAAACGAGTCCGACATGGCGCGCCGCCACACCGAAGTGCTGCTGGACGCGCTGCGCGGAGAGGGGTTTGCGAAACCGAACCCGCAGCCCATGTTCCCCAATCCGCCGGGACTGCTGCGGCTTGAGCCATATTCTGAAGGGCTGCGCGAGAGAATCTGGTGGGGCGCCGGTTCGAATGCGACGGCAAGATGGGCGGCAACGCTGGGGATGAACCTGCAAAGTTCGACGCTGAAAGACGATGAAACCGGCGAGCCGTTCCATATCCAGCAGGCGAAGCAGATCCGCGCCTATCGCGAGGCATGGGCAGAAGCGGGCCATACGCGCACGCCGCGGGTTTCGGTCAGCCGCAGCATTTTCGCTCTGATGAACGATCGCGACCGGATGTATTTCGGTTCAGGCCGTGACGAGAGCGATTCGATAGGTTTTCTCGACGAGAAGACCCGCGCCATTTTTGGCCGCAGCTACGCCGCCGAGCCGGATAAGCTGGTCGAACAGTTGAAGCAGGACGAGGCGATTGCCGAAGCGGATACGCTGTTACTGACGGTGCCGAACCAGCTGGGCGTGGAGTATAACGCCCACGTGATTGAGTCCATACTGAAGCACGTCGCGCCGGCAATGGGCTGGCGCGACGCATAAACCCGCGCTGAGCGACGCCCCGCAGGCGCGGGGCGAAAGGGTTTTACGCTGCGACCTTTGGCTGTAGCTGATAGATCCAGGCGGTCACGCGCTGGCCGTCTTCCATGGTAACGTCAACGGCAACGCGGTCGTAGCCCTCTTCAAACGCATCCAGCATTGGCCAGTGGGCGCTAAGATTCGCGGACAGGAACAGGTAGCCGTCGACCCGAGGCCCGTTGTTGTCGAGCACGATCCCCGGAAAATCCGCCGCCGCTCCCCAGCCGCGTTCATAAAACAGACCCTGCACATAGCCGGGCAGCCACTCGCCGCCAATGTTGTCCATAATATGGGCATTGGAGTGGCCCGGACGCAGCGTGCCGTAGACAAATAAACGTTCCATTATTCCTCAATCACTCAAGCGTTGAAGGCCCGGACGGGCAGAGCAGGTCTTAAAATACGAGCTCTGGCCGGGGTTGGCAAGGCGCCCCGTAGGACGCCCGCTCTTCATCAGGGCTCAGGTCCGAACATCTCCAGCAGCTGTTTCTTGTCGGGCATGCCGACCACCTGCTGGAGTTCATTCTGTTCATTCATGTAATAGATGGCCGGCGTCGCGCTGGCGCCCAAATCATCCATCAGCTTTTGGTTATGCTGAAGAAGATTAAAGGTTTCGCGCGGCGTCACGCCGTCAAAGCGCGGCACTTTTTTGCCGCCGGAGAGTTCATACTCTTGCCAGGCGGCTACCGGATCTTTGGCATTCAGGATTGCCGTGGCGTATCGGCCACTATTCGGGTTGAGAAAGGCAACCAGCAGGGTATTCAACTGGACCTTACCGGCTTTTACCCACGGCTGCGCCGCCGACCAGAACGTCTTGCAGTAAGGGCAGAACGGATCGGCGAAGACGATGACTTTTCGGGCCGCCGAATCCGCGCCCTCCTTGAGCGGCCGGGCATCGTTCAGCTTCTTCCACATTTCGCGGCCTAATGGGGTATAGATCGCTTCTTTAAAATACCCCTCGCTGAGGTTTTGCCCTTTATCATCATAAAGATACCCGGAAATGACGTGCTTTCCGTCCGGGGTTAAAAACAGGGTCACCCCCATATCCTGATACTGACCGACCCAGCCTTTTACGCCGCCGGGGGAGTCTATCTCCTTGATAATTTTGATCCCTTGCTGTTCACCAAAGTCTTTAACTATCTGGGGAATCGCCCCCTCCGCAAGCGCCAGGCCCGGTATCATCCAGGCCGCCAGCAGGAAAATATATTTCATCATATCGCCTCTCAATGCAGGGGGAACGCTCCCCCTGACGTGGGTTACTGTTTTTTCAGCGCATCGCCGATTGTGGCATCAAATTGCTCCCAGGGGATCCAGCCCGACAGCATCTCATCGCCAATTAGCGTGGCCGGCGTTCCCTGAATGCCGAGCTTTTCGGCGACAGAGAAGCTTTTCTGAATCGTCTCCAGGCTTTGCGCATCCGGCTTAGCCACGATGACGCCCGCCTTTTTTTTCGCCTGCTCAAGGCTGGCGCCGTCGTGATACCCCTTTTTTGCCATCAGGATCGCATTAAATTTGGCGAACTGTTCAGGATGCGTGCGCCACAGGGTGAGCGCATCCCTGGCCGCGGTCATTGAGCTTTCGGAACGCCAGGGCAGAAACTTAAAAATCACCGCAACATCCGGGTATTTTTCCACAATCTTCTCCAGATAGGGGTCAAACTTTTTACAATACGGACAGTTATGATCCGTAAAGACCACCAGCGTCAGCTTCGGCTTTTGCGCGCCGATTCGCGGTGAGTGGGGGTCGTGAAAGAGAAAATCGCCGTACTGCGACAGCACCTGCTTGAGCGATTCCTGTTCCGCCCGGGCATTCTGCCGATCGAGCTTATCGGCCGCGGCGACCAAAATTTCAGGATGGCTGAGCAGCGTCTCCTGGACCAGTGCCTGCACGCGAGCCTCCTGCGCCGGCGTGAGCGGCGACGAGGCTGACGCCGTCAACGACGCCGACAGAAGAAGAAAAGTGAGCAGCGTATTTTTCATCGTTAATTAACCTCTGGCATGAGTGAGCGCGTTCAGGACGCTTTGTTGATCGAGCAGCGGCGGGAGCGTCTCTCCTTGCGGCACGCCTGGACCGTAGACCTGATTGAAGGGAATGGCGTAACGATTTCGGCTTTGCAGGAAACGGGCGATCGGCTCAGAGGGCTTGCTCCAGTCGCCGCGCAGCGCGACGACATCCGGCTCAGCCAACGCGCTGATGATGGCGGGCTGATTTAACACCCGGTGTTCATTGACTTTGCACGTGACGCACCAGTCAGCTGAGATATCGATAAACACCCGTTTGCCATCCGCCAGAGCGCTCTGGATCGCCGCCTCGCTGAGTGGCTGCCAGCGAATTTGCTGAGCGTTGGCCTCCGGCGACGAGACGATGGCACCCTCGGCGAGCAGGCCGCGAACCTGAAAGCCGGCAAACGCCGCCAGCGCGATAATCACCAGCCAGAAGGCTGGCGTCGCTCGCGGACGGGCGACTAACAAGGCGGTCGGGGCCGCCACGGTGAGGGCCAGCGTCAGCATGCCGCCCGCCGTTTCGCCCAGGTGCAGGCCGAGCAGCGTCGTCAGCCAGAGGCTGGAGGCCAGCATCATGACGCCAAGCGCCATTTTCAGGGTGTTCATCCAGCGGCCGGGGCGGGGGAGCAGGACGGCGGTTTGCGGGAACAGGGCGACGAACAGCCACGGCGCAGCCATCCCCAGCCCGAGCACCAGAAAAATCAGCCACAGCTCCTGAAGCGGAGCGGCAAGCGCGAAAGCGACGGCCGTACCCAGGAAGGGAGCCGAGCAGGGCGTTGCCAGCAGGGTGGCAAAAACGCCCTCGCAGAAGCTGCCCGCCATCCCGGCGCCGCCGGCGGTCGCCATCCGGCTCACGGCTGCCGAGGGAAGCAGCATCTCGACTACCCCGAAGAGGTTCAGCGAAAAGAGAAAGGTGACGGCAACCATTAAGCCGATAAACCAGGGATTCTGAAACTGGATCCCCCAGCCCAGCGATGCGCCGGTGAGCTTCAGTATCGTCACCATCAGCGCCAGCAGAGCAAACGAGGTCAGAATACCCGCGCTGGTGGCCAGAAAACGCAGCCTGACCATGCCCCGGTCTGAACCGGCCTGCAGCACCGCGCTGAGCTTCATGCCCATCACCGGCAATACGCACGGCATCAGGTTAAGGATTAAGCCGCCGAGCAGCGCGAAAAGCACTATTTTCCCGAGACTAACCGTCGCCGCCGGGGCGAGATCCGCGCCAGTCGTAAGGTTTATCTGCTGCGCTTTTTCACCATTTGTCAGCACCAACGACAGCGCTTTTCCTGCCAGCGTGGCGGGGATTTCTCCCCATTCGTCGGTGACCGGTACCGTCACCTTGAGGTGGCTGCCCTCGGCGCGAATGTCCGGATCGCCGGCCACAATTCCCCCGTCCATAGGGTCAAAATAGATCCCGGGGTTTTTCCATTCGCCGGTCGCGCTGGCGGTGATGACCAGCTGGCTCCCGACCCGATGCGCGGCGAGATCGTTGGTTATGCCGGTATCTGCCGGGACAGTGCGCATGGCCCGGGCAAAGGCGTCCCGGAAATCGCCGTCCGTGGGCTGATTGAAATCGAGACGCAGCCGGTAGTCGGTCAGCAGACAGACGTTGCTGCAGGTCGATAGCGTAAGCGTGCCTTCCAGCACGTCGCCGGGGGCGGCGGCGATCGTCATCGGGATCGCGACCCGGTCATGGTAGCCCTGGGTCGTCAGGCCGGAAATCTTGAATCTTGACGGTGCAGGCCAGTACCACCGCGCCTGTTCCCCGTTGTTCCAGATGATTTGCGGGGCGACGCCCCCTTCGCCCGGCGAGCGCCAGTAGGTTTTCCAGCCGGAAGCCAGCTCAATAGAGAGCAGTCCGTCGATCCGATCGTTGCCTTTTTCCGCCTGGAAGCGGATCCGGGCATGGTCGTTTTGCGGGGATGTCAGCCATCCGGTGTCCGCCCCGTGGGCAACGCCCGCGCAGGCCAGCAACAGGAAGACGAAGCCCCTGAAGATATTCAGCATTTTTTTCTCCGTGAATTAAAAAAATTAATCGTTTAAGAACGATTTTTTCATTCACGGAAAACGCAGTTTTTTAGGTGTATTCGCAGCGTGGGCGGCCGGACGGGATCGTCCCGGAAAACCACCGGACGCCCTGCGGTGAGCAGCTGAAGCAGGGCGAGGAAGAGTATGACGGCAGGTAACGCGCCATCAAAGAATAGCGGCTGCGCGCAGAGCAGGGATTTAGCGCTCAGCTGACAGGGCGAGGGGCCTGGCTCAGCCTCCTCAGAAGACGGCTGCTGGGCCTGCGCGCTGAAGGGTATCGCCTGCGTGCGGGCGCCGACATCGGCCAAAAAATGGTGTAGATAGGCCGCCCGCTGAACAAGGCAGAATGCCATGACCAGGCAGGTCAGTATCAAAAACCATTTACCAGGAAGCCGACGATTGTGCATAGGGTACCAGGACAAGACAGAACCCGAGGATCATAAACAATCCTTATCAATGTACAAGAGGCTGGCGTGTAAGGTTTTGTCTGGATGGATAACGTTGCCGGCGTATGCGGCGGAAAGGCGGGCGTTCAGGTATTTCGTACATTTATATTATTTACAGCGTTGATGCATCCGGCTACTATTCGCGTCGCTAAGCCGTACCGGCACGCCGCTGCCGGACGTGACTGCTTAGCGCCTGACCGCCATTAGCTCATCTGGAAGAGCGAACGACGTACGTTGTAGGGAACGGGGTTCGAGGCCTCGATGGCGGCCCAACACTTGCTTAGCGAATCCGCACGGTATCGGTAATAAAGCCTCCCGCTTCTGTTGAATACGCCTCTGAACATCTTTAATCACTCCTTTTAGATCTCTTCCCTGCTATTGCTACATAGCCGTTATTATTGCCTGTGAAATAATTTCTCTTCTCTCGCTATTACTCGCGACGGAATGTGATTGCCTGGTTTTATCGCGACTGCCCTGGCAAAGGAATATCTGAATTTGGAGTGTTTAAGATTTACCTAAGCAAATCTGAATAATTTTAATGTGAATCTACTTATTAGGATTTAGTCGCGTATTTTTCAGAAATTTCATCACTTTTTATATGGTATTCTCCCTTGTTCAAGGAGTGAACGAAGGAAAAAAGAATGCTTTACCGCTATGCCGTTTTCTCCAGAAAACATAATACGTTTCATATTCTTTTACTGTTTACCATTTTGATAATAAGTTTCATACATTTGAGCGTGCTGCTGGAAACCGATAACACATGGCTGCTGGGGCCGATGGTGATTTATCTGCCCATTTTTTTCCTTTGGCGAAAGGTCTCAGTGTTACGAAGCAGAATCGCTGATTAATGTGCTGGTGGAGTTCCCTACATGAGTGAAAATACAACATCTAAAGCAACCTCTGAACCGAAAGTCCGGCAGCCCGTCTTGCGGAAAGTCGATCTTAACCTGTTAACCATTTTTGATACCGTTATGCAGGAGCAAAGCTTAACCAAAGCGGCGCACACGCTGGGCATGTCTCAGCCGGCGGTCAGCAGCGCGGTCTCTCGCCTGAAGGTGCTGTTTAAGGATGAACTGTTCGTCCGCAACGGCCGCGGGATAAAACCGACGGAGCGCGCCTTTCAACTGTTTAGCTCAGTTCGTCGCGCGCTGTCGCTGGTGCAAAATGAGCTGCCGGATACGCTTTTCGACCCGCTGGACTGCGAACGTAATTACAACCTTTGCGTCTGTAGCCCGCTGGATAACTACCTGACTCCGCTTATTTTTAACAAAATCAGCGAGATTGCTCCCAGGGTCACTCTTTCCTTTAAATCTTCGCTAAGTCAGCAGGTGACAAATCAGCTGCGCTATCAGGAGGTGGAATTTGTACTCGATTACAACAAATTCAATCATCCGGAATTTACCAGCATCCCGCTGTTCCATGACCGAATGGTGCTGGTGGCCAGGCGCAACCATCCGCGTATCGCATCGCCGCTGAGCGAGGAGGATATTTATCGCGAGCAGCACGCCACCGTCGCGCTGGAGCGCTACGCCTCCTTCAGCTATCCCTGGTATAGCTCTGAAGAGCAGCAGGCCTGCGTCGCTTTTCACGGTAACGCGATGGTCAGCGTGTTGAGCGTGGTGTCGCAAACCAATATGGTGGCTATCGCGCCGGAATGGCTGGCGAAAGAGTTTGAAGAGCAGTTTGCGCTACAACTGCTGCCGCTGCCTTTAGAAATGGACAGCCGTACCTGCTATCTTTCGTGGCATGAAACGGCGGGCCAGGAGAGAAGCCATCGCTGGATGGCGGAGCTGCTAATAAAAATTTGCCAGCGCTAAATAGACCTGAAGAAATGCCTGGTAAGACGCCAGGTATTTTATTATTCACGCTCAACTCTCGCCCTGAAAATTAATTAAGATCCCTCCTTTATTCTTGTTCATCAGGCACTGATGACCGGATAAAATACGCTGTATTAATAAAATTAACCCACCAGAATTTCATTAAAAAATCTATTTACCGAAAATCGCGCATTTCTCCGGCAGAGCCAACCGGCGGTTTCTGTACCCAATGGATTTCGAGTTGCTTTGAGGCGGCAAGAGAGAGACAAATTCGTCGGAACGAATTTGACCAGCCGAAGGCTGACCGCCGGTGAGCGGCAGGAGCCTCTCATTAATCCCCAGGAGTTTACTCAAGTAAGTGACTGGGGTGAACGAACGTAGCCAACAAAGAAGCCACTTGAAAGACGACGGGTATATACTCTTATTATCCAGCCGGGCCGACGCCTGAACCAGGGGATGATGTTGATGCGCAGAAAAATGATGAAGCCTGCGGTGGCCGTCGCCGCCCTGATGATGTCATCGACGGCCCTACAGGCGGATGAAATCAACCTGTATTCGGTTAATACCGGCTCCTGGATTTACCATCTGTCGAACAACCACGGCCAGTACACCGAAGGTTTTGACAACCAGTTTGCCTCCGTTGAGCGCAGGTTCTCCGAAGATTCGCCGTACAGCCTGCTGGCCGGAACGATGAAAAACAGCTTTGACGATCGCTGCATTGCGCTGGGGGTTCGCCGCGACTGGGTCTCGTTGGGCAACGGCTGGGTGTTTAAGGGAATTTATGGCTACGTTGGCGAGTTTTTTTTCTCGGCCTTCGAGCACTGCGGCGATCATGGTTCTTATAAGGATTTTAAAGACGCCACCGGCATCGGCTTTTCTCCCTATATTTATCATGGTTTTCAGTACAGCTTTACCAATTATTTCGGCGTTGAAAGCGGAATTATTCTTCCCGCCGTCTTTGTGGTGAGCATACAGTGGAGTTTTCGCTAATACAGTGGCGAAAACCCGCCCGCTGTGGGGCTTTGAAAGAACCGTAATAAAAAATGAAGTCATCTTAAGGTTATTTTAATCTTCACCGCGACGGTTATTTTTTTATAGCATTTTTCTCGCCCTTATCCGCCCGCGCTCAGTACATTTCACTTTTTTCATTAGATGGTAATTGTTTGCATTATCATTCACATTCCTCTGTGATTTAATCCTTGCCGGCCGGCGGCCAGTGACTCTTCGCCCACCTCTATTAAGGATTAGTTTATGCGTTTTCGTCTGGTGTCTTATTGCTCCGCTGCATTGATGGCTTCTTCCGCGTTTATTGCCCCGCAGGCGCTGGCGGCGGCCAGCAGCGACGGGATTGTGGTCTACAACGCGCAGCATGAAAATCTGGTGAAGTCCTGGGTTGACGGCTTTACCAAAGAGACGGGAATTAAAGTGACGCTGCGTAACGGCGGCGACAGCGAGCTGGGTAATCAGCTGGTGCAGGAGGGGACGGCATCCCCGGCGGATGTCTTTCTGACCGAAAACTCCCCGGCGATGGTGCTGGTGGATAACGCGAAGCTGTTTGCGCCGCTGGCGGCCGAGACCCTTCAGCAGGTCGCCCCGCAGTACCGCCCTGAGCACGGCCGCTGGATAGGCATTGCCGCCCGCAGCACCGTATTCGTCTATAACCCGGCGAAAATCAGCGAAGCGCAGCTGCCGACATCCCTGATGGATCTGGCGCAGCCGCAGTGGAAAGGGCGCTGGGCCGCTTCGCCATCCGGCGCGGATTTTCAGGCCATCGTCAGCGCCATGCTGGCGCTGAAAGGCGAGCAGGAAACCCTGGCATGGCTTAAAGCGATGAAAACCAATTTTGTGGCCTACAAGGGCAACAGCACGGTGATGAAAGCGGTGAATGCCGGTCAGATTGATGGCGGCGTTATCTATCATTACTACCGCTTTGTCGATCAGGCGAAAACCGGCGAGAACAGCAAAAATACCCGTCTCCACTACTTTAAAAACCAGGATCCGGGCGCCTTTGTCAGCATTTCCGGCGGCGGCGTGCTGGCCTCCAGCAAACATCAGGAACAGGCTCAGGCCTTTATCAAGTGGATCACCGGCAAGCAGGGACAGGATGAGCTGCGCACCAATAACGCCTTTGAATACGCCGTTGGCGTCAACGCCGCGTCCAACCCGAAGCTGACGCCGCTGAAAGCGTTAGAGGCGCCGAAGGTTGAGCCGTCTTCGCTGAACAGCAAAAAAGTGGTTGATTTGATGACCCAGGCTGGCCTGCTGTAATCGTCCGTTAAAGTGAACACGCTATGTCTTCTCTGAGTTTCGCGCTCGGAAAAAAAGCCCAACGCCTGCCCGAGCGCAGGCGTCCTGCTTTTCCGATGATCGCGTTAGCCGTTCTGTTTTCTCTGCTGGCGCTTTTGCCGCCAGGTTTTGTTATTGCCGTAGGGGTCGATACCGGCTGGGAGACAATCCAGGCGCTGGTCTTTCGCCCGCGCGTCGCTGAGCTGTTGAGCAATACCCTGTGGCTTATCGCGCTGACGGTACCCCTGTGCATTGCGCTGGGCGTTGGCCTGGCCTGGCTGACGGAGCGCACGCTGCTGGCGGGGCGGCGGCTCTGGTCGGTGCTGGCGGTAGCACCGCTGGCGATCCCGGCCTTTGTGCAAAGCTACGCCTGGGTCAGCGCGGTGCCGGCAATGCACGGCCTCTCTGCCGGGGTGTTTCTTTCGCTGCTGGCCTACTACCCGTTTATCTATATGCCGGTTGCCGCCGTTCTGCGGCGGCTGGACCCGACGCTGGAAGATGTTGCCGCCTCATTAGGTACGCCGCCGTGGCGGATCTTTTTCCGCGTAGTTTTGCCCCAGCTCAGGCTGGCGATATGCGGCGGCGCGCTGCTGGTGGCGCTGCATCTGCTGGCGGAGTTTGGCCTGTTCGCGATGGTGCGTTTTGATACCTTTACCACCGCCATCTATGACCAGTTCCAGTCAACCTTCAGCGGCCCGGCGGCGAACATGCTGGCCGGGGTGCTGGCGCTCTGCTGTCTGGCTATTTTGCTGCTGGAAGGGGCGTCGCGGGGGAAAGCGCGCTATGCCCGCATCGGTTCGGGCGCCGCGCGCGAACAGCAGCGGCAGCCGCTGGGCCGGCTGGCGACGATCCCTCTCCAGCTCGCGCTGCTGACGCTGGTGATGCTGGCGCTGGGCGTTCCGCTGATGGTGCTCTGCCGCTGGCTATGGCTGGGCGGCGTGGAGAACTGGTTAAACGCCGACCTCTGGCTCTCCCTGCGACAAACGCTGCTGCTCGGCGCGGTGGGCGCTCTCCTCACCACCGCCTGCGCTATTCCCATTGCCTGGCTGGGCGTTCGCTATCCGCAGCGTCTTATTCGACTGCTGGAGGGGTGTAACTACATGACCAGCTCTCTGCCCGGCATCGTGACGGCGCTGGCGCTGGTGACGGTCACCATTCACTACGCGCGCCCCATCTATCAGACCGAGGTCACGCTGCTGCTCGCCTGGCTGCTGATGTTTATGCCCCGGGCGCTGGTCAACCTGCGCGCCGGCATCGCGCAGGCCCCCGTGGAGCTGGAAAACGTCGCCCGCAGTTTGGGCCGCAGCCCCGGCCGGGCGCTGTGGAGCGTGACCATGCGGCTGGCGGCGCCGGGCGCGGCGGCAGCGGCGGCGCTGGTGTTTCTCGGCATCACCAATGAGTTGACCGCCACGCTGCTGCTCTCTCCGCTCGGCACCCGCACGCTGTCGACCGGCTTCTGGGCGCTAACCAGCGAAATTGATTACGTCGCCGCCGCGCCTTACGCGATGCTGATGATTCTGCTTTCGCTGCCGCTGACCGGCATTCTCTATATCCAGTCGAAAAAAATCGCAGGCCTGTAAATGCTTGAACTCTCCTCAATCTCAAAATCTTTTGCCGGTACGCGGGTGCTCGAAAACCTGAATCTGACGGTGGCCGCAGGCAGCCGGACGGCGATCGTTGGCCCCTCCGGCTCCGGTAAAACCACGCTGCTGCGGATCCTCGCGGGTTTCGAAACGCCGGATAGCGGACGCATTGTTATGCAGGGGCGCACGCTGTTTGCGCAGGGGACATTTATTCCCGCCCACCTGCGCGGGGTGGGCTACGTGCCGCAGGAGGGCGCGCTGTTCCCCCATCTGAACGTCGCGGACAATATCGCCTGGGGCCTCGACGGCAGCCGGCAGGAGAAATATCAGCAGGTGGCGGCGCTGATGGAGAGGGTGTCGCTGGACCGTCAACTGGCGAACCACTGGCCGCACGAAATCTCCGGCGGTCAGCAGCAGCGCGTAGCCCTGGCGCGCGCGCTGGCGCAGCGGCCCGCGCTGATGCTGCTTGATGAGCCTTTTTCCGCTCTCGATACCGGGCTGCGCGCGGCCACGCGCAAAGCCACCGCCGATTTACTGGCGCAGGCCGGGGTCGCGTCGATTCTGGTGACTCACGATCAGAATGAAGCGCTCTCCTTTGCCAGCCAGGTCGCGGTGATGCGCCAGGGACGTTTTGCCCAGGTCGGCACGCCGTATGAGGTCTACAGCCGTCCCGTCGATGAAGAGACCGCGCTATTTCTCGGCGATGCGCTGGTGCTGCCCGCCGAGCTTCGCGGCGGGCGGGCGCGCTGTGCGATTGGCGAAATTTCAATCGATGATCCGCATGCCGTCGGCCAGGGAAGGGTCATGCTGCGCCCCGAGCAGTTGGTTATCTCTCCCTCTCCGGCGGATGGACAGCCGCTCACCGTACGCGATGTGGACTTTAGCGGCCACCTGTCAACGTTAACCCTGGCGATGCCCGGCCAGGGCGAGCCGCTGATCGTCAAAACCGTCAGCCGGCAGTTATGGCGGCCGGGGGCGGCGGTACGCATTGAGGTGGTGGGCAAGGCGCGGGTCTTTGCCCGCTAGCGCCGACGGGCTATAAATCAATGCACAGATTCGCCGACCGGCTGCGGGAGCAGCACAGGGCGATCTGCTGCGCGCCGGCGGATTTCTCCGCCTCCGACTGCACGGTGTCGCGGTGGTCGACAACCCCCTCGATAACCGGCGTCAGGCAGGCGCCGCAAATCCCCATCTCGCAGGAGAGGGGAACGGCGACGCCATTCTCCTGGAGCACCTGGGCGATGGTCTTATGCGGGGGCACCGGCCACCGCTCTCCCGAGGACGCAAGCGTCACGCTAAACGTTTCTCCCTCCTCAGCGCCGGCGGGCAACGCGACAGGCTGAAAGGCTTCGCTATGGATCAGCGTTTCCGCCCAGCCCTGTTCCATGGCGACCCGGCGCGCGGCGGCCATAAATCCCTCTGGCCCGCAGAGATAAATCGGATATCCGGTATGCGTCTTGTTCAGCGCGGCGGCTAAATGCTGCCGGGCGCTGTCTCCTTCGCAAGAGCTGTGAATCACCACGCTTTCGGCGCGGAATCGCCGCTGCAGTTCGCGGACAAACGCCCCCTGAGCGCGATTTTTCAGGTAATAGTGCAGCGTAAACGGCACGCCCTCCGCCTCCAGCCTTAGCGCCATTGCGTACAGCGGCGTAATGCCGATACCGGCGGCCAGCAGCGTCACCCGCTCCGCCGCCCGTAAGGGAAACAGATTGCGCGGGGGAGAAATCAACAGCGTCTGGCCGGGGCGCAGCTGCTGATGGATATAGCGCGAACCGCCGCGTGACGCTTTCTCCAGCGCCACGCAGATCAGGTAGCCGTCGTCTGCGTCCTCCGGGCCGGTCAGCGAATACTGGCGGATAATGCCGCACGGCAGATGAAGGTCAATATGCGCGCCGGGCTGCCAGGCGGGGAGCGGTCGCCCGTCCCGCGCCACCAGCCTGACGGCGAGGTTCTGGCTGCCCTGGCGCCAGAGGCCGTCAACGATAACCTCTACTACATCGCTCATGATGGCTCTCCACTTAAACGAGGAAAAAGTCGCCGAAGCCCATTTTTTTCAGTCCGCGGCGATAGGCGATGGAGCTGCGATCGGCGGGGATATGCGCTTCGAGCGTTAAATCCAGCGGCAGTCTCTCCGGGCGCTGGGTCTCCACCATCAGGCGATCTTCCTCAAAGACGCGCAGGTTAAAGGCGTGAACATCCTCTACCGGTACGTGCAGATCGAAATTACGCGCGATGGGCGCGAACATCCGGGTTATCCGCGAGGAAACCGGCGAGGCGGCGTTCATAATCACCAGCCTGGCCTCACCGGGAAAATGAATCGTCAGGGTGGCGGTAAACGGCAGATGCATCTCGAAATGGCGCAGCCACTGGAAGCCCTCCGGCGCGCGAAACTCGGAGCTGGCGGGATAGTTACCGACCGAACTCCAGTAATCGGCGATAAAACCAAACGACGTCTCCTGCGGGTTATAGTTCGGCACCACCTGGTTATCCGGGTCGGCGAAAGTATCGGTATGGATCCAGGCGAAATGGGCGACATCCAGAAAGCCCTCGACCTGGCGCCCCGCAAAGCCGTTGACCTCAAAGGCCGGGCAGTTGATTTGCTGAAAGCCGTCGTCGTGCCAGTGCGGCATCACCGGCAGCGGCATCGGGTTCTCCGGGTCGAAGGCCAGGCAGGTCCAGATCAGGCCATAGCGCTCCTCAACCGCAAAGCTGGTGAGGTTGAGCTTCGCCGGTACCGGCTGGTCGGGACTGGACGGGATACGGTTACAGCGGCCATCTTCGCCGAAGCGCAGGCCGTGGTACGGGCAGACGATGCCTTCTTCATCGTGAAAGCCGAGCGTCAGCGGCACGCCGCGGTGGGGACAGACGTCGCGAGCGACCACCACCTGGCCCTTAATACGATAGATCACCAGCTGCTCATCAAGCAGGGTGGCTTTTACCGGCGCGGGGCCGATATCGCAGGCGCGGGCGACCGGGTGCCAGCATTTCGCCAGGCGCAGCCAGTCCTCAGGCTCAAAGGTGCAATGGGCGGGTGGGGTGGGTTGTGGTCTGTTCATGGCTTCTCTTCCTGCTCACAAAAACATTTGTTTAATTGTTGTGAGTTTATTGTTGTCATATTAGGGTGTTGACATCAATCAGCAAGAATTCACCCAGCCGTTGCAAAAAAGAGAACAGGTCACCGATGAGCCCATTTTCACGTTTCGCCCTCTATTTTGCCGAAGTCGCCCGCAGCGGTAGCCTGCGGCGGGCGGCAGAAAAGCTGCATATTTCCGCCTCGGCCATCAACCGGCAAATCTTGCAGGCGGAAGAGGCCTTCGGCACGCCGCTGTTCGAACGCCTGCCGGAAGGGCTGCGCATGACCACCGCCGGAGAGCTGCTGTACGACAATCTGCTGCGCTGGCAAAAGGAGTTTCATCTGACGCGGCAAAAGTTTGATGAGCTGCAGGGGCTGAAGCGCGGCACCGTTAGCCTTGGCATGGTGCAGGCGCTGGCGGAAGGGAGCTTTGCCGCCGCGCTGGCGGAGATTATCGGTAGCTGGCAGTGGCTCGAGCTGAATTTGCAGGTCGCGGATAGCCATACCGTCAGCCAGAAGGTGCGGCAGGCGGATCTTGATTTCGGCCTGATTCTGGATCCTGAAGGCCAGGCCGGACTGAGCGTACTGGCCTTTGCTGAACTGGAGATGGGCGCGGTGATGCGTCCGGATCACCCCCAGGCGCAGGCTGCGATGCTGTCGCCAGGCGAGCTTAGCGAGGAGCGGCATATTGTTCCCGGCGCGCCGCTGATCGTCCACGATCGGGTCGCGATGCTCTATCGCCATTATGATTTTTTCCCGGCGAACAGTATCAGCTGCAACGATATCCGGCTGATTAAATCGCTGGTGCTTAAAGGCGGCGGCGTGACCATTCTCAGCCGTCTGGACGTGCTGGAAGAGGTGAAGCTCGGGCAGCTGGCGTTTGTCCCGCTGCGCAACAAGCTGCTGCGCCCGCTCACCCTGGCCCTGTGCACCGCGCCATCGCGCCAGCTCTCCCGCCCGGCGCAGATGGCGATCCAGAAGCTGACCGCCGTGATGGAGGAGATGCAGGCCGGGACAGCGGCTTCCCCCCCGTCTGCGTAATATGCCCGGCCTGAAATACTCTGCGGCCTGCTTCCCCGGTGGCGCTGCGCTGACTGGGCTACGGGTTCCTCTGCGTCTGCGATCCGGTAGCCCGGACAGGCGCGCAGCGCCGCCTCCGGGACGGTGTCGGGGTGATGCATCGGCGTGGCTTCTTCCCGGCTCGCGCTGCGCTTAGCCGGGCTACGAGTTCCCTCGCGTCTGCGATCCGGTAGCCCGGCTAAGGCGTTTACGCCGCGAGCCGGGAAGGGGGCTGATGCCAGCATCTTTACCCCAGCGGGCCGCCCTGAATGGTTTCGCACAGACCGTTGATAATCCGCTCCCCGGTTTCGGATTTCAGCTCCTGATACCAGGCTTCCGTCAGCGCCATATCTTTGCCATGGGTCACATCGCAGCGCTTACGCGCCTTCAGCACCAGGTCGCGGACCCGGTCGCAGCGCTGCGCTTCGTACTGGCGCAATACCTCGGTGATATCCCGGCTCTGGCGGAACAGATCCCCCAGCACCACCGCATCCTCCAGCGCCGCGCAGCCGCCCTGGCCGATATCCGGCGTGGTGCTGTGCCCGGCATCGCCCAGCAGCGCCACCTTGCCGCGAACCAGCCGTTCAAACGGCTCGATATCATGGATTTCAATGCGGTTAGTGGTCTGCGGGTCGAGGGCGGCGATCAGCTTCTGCACCTGCGGCGACCAGCCGCTGAAGTAGCGGCTGAGATCCGCGCGCAGGGTGCTGCGATCCTCGGCCAGCCCCGCCGGGAGCGGAACATCAAAGAAAAAGTAAAACCGTCCATCGGAGACCGGCATCAGCGACACCCTTTTCCCCTCGCCGACGAAGGTGGTCCACTGGTTGCCCGGCGCAATCGCCTCATCAATTTCCACCAGACCGTTCCAGTTAACGTAGCCCGCGTAGCGGCGCTCAGGGGTATAGCCGAGCACGTACGGGCGCAGCGCCGAATGGCTACCGTCGGCGGCAATCAGAAAATCGCCTTCAGCCATCGACCCGTCGGTAAACCAGACGCGAACCCCGTCGGCGTTTTCTTCGCAGCGGGTGACGCGTTTACCAAACTGCACGGCGTCGCGTCCCCAGAAGTCGAGCATCTCGCGCTGCAGCTCGGCGCGGGAAACCGGACAGGGACGGCCGCCGGTGCGCGCCACCAGCGGCGCGAGGCTGAACTGCGTCAGAGTCTCCCCGCGCAGATAATCCTTGTAAGCCAGAAAATACATGGGGCCGCCGTAACTCTCGATAATATCCCCCATGCCTAAATGCTTCATGCACTTAACGCCGTTAGGCCAGATGGAGATGGCCGCGCCCACCGGCTTGATTTCTTTCACCGCTTCAAAGACTTCGCAGTGGATACCGGCATTTTTTAATGCCACCGCCGCGCTCAGGCCGCCGATTCCCCCGCCGATAACTAATGCTTTCATTTGCTTCTCCTTTACATACGTCGTTATTGGCTTGAGCAATTTGCGTACCACTTTGGCGCAGGCGCTGATTTCGCCGATTCGGGCTCCCCGCGACCGTGCGGTTGCACAACGCTGGTGCGCAGAGCGGGTTTTATTGCCTTTTTATGAATCAATAATTTCTAAATTTGTAATTGAGAATCTAATGTTTCATTGTCGCGCCGAGGTCAGACGTAAGAGGTCTGGCAAAAATGATGGGTTATCTGCTTGAAAAAACGGAATAAAATTAAATGTTGCGCAAATGTGAGCGAGTTTGGCCTGTTTTGTGCACCCGTTCCCGCACGCTTATTCGCAACGGGATGAAACGACCATGTCAGATGAAAAAAACGGCGGCTTACTGTACGGCCTTGAGCAGCGGATCCCGCCGCTCCCGGCTTTTTTTAGCGCCTTACAGCACGTACTCGCCGGGCTGGTAGGCATTATTACGCCGCCGCTGATTATCGGCGCGGCGCTGGGGCTGGGGGAGTGGCTGCCCTATTTGATCAGCATGTCCCTGCTGGCTTCCGGCATCGGGACCTTCCTGCAATCCAACCGCCTGTGGGGGATCGGCGCGGGCATGATCTGTATGCAGGGGACCAGCTTTGCGTTCCTCGGCGTCGCCATTGCCGGCGGTATGTGGGTAAAAGGGCAGGGCGGCACGCCGCAGGATATTATGGCCATGCTGTTTGGCGTCAACGTTGTTGCCGCGCTGGTGCCCTGTCTCGTCAGCCGCTTTATTGAACCGCTGAAGCGCATTTTTACTCCGGTGATTACCGGCAGCGTGATTGCGTTGATCGGCATTAGCCTGATTAAAGTCAGCGTCATTAACTGGTGCGGCGGCGAGCAGGCTAAAGCGTTTGCCAGCATGAGCAATATCGCCCTCGGCGCGGGCACGTTGGGGACCATCGTCCTGCTGAGCTGTGCGAAAAACCGCTGGCTGCGTCTCTCTTCGGTGGTGGTGGGGATTGCCGTCGGCTGCGCGGCGGCGGCGCTGAGCGGATCGTTCCAGCTTAAAGGCGTCGGCGATGTCTGGTTCCGCTTACCGCAGCTGTTCCCGTTTGGTTTTCAGTTTAACAGCGCGATTTTTCTGCCGATTGCGCTGGTGTCGCTGGTCTGCATTCTTGAGGCGGTAGGCGATCTGACGGCCAATTGCCTGATCTCTCAGCAGTCGATAGATGACGAGGACTTTCGTTCGCGGCTGAAAGGCGGCATTCTTGCCGATGGCATAAGCTGCATGGTGGCGGCGATGCTGTGCGCGTTCCCCAATACCACCTTTGCGCAAAACAACGGCGTGATTCAGATGACCGGCGTCGCCAGCCGCTACGTTGGCCGCTACATCGGGGTGATTTTGATTCTGCTGGGCCTGTTTCCGCCGTTCGGCGAGATCCTGCGCCAGATTCCGGCGCCGGTGCTGGGCGGCGCGACGATGGTGATGTTTGGCTGCGTTGTGGCCGCGGGGATCCGCATTATCACCCAGAAACCGCTAACCCGTCGCGATATGCTGATCGTTGGCCTGGCCTTCGGTTTTGGTCTCGGCATTGAAGCGGTTCCGGCGTTTCTGACCCACTTCCCGCCGATCGTGGGTAACCTGTTCGGTTCCGCGGCGACCAGCGGCGGGCTGGTGGCGATTGTCCTGAATCTGATTATTCCGGAAGAGAAACCGGCCGCGGCGGCGGCCACAAGGAGCACCGATGATCGCGCTGAATCACTTTAATCAGCTGAGCGGCGAACATGCCGTCGCCGTGCTGGAACCCTGCGTGGCCATCTCCGGCTGGGCGGCGGCGCTGGCCGCCGGCCGGCCCTGGCGCAGCCGCGCTGATTTACTCAGCGCCGCCCGGCGGCTGATGGCGGCGTGGGGCGAAGCGGAGCTGACCGAGGCGCTAAGCGCCCATCCGCGTATCGGCGAAAAGCCCGCCGGGTCTCAGGCGCACGCGGCGCTCTCGCGTCAGGAACAGGGAAGCGTTGATGACCGCGATGCTGCGCTGGCGCAGGCGCTGAAAGAGGGCAACGCCCGCTACGAAGCGCGATTTGGCCGGGTCTTTTTGATTCGCGCGAAAGGGCGCTGCGGGGATGAAATCCTGGCGGCGCTGTCGCGTCGCCTGCAAAACAGCGAGCGCGCAGAAGTCGAGGACGCGTTAGCGCAGCTGCGCGAAATCACCCTATTAAGACTGGAAGGAGCGATTGGCGAATGAGTACCTTAAGCACCCATATTCTGGATATTTCCACCGGCCGACCGGCGCAGGGCGTAAAAATTGCGCTGGAGCGCGAAGGCGCGCTGGTTGCCCGCGGCGTCACCGATGATAACGGTCGCATTGGCGAACTCGGCGCCGGGACGCTGGCACCGGGGCGTTACCGGTTGTGCGCGGAAATCGGCGAGTGGTTTGCCGCCAGCGGGCGCGAGACGCTCTACCTGAGCGCGCAGATTGATTTCGTCATCCGCGAAGCGGCTGGCGAGCACTATCATTTACCGTTTTTAATTGCCCCCGGCGGCTGGTCTACCTATCGCGGCAGCTAAATTTCCCCGGAGGCGGCGCTGCGCTCCTGTCCGGGCTACGAGTTCGGCGTTGTCTGTGGTCTGGTAGCCCGGACAGGCACAACGTGCCGCCCCCGGGAAAGGGACTACTACGCAGCCGCATCCCCCCACACGCGCTCGCCGTTTACCCACGTCTCGCTGATATTACGTTCATCGCCCAGGGTCATCAGCACGAACAGCTGTTCATAGATATCTTTGCAGCGCCCGCTGCGTAACCTTTGCAGCGGCGTGACCGCCGGGTCGATAACCACGAAATCGGCCTCTTTGCCGGGCTGGAAATTGCCAATCTTCTCGTCAAGGCGCAGCGCGCGCGCGCCGCCAAGGGTCGCATGGTAGAAGGCTTCGCTGGCGCGCAGGCGATAGCTTTGCAGCTGGCTGACCTTATACGCCTCGCCGAGGGTGCGCAGCATACTGAAGGTGGTGCCCGCGCCAACATCGCTACCGATGCCCATGCGCACTTTGTTCTGCCAGCAGGTCGGTAAACGAAACAGCCCGCTGCCGAGAAACAGGTTTGACGTCGGGCAGAAGGCCAGCGCTGAACCGGTCTCGTGCAGGCACTGCCACTCGGCGTCCGCCAGGTGAATGCCGTGGGCAAACACGCTACGCTCGCCGGTCAGCCGATAGTGATGGTAGACGTCAAGATAGTGCTCATGCTCCGGCCACAGGCTTTTTACCCACGCCACCTCGTTGAGGTTTTCGCTCAGATGGGTATGCAGCCAGGTATCGGGAAACTCTTCCCGCAGCTGCCGTACCGCGGCCAGCAGCTCCGGCGTTGAGGTCGGCGCGAAGCGCGGCGTAATGGCATAGCCGAGGCGGCCGCGCCGGTGCCAGCGTTCAATCAGTTCGCGGGTTTGCCGGTAGCTCTGCTCCGCGCTTTCGCTAAGGTAGTCCGGCGCGTGGCGATCCATCATCACTTTGCCGGCGAGCAGGCGCATATTCAGGCGCAGCGCTTCGTTAAACAGGGCATCCACCGATTGCGGATGCAGCGTACAAAAAACCAGCGCGGTGGTGGTGCCGTGGCTCAGCAGCTGGTTGACAAAAAACTGCGCGATCTCCGCGGCGTAGTCGGCATCGGCAAACTGGCTCTCCACCGGAAAGGTATAAGTGGTGAGCCACTCCAGCAGCTGCTCGCCAAATGCGCCGATCATCTCGGTTTGCGGATAGTGGACGTGGGCATCGACAAACCCCGGCAGCAGTAGCTTACCGCGCAGGTCGCGATAGCCCTTCTGCGGGTGTAGAAAGCGTTCGCCCTCCTGCCACGGCAGCAGCGCCTGAATGCGTCCGTCGCGAAGAAACAGCACGCCATCCTCGAGATAGCGCGCCTGGCGGGCGATATCGTCGGCGCTCTCGGCAACCCCGGCGATATCGAAAAATGCGCCGCGAACCGCGGCATGGTAGTCAAACATCATAGCTGCCCTGTGGGTTAGCGAAAGGATAGGTTGATTGAGCAAGATTAATGCCAGTTTGCGCAGGCGGAGAGCCGCCGCGACGTGACGCCGCGGCGGGAAGGCCGGGTTACTCTTTCTGGGCGAGGGCGCTGAAACCGGCGGTGGCGCCGACGCGCTCGTCGCGGGCGATCCAGCGGTAGGCCGCGCCGCTCAGGAAGACGCCGATAAACCAGCTAAAGTTAGCCACTTCGTGCAGGGCCGGAATAAAGCTGATGACCAGACCAATCGCGACGGAGGGCACCAGGGCGGCGATCGCTTTCGGGTTAAAGCCGTTGCGGTACCAGTACTGGCCTTTTGGCGTGTCGTCGAACAGGTCGTTAACGGAAACCTTGCCGCGCTTAATGATGTAAAAGTCCACGATCAGGATACCGAACAGCGGGCCGATAAACGCCCCCAGCACGTCGAGGGTGTAGTGGATCAGCTCCGGCGAGTTAAACAGGTTCCACGGCGTCAGCAAAATCGATCCCACGGCGGCAATCATCCCGCCGGTGCGGAAGCTGATTTTCTGCGGCGAGCAGTTAGAGAAATCGAACGCCGGGGAGACAAAGTTGGCCACGATATTAATCCCGATGGTGGCGGTGATCATGGTCAGCAGGCCAATGGCGACCGCCAGGTCGTTACCCACGCGGCTCACGGTCTCAATCGGGTCGGTGATCATGCGGCCAAACAGCGACTGCGTGCCGGAGACAATCACCACGGTCACGATGGAGAACAGCAGGAAGTTAAACGGCAGGCCCCAGCGGTTGCCGCGGCGGATCTCGCCCATGCTTTTGCCGTAGCGCGAGAAATCGCCAAAGTTGAGCAGCGGGCCGGAGAAGTAGGAGACCACCAGCGCGGTGGCGGTGATCATCTGCCAGGTCTGCTCCCCGGCGCTCAGCGATTTGCTGGCGAGGGTAAAGGAGATCCCGTCAAAACCGGTCTTGTATACAATCCATCCCGCCAGCGCCAGCATTACCACGTAGACCGCCGGGCCGGCGATATCGATAAAGCGCTTGATGGCGTTCATCCCGTGCCAGAACACCATCGCCTGCAGCAGCCACATGGTGGCGAAGCAGAGCCAGCCCAGATGCGACAGGCCAAGGAAGCTGGAAGCGGTGAGCGTCGACAGCGAGGGCCAGAACTTCAGCAGCACCAGCATCAGCGCGTTGGCGGCGAGATAGGTCTGAATGCCGTACCACGCGAAGGCGATAAGCCCGCGGATCACCGCCGGAATATTGGCCCCAAAGACGCCAAACGCCTGACGACAAATGACCGCGTAGGGCACCCCCGCCATCTGGCTGGGCTTCGCCACCAGGTTAGCGCACAGCTGAACGATGCAAATCCCCACCAGCAGGCACAGCAGCACCTGCCAGCTCGCAAGACCAAGGGTAAAGAAGCTCGCCGCCACCACGTAGCCTCCCATGCTGTGCACGTCCGACATCCAGAAAGAAAAGATGTTGTACCAGCTCCAGTTCTGGTCGCGGGTTGGCGCCAGATCCTCATTGCAAAGCCGTGGGCTGTATCCAGCGTGGGGATCAGCGGCCTTAACCTGATGCGTATTTTGTTGATTTGGCATGAAACCTGCTCCTGTAAATGAACACCCGTTTAAATGGATTGCCGAGGCTGTTGCAGGAATCAGGCCAAAACAGTTAATTTTGTATGCAAGAATTAAATTTTATGTATACGATCCGATATCAAAAAGTAAAAACCGGAGTGGTGAATGAGCAACCAACATCGTCTGCAGGTCGCGCCAGATCAGCAGGATAAAGACGAATCCATCTATCAGGCGCTGATGACCGCTATCGTCGAGCATCAGCTGCCGCCGGGGAGCAAACTGCCGGAGGAGGCGCTGGCGGAGGTGTTTGGCGTAAGCCGCACCGGGATCAGAAAAGTGCTGCAACGACTCGCGACTGTGCAAATGGTCGCCCTGACGCCCAAACGTGGTGCACAGGTCGCCAGCCCAACGGTCGAAGAGGCGCAGGCGATCTTCCGTACCCGCGCGCTGCTGGAGGTGGCCAACCTGCCGGATGTGCTGACCCGCTGCCAGCCGCCGCATCTGGCGGCGCTGGAGGCCATTATCCGTCAGGAGCAGCAGGCGCATGAACGCTATGACGGCCCGGCGGCGATCCGCTATTCGGCCGAGTTTCATATTCAGCTGCAGGCGATCTCCGGCAATCAGGTGCTCACCGAGATGGTGACCCGCCTGAGCCAGCGTTCATCCTTGGTTATCGCGGCGTGGGGATCGCCGTGGCGTCAGGGCTGCCGCTGCGACGATCACGAACAGCTTGTCCAGCTGCTGCGCGACAAGGCGCTCCAGCCCCTGAGCGACGCCTTAAGCCACCATTTTGAACATATTGTCGCCAGCCTCTGTTTTGAGCGCTCTGGCGTGACCCTGCCCGATTTTGCCCGGCTGTTTGCCGGCTATAAGGAGCCGTAATGGCCGCTGTTTGTATACAAGTCATCAACCCCAACACCAGCCTGGCTATGACGGAAACCATCGGTGCCGCCGCGCGGGCGGCTGCCGCGCCGGGAACCGAGATTCTGGCGGTCTGCCCCCGCGAGGGCGTGCCGTCGATAGAGGGCCACTTTGATGAAGCCATCGCCGCCGTGGGCGTGCTGGAGCAGATCAAAGCCGGTCGTCAACAGGGGGTAGACGGGCACGTGATAGCCTGTTTTGGCGACCCCGGGCTGCTGGCGGCGCGCGAGCTGGCGCAGGGGCCGGTGGTGGGGATTGCCGAAGCGGCGATGCATATGGCGACGCTGGTGGCCACCCGTTTTTCCATCGTGACCACGCTGCCGCGCACCCTGATCATCGCCCGTCATCTGCTGCACCAGTATGGTTTTCATGACCACTGCGCCGCCCTGCACGCCATTGATTTACCGGTGCTGGCGCTGGAGGACGGCAGCGGTCTGGCGCAGGAGAAAGTACGAGCGCGCTGTATCCAGGCGCTAAAAGAGGACGGCTGCGGGGCTATCGTGCTGGGCTGCGGCGGGATGGCGACGCTGGCCCAGGAGCTGACCCGCGAGCTGCGCGTGCCGGTGATCGATGGCGTCAGCGCGGCGGTCAAAATGGTTGAGTCGCTGGTGGCGTTAGGCCTGTCGACCAGCAAGCAGGGCGATTTAGGGTTTCCGGAAGCCAAGGCGTTGAGCGGCAAATTTCAGGCATTAAATCCCTTTTAATATGAAGAGGTAGCAGATGGCATTTTTGGCAGACGATTACCCGCGCGACCTGCGCGGCTACGGCGGACAGCCGCCGCACGCGCGGTGGCCGAACAACGCGCGCATCGCCGTGCAGTTTGTGCTGAACTACGAAGAGGGCTCGGAAAACCACGTGCTGCACGGCGATGCCGGTTCTGAGCAGTTTCTGTCCGATATTATCGGCGCCGCCAGCTACCCTGACCGGCATATGTCGATGGATTCGCTGTATGAGTACGGCAGCCGCGCCGGTTTCTGGCGCATCCATAATGAGTTCAGCCAGCGGGGACTGCCGCTGACCGTGTTTGGCGTCGCCATGGCGCTGGCGCGTCATCCCGAGGTGGTCGAGGCGATTAAGTCGGCTAACTATGACGTGGTCAGCCACGGCTGGCGCTGGATCCACTACCAGAATATGCCTATCGAGCAGGAGCGGGAGCATCTTCATAAAGCCGTGCAGGTGTTAACCGATCTATTTGGCAAACCGCCCACCGGCTGGTATACCGGGCGCGATAGCCCCCATACCCGCCAGTTGGTGGTGGAGCACGGCGGTTTTGATTACGACAGCGACTATTATGGCGACGATCTGCCGTTCTGGAGCGAGGTGGCCTGCGGCGACGGGACGCGTAAGCCGCACCTGATCGTACCTTATACCCTCGACGCCAACGACATGCGCTTTGCCACCGCCCAGGGGTTCAATACCGCCGAGCAGTTTTACACCTATTTGAAAGACAGCTTCGATGTGCTGTACGCCGAGGGGGTCAGCGCGCCGAAGATGATGTCCATCGGGATGCACTGCCGCCTGCTGGGGCGCCCGGGCCGCTTCCGCGCGCTGCAGCGTTTCCTTGATTATGTGCAGCAGCACGACCAGGTTTGGGTCTGCACTCGTCAGCAGATTGCCGACCACTGGCGCGACGTTCATCCGTTCCGGGGGTAAAGGCGTTCCCCGGGTCGCGCCGCAAGCGGCTTACCCGGGCTACCGGATCGCAGACGTTTGCGGACCCGTAGCCCGGGTAAGCGCAGCGCAACCCGGGGAATACCGGGAAAGGCGCGGGGCTTAACTCATCAAACTCACCTGGGCGGCGACGATGCGCCAGCCGCAGGGGAAGCGCACCCAGGTTTGCTGCTGTCGGCCAATGCGTTCGCTGCCTTCGCGGGTGAATTCGGTGCTGCACACCGCGTAATCCTCGCCGAAGGTGGTGATGGTGGTGTGCCGCAGCGCGCGCTGCAGGCCGGCGGCCGGGCGGGCGGCGCGAAAGGCGCGAATTTCGTCGATACCGTAGAGATTTTCCCCGGCCCCCAGCCGCACCGTGCGCTTATCGTGCCAGAACAGCTCATCCAGCACCGCGATATCGTTGCTCACCAGCGCTTCCTCATAGCGGTAAAACGCCGCCGTCACCTCGGCGAGAACCAACGGGCGATTAATCTGCTCTTGCGTCATCATGCTGCTATCTCCACCGGGCGGGCGTCGGTAATGCCCATCTCTTCCAGCGCCCGCGCCGCGCGCAGACAGGCTTGTTCATTAAAAGGCGCGGCAATCAGCTGCAGGCCAATCGGCTGACCGTTCGCCGTACGCAGCGGCACGGTGACCACCGGCAGGCCAAGGAAGGAGATGGGCTGGGTCAGCATCCCCATGCTGGCGCGAATCGGCAGCGGCTGGCCGTTAATCTCCATGGTCTGCGCGCCGATGAGCGTCGCGCTGCACGGCGTGGCCGGGGCGATCAGCACATCCGCATGGGCGAACAGGGCTTTAAACGCCTGCTGCGCGTGGCGGCGGAAGCGCTGGGCCTGAAGATACCATGCCGACGGGATCATCGCGCCCGCCAGCAGGCGCTCGCGGGAGTTCGGCTCAAAACGTTCGGGCTGGCTACGCAGCGCGGGCAGGTACTGATTTCCGCCCTCGGCGGCGCTGATAATAAACGCCGCCGAGCGGGCCAGCTCCGCCTCCGGGAAAATCACAGCCTCATGCGCCGCCAGCGCCCCGGCGACGCGAGCGACGGCCGCACGGGCGTCGTTATCGCACCATGTCGTAAAATAACCGCCGAGGGTGGCGCAGCGCAGGCCTTCGAGACCGCGCGACAGCAGATTCGCCGTGCGCTCGCTGGCCTTGTCGGCCTGAAAACCATCGCCCGGATCGCGACCCTGCAGCGCATCGTAGACCGCCGAAAGGTCGCTGACGCAGCGGGCAAACGGACCGATATGGTCGAGGCTGGCGACGAAAGGATGGCTGCCGGAGCGCGATAAACGGCCAAAGGTCGGCTTGAGGCCGAAGATCCCGCACAGTGAGGCCGGGACGCGAATGGAGCCGTTGGTATCGCTGCCCAGCGAGAAATTCACCAGCCCGGCGGCCACCGCCGCCGCCGACCCGCCCGAGGAGCCGCCTGCGATCCGCGAAAGATCGTGCGGGTTACGCGTCGCCCCGTAGTGGCTGTTCTCGGTGGTAAAACCGTAGGCGTAGGCATCCATATTCAGCATCCCGGAGAGCAGCGCGCCCGCGCTATGCAGCTGGCGCACCGCCCAGCTGTCGGCGGCGGCGGCGGGGCGATCGCTCAGCAGCTGTGCCCCGGCAAGGGTGGTATGGCCGGCGACATCGAACAGATTTTTCACCGCGTAGGGAACGCCTGCCAGCGCGGGCAGGGGCTTTTTTTCCCGCCGCAGGGTATCGATATTCTCCGCCTCAGCGAGCATGCGCTTTTCGCTGACGTGGGTCCAGGCGTTGATCTGCGGGTTAACGCGGGCGATGTTCTCCAGGGTGTGGCGGGCGATCTCTTTGGCGCTGAGCTCGCCGGCGGCCAGCGCGCGCTGGATTTCGTGAATCGTCATTTCAGGTAGCTTCATGCTTTATAGACTCCGGCGATTTCGACGCGATCGTCGAGGGGAAAGGCCAGCAGCGGCCCGGCCATGGCGGCGATGCGGCTAAACTGCACCCTGAGCTCTGCGCGCCGCGCATCGTCCAGCTCCAGCGCCAGCAGCTGTTCCATTTGTGTGAGGTAAGCGTCCCATTCGTTGTGCGGTGTGTTCATCATCAGCTCCTAATAGCCGGCGGCGGAGCCGTTGCTGCGCGGATCGCTGGCCCCCTCAAACAGGCCGTTGGGATGGCGAACAATCGCCCCGGCGTGGCCCATGGCTTCGCTAAAATCGGCCAGCACGTCAACGTCGTGCCCCAGCTGACGCAGGCGGGCAACGCTTTCGGCGCTGAAGCGGCCCTCCAGCTTGAGCGAGTCGGAAGTCTGCCCCCAGGTGCGTCCCAGCAGCCAGCGCGGCCGGGTGATGCTCTCCTGTAGCGGCACGTTTTGCATGACGTAGCGGGTGAAAATAGCGGCCTGAGTTTGCGGCTGGCCGTCGCCGCCCATGGAGCCGTACACCATCACCCGGCCATCGTTCAGCCTTGCGGCGGCGGGGTTGAGGGTGTGAAACGGCTGCTTGCCGGGCGCCAGCGCCAGCAGGTGGCGCGGGTCGAGGCTGAACGATGCCCCGCGGTTCTGCCAGACAATGCCGCTTTCCGGCAGCACCACGCCGCTGCCGAACTCGTGGTACAGGCTTTGGATAAAGGAAACCGCCAGCCCGCTTTGATCGATAACCCCCATCCACACGGTGTCGCCCGGGCCTTTGCCCGCGCCCCACGGGGCCGCCCGCTGGTCGTCGATATTATCGGCCAGCGGCTGCAGCGCCGCCGGCGTCAGCAGGCTCTGGATATCGACATCAAGGTGGCGGGGATCGGTGATATGCGCGTCGCGCAGGCCGAAGGCCAGCTTGGTCGCCTCCACAATTCGGTGGACGGTCATCGCATCGTCGGCATCGGCCATCGCCAGCCTGTCGGTGATGCCGAGGATCGCCAGCGAAACCAGCCCCTGGGTCGGCGGCGCGAGGTTCCACAGTTCGCCGTGCCGGTGCGCCAGCCTGAGCGGCTGGGGGCGGCGAGCGCGATGCTGCTGCAGGTCGCTCAGGGTGACGGGCAGCCCGTACTTTTCCATACCGCGGGCCAGTTGCTCCGCTAGCGGCCCGCGATAGAAGCTGTCTAAACCGTCTTCGGTTAATCGGCGCAGGGTGTTCGCCAGCGCCGGCTGCAAAAAGCGGCTCCCGGCCTTTGGCGGCTGGCCGTCCACCAGAAAGGTTTCGGCGAAGCCGGGCTGGCCGCGCAGTTCGCTGAGTTTATCGGCGGTCGCGCTGGCCTGCGAGGCGGTCACCGGGATACCGCCGGCGGCGTAGCCGATGGCATCCTCCAGCAGACGCGTCAGCGGCAGCGATTTCCCGGTTAACTCCCGCGAAACCTTAAGCGCTTCGTCCCAGCCGCTGACGGTGCCCGCCACGGTCAGGGCCGCCTGCGGTCCGCGGTGGGGGATCTGCGCGAGGCCGGCATAGGCCTGCGGCGTCGCCAGCGACCCCGCCGCGCCGCTGGCGTCAATGGCAATGGGATCGCCCTCGGGGGGCACGATAAGCCAGAAGCCATCGCCGCCGAGGCCGTTCATATGCGGGTAAACCACGGCGATGGTCGCAGCGGCGGCGACCATCGCTTCTATGGCGCTTCCGCCTTCGCGCAGAACCGCCAGCGCGCTCTGGCTGGCCAGATGATGGGGCGCAACCGCCATCCCGCGGGCGGCAACATGACTTTGCATGGGGTGTCCTCAATTAAGCGAAATGTCCGCAGAGGGTTGCAAAAGCTGTTCCATGTCTGAACGTAAAGTTTCAATTGCTGCTGGCGATGGGCGCTTTTTGTCGAACTGGCATGCATTATGAAAGACGTTAACGGTATAGTGCGGTGAAACGAAAGTTACAGAGGTCTTATGCAACAGCTTGATGAACGACTGAAAGCGCAGTACCCGTCATTATCGCCCCAGGAGCAGCGGGTGGCGGATTTTATTTTCGATCATTTTGATGACCTGATTAGCTACAACAGCGCCGAGCTGGCGCAGCTGAGCGGCGTATCGAAAGCCACGGTCAGCCGTCTGTTCAAGCGCCTGGGCTATGAAAAATATAAAGATATGCGCGATGAGCTGCGCACCCTGCGCCAGAGCGGAATGCCGCTGACCGATAATCGCGATGCGGTGCAGGGCAACACGCTGCTGGCGCGCCACTATAAACAGGAGATGGCCAACCTGACCCAGTGGGTTAACGCCCTTGATGTCCAGCAGTTCGCCGAGGCGATTCAGGCGCTGGTGAGCGCCCGGCGTATCGTGATTATCGGCATGCGCAATGCTTATCCGGCGGCGCTGCATCTGCGCCAGCAGCTCCTGCAGGCGCGCGGGCAGGTGCTGGTGCTGCCGCAGCCGGGACAAAGCTTAAGCGAAGAGCTGGTGGATTTAACCGCCGACGATCTGGTGGTGGTGATGGCGTTCCGCCGCCGCCCGCGAATTATTCGCCCGCTGCTGCAGCAGCTGCAGAGCAGCGGCATTCCGGCGCTGCTGATGTGCGAACCGCAGGCCCACGGTCTGTTTCCGCTGGCGCGCTGGCGGCTCTGCGCGCCGCTGGATAGCGTATCGGCCTACGACAGCTACGCCTCGGTCAATAGCCTGATCAATCTGCTGTCGAACGCCTTGCTGCACGAAATTCTCGATAAAGGCCGCCCGCGCATTCACGACATCGCCACCCTTTATCAGCAGCTGGACGAGCTGGAACAACGCTAATGGGGCGCCAGCGTGGTGCTTTGCATGGTTTTGGTGCGATAAAATAATGGGGGAACGCGCGGTCGTTCCCTCTTAATTCCTCAATTTCCCTTGTTTTACGTTCGCTTAGCCAAACGGCGGGCTAACCCGATACGCGGCGCTCTATCTGGCACATTAGTTGCAAAAGTGACCTTAAAGAATCTTTTGTTTCATGCTAACGTAACGGGTAAACATCATGAAGAAACTGTTGATCGCACTGGCCGGGGCCGCTTGTCTGTTAACCAACCTCCCGGCGGCGAAAGCTGACCAGCTCCAGGATATTGAAAAGCGCGGCACGATCCGCATTGCGGTGCCGCAGGATTTCCCGCCGTTTGGCTCGGTGGGTACCGATCTTCAGCCGCAGGGCTACGACATCGATATGGCGCGCTATCTCGCCAAAGAGATGAAGCTCAAGCTGCAGCTGGTGCCGGTGACCAGCGCCAACCGCGTGCCTTATCTGCAAACCGATAAGGTGGACCTGGTGATTTCCAGCCTCGGTAAAAACGCCGAGCGCGAGAAGGTGATCGACTTTAGCCGCGCCTATGCGCCGTTCTTCCTCGGCGTATTTGGCCCGAAAGGCGCGGAGCTGAAAGACCCGGCGGCGCTGAGCGGTAAAAGCGTGGGCGTGACCCGCGGCGCGGTGGAAGATATGGTGCTGACCAGCGTGGCGCCGAAAGAGGCGCAGATTAAGCGCTACGAAGATAACAATACCACGCTGTCGGCCTATTTATCTGGCCAGGTGCAGTATGTGGCCACCGGCAACCTGGTGGTGGCGGCCATCTCCCGGCAGAACGCTGACAAGGCCCCGGTGCCGAGCTTTATGCTGAAGGATTCGCCGTGCTTTATCGGCCTGAAAAAGAATCAACCGGCCCTGAAGGCGAAAGTGGATGCGCTGATTGAGCAGGGCGTAAAAGACGGCACCCTGAACGGTTTGTCTGAGAAGTGGCTGAAAGCGCCGCTGCCTGCCAGCCTCGGCTCGTAAGGTCCGGGCATGACGGAGCAACTTCATTTTTCTGCGCTCTGGCCGCACTGGCCGGAGCTGCTGGCGGGGCTGTGGGTGACCATTCAGCTGACGGTGCTGGCGACGATAGGTGGCCTGACGATTGGCATCTTCGGCGCCGCCATCCGCAGCGGGCGTCCCACGTGGTTCAGCCGGATTTGGGGCGGGTATGTCGAACTGATTCGCAACACGCCGTTTGTGGTACAGCTGTTTTTTATCGTCTTCGGCTTACCGAATCTGGGGCTGAAGATGACGGCGGGCGAGGCCGCGCTGCTGGCGATGGTGGTCAATCTTGGGGCCTACAGTACCGAGATCGTACGCGCCGGGATTCAGGTGACGCCGAAAGGTCAGTGGGAAGCGGGGCGCGTACTGGGGCTGACCCGGACGCAGACCTTTATTCAGGTCATTCTGCCGCCCGCGCTGCAGCGCATTTATCCGGCGCTGGTGAGCCAGTGCATCATCGTCATGCTCGGTTCGTCGGTGGTGTCGCAGGTCTCTTATGAAGAGCTGACCTTTGCCGCTAACCTGATTCAGTCGCGCACCTTCCTCAGTTTTGAGGTCTATCTGGTGACGACGGGGATTTATTTAGCGCTGTCGATAACGATGCGTCAGCTGCTGATGGCGGCGGGACGTAAATGGCTGGGGGTGCAGGCATGATGACCACCTTTACCGATTGGGACATTGTCCGCAATCTGCTGCTGGCCGGGCGCTGGACGGTGCTGCTGTCGCTGGTGGCGTTCCTCGGCGGCGCGCTGGTCACGCTGCCGCTCCTGCTGCTGCGCATGACCGGCGGGCGTCAGGTAAAACGCCTGATCCGCGGCTATGTCGAACTGTTTCAGGGGACGCCGCTGCTGATGCAGCTGTTTCTCGCCTTTTTCGGCGTGGCGCTGTTCGGCATCGACGTTTCGGCGTGGACCGCGGCGTCGCTGGCGCTGACGCTGTATACCAGCGCCTTTTTGCTCGATATCTGGTTTGGCAGCATCCGCGCCCTGCCAAAAGGGCAGTGGGAAGCCTCGCGCTGTCTGGGGCTGAGCTTTGGCCAGACGCTGTATCGGGTCGTCGCCCCGCAGGCGCTGCGGATCGCCATCGCCCCGACGGTGGGGTTTGCCGTGCAGGTGATCAAGGGTACCGCGCTGGCGTCGATTATCGGCTTCGTCGAGCTGACCAAAGCGGGAACGATGCTGACCAACGTGACGTATCAGCCGTTTAAAGTCTTTGCGCTGGTGGCGCTGGGCTATTTCATTCTGTGTTACCCGCTGTCCCGCTACAGCCGTCATCTGGAGAACAAATTCAATGCCTCTCATCACCATTAATCAGATGCAGAAGTACTACGGCGATAACCACGTGCTCAAGGGCGTCGATCTGGATATCGATATGGGCGAAGTGATCTCGATTATCGGCCGCAGCGGGTCGGGCAAAAGCACGCTGCTGCGCTGCATCAACGGCCTGGAAGGCTATCAGGAAGGCAGCATTAAGCTCGGCGGGATGACCATTACCGACCGCGACTCGCAGGCGCGGGAGATCAGCCGCTCTATCGGCATGGTGTTCCAGAGCTTTAACCTGTTTCCGCATATGACGGCGCTGGAAAACGTGATGCTGGCGCCGCGTCGGGTGCTGAAGAAGAGCGCCGCCGAGTGCCGTGAACTGGCCCAGCGGATGCTGGAAAAGGTCGGATTGGGCGACCGGCTCGATTACTACCCGTCGAGTCTCTCCGGCGGCCAGCAGCAGCGCGTGGCGATTGCCCGCGCGCTGGCGATGTCGCCAAAAGTTTTACTCTGTGACGAGATCACCTCGGCGCTGGATCCGGAGCTGGTTGGTGAAGTGCTTAAGGTGCTGGAGCAGCTGGCGGCGGAGGGCATGACGCTGATTCTCGTGACCCATGAAATGAATTTTGCCCGCGAAGTGGGCGACCGCGTGGTGTTTATGCATCAGGGACGCGTCTGGGAGCAGGGCGACAGCAAAACGCTGTTCGCCAACCCGCAGACCAGCGAACTGAAGCAGTTTATTTCCTCCGTGCGCGGCCTCAATCAATAAGGACTTAAAGATGGATATCACTCAGTTTCCGCAACTCAATCCGCCGTCGCGCCTGCTGATGGGGCCCGGCCCGATTAACGCCGACCCGCGCGTGCTGCGCGCCATGTCGAGCCAGCTGATCGGCCAGTACGACCCGGCGATGACCCACTATATGAACGAAGTGATGGCGCTGTACCGCGGCGTATTTCGTACCGAAAACCGCTGGACGATGCTGGTGGATGGAACCTCAAGGGCCGGGATTGAGGCGATCCTCGTTTCGGCTATTCGGCCGGGGGACAAGGTGCTGGTGCCGGTGTTTGGCCGCTTCGGCCATCTGCTGTGCGAAATCGCCCGCCGCTGCCGGGCGGAAGTGCACACCATTGAAGTACCCTGGGGTGAGGTATTTACCCCGGACCAGGTGGAGGATGCCATCAAACGTATTCGTCCGCGTCTGCTGCTGACGGTGCAGGGCGACACCTCCACCACGATGCTGCAGCCGCTGGCGGAGCTGGGGGATATCTGCCGCCGCTATGACGTACTGTTTTACACCGACGCCACCGCTTCGCTGGGCGGCAACCCGCTGGAAACCGACGCCTGGGGGCTGGATGCGGTCTCGGCCGGGATGCAGAAGTGTCTCGGCGGCCCGTCCGGCACCTCGCCGATTACCCTCAGCGCGCGCATGGAAGAGGCGATTCGCCGCCGCAAATGCGTGGAAGAGGGGATTCGCACCGATGCCCACCGCGACGGCGACGAGGAGATGATCTACTCCAACTATTTCGATCTCGGCATGGTGATGGACTACTGGGGGCCGGAGCGCCTTAACCATCATACCGAGGCCACCACCGCGCTGTTCGGCGCCCGCGAATGCGCGCGGCTGATCCTCCAGGAGGGGCTGGATAACGGCATTGCCCGCCATAAGCTGCACGGCGACGCGCTGGTCAAAGGCATTCAGGCGATGGGGCTGGAGACCTTCGGCGACCTGAAACATAAGATGAACAACGTGCTTGGCGTCGTTATCCCGCAGGGTATCAACGGCGACCAGGCGCGCAAGCTGATGCTGGAAGATTTCGGTATTGAAATCGGTACCTCGTTCGGCCCGCTGCACGGCAAAGTGTGGCGGATCGGCACCATGGGGTACAACGCGCGTAAAGACTGCGTGATGACCACGCTCAGCGCGCTGGAGTCGGTGCTGAACTATCTCAAATTCCCCACCACTCAGGGCGCGGCGATGCAGGCCGCGTGGGATCACTATCGCAGCGAGAGCGCCCAATGAGTCCAGCACAACGCCAGCAGGCGGAAATGCAGCAGGCCGCGGCGCGGGTGATGGCCCGCGCCGATGAGCTGGCCGCGATCAGCGAAACGCCGGATGCCCTGACCCGGGTTTATCTCTCCCCACAGCATCTCGAGGCCAACCAGCGGGCGGCGCGGTGGATGACCCAGGCCGGAATGACCGTCTGGCAGGACAGCGTCGGCAATATTTGCGGCCGCTACGAGGGAGAGCAGGAGGGGGCGCCCGCCATCCTGCTCGGGTCGCACCTTGATACGGTGCGCAACGCCGGGCGCTACGACGGGATGCTTGGCGTCCTGGCGGCGATCGAAGTGGTGCACGGTCTGCATCAACAGGGGCGGCGGCTGAAACAGGCCATCGAGATTGTCGGCTTTTGCGATGAAGAGGGGACGCGCTTCGGTATTACGCTGCTCGGCAGCCGCGGGATAACCGGTACCTGGCCCGAGAGCTGGCTGGCGCAGACCGATGCCGACGGCGTCAGCGTGGCGCAGGCGATGGTGCTGGCGGGGCTGGATCCGGCGCGCATTCATCTTGCCGCCCGCCGCCCGGAGGAGATTGCCGCCTACCTGGAACTGCATATCGAGCAGGGGCCGTGCCTCGAGCAGGAAGGGCTGGCGCTGGGGGTGGTCGAGGCGATCAACGGCGCGCGTCGCCTGAACTGCCGCTTTACCGGCGAGGCGGGACACGCCGGGACCGTGCCGATGAGTCATCGGAAAGATGCGCTGGCCGCCGCCGCCGAGTGGATGGTGCGGGTAGAGACCCTGACCCGCGAGCAGGGCGGAAACCGGGTCGCCACGGTGGGTACGCTGCGCTGCGCGCCCGGCGCGGTTAACGTGATACCCGGCGACGTTACGCTGACCCTGGATATTCGCGGGCCGCACGACCAGCCGCTGGATGCGCTGCTGGATACGCTGCTGAAGGAGGCGCAGGCCATTGCTTCTCGTCGCCAGCTGCGGTTCAGTGCCGAAGAGTTTTACCGTATTGCCGCCACCTCCTGCGATAGCGGATTGCAGCAGGTATTGAGCGAGGCGGTGCAGGCGGTGCAGGGGCGTTCGTTGACGCTGCCGAGCGGCGCCGGGCATGATGCCATCGCCATTGCCGAACGCTGGCCGTCAGCGATGCTATTTGTGCGCTGCAAAGGCGGCATCAGCCATCATCCCGCCGAGTCGGTCACCGCCGACGATGTGGCGCTGGCGATAGCGGCCTATTCGCGCGCGGTGTCGGCGCTGGATGCCGGGAAGTAGCGGCTATCGTTTCGCTTCTGGTAAACCGGGCATAGCGCAACCCCCACCACGGTGGGGGCCTGTTTTATCTTTTGCCGTTCGGTTTAAGCTGTTCGCCGGGTCTGAGCCTGAACAGCTCGTCATCTCGGGTGGAGTAGCGAACCGTCCCGTCAGCCAGCCGATAAGCACCCTCGGTGAATCCCGCGCCGTTCAGGAACGGCGCCACCGCGTCCGGCGTGTTGCGGAAGGCGGCTTCCAGGGCGAGAAGCGCATAGGGGGCAATACTATCGATACTGGCATATTCGGCCTCAGGGTCATCGACAAAAAAGCCGTTGAGGCGCTGCTTGTTGATGATGTTCGCGCCGATGCGATCCGCCAGCGTCAAATAGTCCTGCTGCCCGGTGGCCTGCCACAGGTCGATAAGCGCGAAAATCGCATACGGCTGATGGTTCTCCGTTTGGCTATTCAGCCTGCGGTTCGCGCCGCCGGGTTCACCGATATCGCCTAAACCCTGGCCTTTCGCGATGCCGCGGGCGACTTTCCAGATGGCACGATCCGGTTCAAGCGTCCAGGCGCGGGCGTAGGAGAGAAGAAATTCATTTCCCGCCGGATAGGCTTTGAGCACCGTGCCTTTTTTCCCATAATAGCCATCGCGTTTTAACACGTAGCCGGAGAGATCCGTACCGTTGGCCAGCATCGGGCGGAAGGTATTGTTCTGCTCATCGTAAGCGTAGGTCGCGAAGGCCTTGAGGCCATCAAGGGTCCATTTTTTGAGATCGTCACCGTCTTTGCCGAGCGATTTTGCCAGGGCAAGCTGCATCAGCGCATTTTCTGAGTAGAGCGTGCTGGTCCGGCCCTTCAGCAGCATATTGCCCTCCAGCGCGTCCGGGCCCAGTTCGGGGCCAAACTGCCGCTGCGCGCGGTCGCCGTATTTCGAATGCGTGTCGCTGTCATCGGTGGTGTCGCCGCGTTTTAGCGGTTGGGTAAACTGGTAGACGCCCAGCCCGGTCTTCTTATCTCGCGGCAGAACGTACTGTTCGGCCAGACGCTTCGCCCACCTCAGCGCGCCAGCGTCACCATCGTATTGATAGAGCAGCGATGCGGAGTAGATAAGGTCATTGCCGGCATTGAGAAAGCTCAGGCCCTTGGTGGCGAAAAAGGGCGGCTGTTGGACAAAATCACTTTGCCAGAGCGCGCCCATCGCTTTGCCGTACTCCCCGTGACGGCTGGTTTCCAGCGTTTTCCAGTCGTAAACATGAGCGTTCCAGAAAGCCTTGATAAAGCGCGCGGTGGCCTTGTCATCGACGGCAAACATCATGTCGTAATAGGGATACGCGTTCTTAAGTTCATGGACCATCTCCTTTTCGCTCGGGCCTTGAGGCTGCAGCGTTTTCAAATCAACAAAGCGATGGCCTCCCCACAGCAGTAGCCCGCTGGCGTCCTGATAGTGGTCAAAGTAGTAGCGAATATTCTTCGCGACCCGCTGCTTATATTTTGCTTCGCCGGTCAGGTTGCTTAACCCTACCAGCACCCGCATCAAGTTTTGCTGGGCCGAGAAGTTCGACAGCACGGTCACTTTACCGTCCGGAAAGACCCATTCCATTTGCTTGCCGGTGCGAGGATCCACGCCATTGGCCAGCAGAGGAGAGTGATGGCCGTACCGATCTCCCGCTTTATCCAGCACGACGTCAGCGAACTGCTTTACGCTGCTCAGGCGCGCGTTCTCCTGGGCGCCAGCACTCAGTGAGAAGAGACTCAGAGCGCCCAATGCCAGGGTGATTTTTGCAATTTTCATTATTATCCTCTTAATGAAAATAAGGGTTTAATAAAACCCTTATTTATTATCTGGCTGACAGGAAGTTATCAGAAGGAGTATTTCACACCAACGCGATAACGCGTTTGGCGTTCATCGGTGGCTTTACTGCCGGAAACGTTGCCGATGGCCATATAAGGAGACCAGTTTTTATCAAATTTATAGGTCAACTTAAAATCATGGGTCCAGTCATAGCTTTCGTTATCCGCTAAAATAACCCCCGCGGAGTTGGCTTTTTTATAGTCCAGTTCATAATCGAGCTGATAATCTTTGAGGAATTTCCAGGAAAGAACGCTGGTCAGATTATATCCGTTCTCCGAGGTGTCTTTAGACGTGCCGATATTGCCTGAATTGCGCTTGTAGTAAGGTCGGTAGCGCAATGAGGCACTGACATCGTCGGTCAGATTCGCTTTACCGCGCAGGTAGGGACGATAGTTGTTTGAGGACGAACTGGTATCCAGAGAGAAGCCGGGCTCAATCTGGAAGGTTTTATTTATTTTATGCACATAGCTCGCCACCACTTCGGTGCCGTTACTGACGGTTTCATCATAGGCTTTATTTTTATCCTGTGAACCTTTCCATTTCCCTTCCAGCGACAAGCCAAAGCCATTGGCAAAACGGTGAGACATCAGCAGTCTGTCTTTATGATTATTGCCGGCTTTGTCATTGGTTTCATGACGATAATCAAATGTCACCGCGTGGGCAGCAATACTGATAAAAGGGATCGTGACTAATAATAAGGAACGAAACATAGGGTGCCTCTACTTTTTTTATTTTCCAAAGGTACAAGAAATTACCTGCCGTAAAGCAGGCAGAACGATACAAATGAAATTATTAGATGGTAGTGTGGTGCCGGGTGCCTCCCGGTGAATCAGGCGCTGACTTCCTGATTCGTCTATAAAAACGAAACGTCGATGAGGGTATTCCTCAATTCAGCATGACCCCGCCGCTTAGGGGGATTCACCACACATTATTCTTTATTCCCTGGCGATGACTAATTAGTACCACCTGTAATTTTATTGAAAATTACTTTTACACAAAATGAAATGATGTTTTGAGATCGAGATCTGAATATTAAAAATAGAGGGTAAATATTTTTTATGTCATTTATAAAGATAATCCTAATAATTAATTATTCTTTTAAATCAGCGTGTTGGGTGGTTTTCTTGGGTTTATTTTGCGTTTTTATTTGCGAATATAAGGATTTTTTGTGAATTGACGGTAATCTTATTCCTATATTTTTAAGCGCTCAATTTGTTAAGAATTAAAAATACTTCGATGGTTTCAATGGTTAAACCGAAGCCAGTACTGCCAATCCCTTTTAGCTAAACGAAAGCTAAACGGAAAAGAGGGCGGTATTGATCTGCCAGACTGACGACATAACACTCTCAGAAAAGCGTCCATATGGAAGGATAATAAAAGACGGTAACCTCGGGACTTCAAGATGACTATTCATGGAAAGGATCGTGTATTTATTTCTGGCGTTGAGAATATAGTGCAGGAGCTGAGCGATGGCGCGGATGCGGGATTAAGCAACTGCGTGTATGTCACCTGCGGGATGGATATCCAGGAGATATATACTTTGTTCTTTCGCCATCCGCCGGAGCACTACGCCATCTTCATCACCTCTGAGCGCCATTTTGAGGCCATCAACCGGCTGTTTCCGGGCCTGTTAAAGCTCTGTTTGTCAGAGAGGTTGACGGTCGAAGAGCTGCGTCAGGCGTTAAAAGTGATGGGCCTGTTATCGGCCCAGAACCAGAGCGTTGCTTATCTGCCCGATACGTTTAATTTTACCCATGCCGAGCAACAGATCATGAGGCTCAGCTTACGCGGCCATTCTCTGGATGATATTGCCCGTATTCGCGGGGTCAGCCCGTCCACGGTCAGCGTCCAGCGTACCCGGCTGATGAAGCGTATGGGGACCAACAGCCTGCAAGAACTCTGCTCCCTCTATGCGGCTATGCGTACCCAGCGACCACCGTTGTCCGGCTAAGCCCACGCTCTGATAGCCAGTGCCGCGATATAGAGCCCGAATCCCCAGGCCAGATGTGTGAGCACGCTTAGCAAGCGAGCCAGCCACGGGCGAGGTGTTTGCGACGCCGCAATGCCGAAGCCCAATGCGGGCTGAAGAATGATGAACGGCGCAAATAACGTTAACCCGCCTGCCAGCAGGCCTCCCGTAAGCGAGGGGACATCCAGCCAGACGGCGCCGTACAGTACCAGAGGGACAAAAGCAAAAACGATCCCGGTCAGGTAGTGAAATACCCAGCCGGTAAGCCTCTCCCCAGCGATTTCCGGCGTTGAGACGATGGTGCGATGGCGAAGCTTTCCTCTGGATAGCCATAATATCCAGCGACCGACCAGGGCATAGTTCAGCGGCGGTATCTTGAGGAGGTCTTTTTGACACCATGACCACAAATCCATAATCAGCGTCGCGCCCATACCCGTTATGACAGTTTTAACAACAATAATCGTATCCAGGGTGTACTCCTTTTCCAATCAATGACAGGCTGGTAGCCAGTGTGCAACTTAAAGCGAGGTTTAAGTCAACGATGAAAGCGCTGGATATCCGACAAATTGCCGACCTCTCAGGCGTTACCCCCTCAGCCTTGCGGTATTACGAAAAAAAGGGGTTAATTCAGCCTGTTGGCCGTAATGGTTTGCGAAGGCAGTATCATGAAAATGTGCTCAATAAGCTGCAGCTCATTGCGCTGGGGCAGGCGGCAGGGTTCACTCTGGATGAACTTGCTGCGATGTTTGGTACCGCATCAGCGTTAGCGATAGACCGGGCGCAGCTACACCAGCGCGCAAAAGAGATTGACGCCACCATTCGCAGGCTGCGGCTGTTAAGCCGCGGGCTGAAGCACGCTGCGCGCTGCACGCAGCCGGAGCATAGGCATTGTGAAGAGTTTAAAAGGATTGTCGCGAGAGGGCTGAGGCTGGTCAGCTAACGAGAATGAGCGGGCCTACGGTTTTTCGCGACGCAGGCCGGAAACGCCGGGAGGCCCGGAGGCGGCACATCCCGGTCCGGGCTTCCCGGCCCGCGTAATCCCGAAAGCGATGCCGCGGTGGGATTCAAAGCGCGGTAAGTTTTTCCGTGTTGAATCAGACTGGCCGCAAAAAGAATGTTGTGGGTGTTTTGCCATTTCCACTGGCTAGTCGTTGATGAGGGACTGGTTTTTGATTATCGGCAATGAGCATTATGTCGTTACCTTCGCATTCCAGAACCAGATAAATATGATCGTAACCGTGGCGCGCCGCGGGACCGCAGGTGGAGCCGACATCGCCGGGCCGTTGTTCACCCACAGAAATGACTTCCCATTGTCGTTTATCACGAAGATAGTTGCCCAACGCTAATGCCTGCGTAATATCGGGAACGGCAATCCCTCCGGCCTGTAACAGGTTAGCCAGGTTCAGGGCGCAACCATCATGCGGCCACTGCTCATGGGCTAATTTGAAAAGCTCAATCGCAGCGACGGCCTGAACGTTTTCATAACGAAGCGGCGTTTTGGCAATATTGACTACGTCGAGCATTTTTTCTTTGTCGCTCAGCGGCGCGATGCTATCGGCAAACATCACTTGAGGCGTATGTAGCGTAACAAATGTCTGGAATTCCTCCACGGCATCACGTCGCACGTGAGAAATAACCATCGCGGGGTTTACGATGGTACCGCACCAGCTGGTGCTGAAACGCAACAATCGGGCACAATACTCTATCGCCAGCGGGTGGTCTGTTTTCATTTTTGTAATGAAATTTTCAGCGGTATCAATGTCATGCTGTTTGGCAAAATTCCGGAGTTCCGCCTTTCCATTGCCGATACTGTCAAATGACACCTGAAACGCCCCGGTTTCTTCGCTTTCGATATGAGCCTGTGAACGAGCGTTGTTGGAATCAACGCCGGCATCCCAGCGCCAGTCTGATTCAAACCCCGCCTGAACGCGAAGCACTTCACACATGACGGCTTTACGGTGTAAAAGGCTGGTGTAAGGCCCTAAAGCCCCTTTCATTACGGCATAGATATCATGAAGCTTATTTTCAGCAAAAACCTCATCAGGTAAAGCATTTAAAGTATCGACTAACTGTTCTAAAAACGCTATCGGTGGACGACCATGCTGCGTGCTGACGGGATAGCGAGTCGCGATGAATATACGCTTGTTGATAGTATCCATAAAACTCTCCTTCATGACGGTGACGAATATTGAGATAGTGTCTTAGGTCTATTTACTCGAGGTTAAGCCCTGAAAGAGAGAAGAAGCTTTATTTACCAGGTAAGGCGCAAATAATGTCATCCCGGCTATCAGGAATTTAATGATTTCACCCAGAGCATCAGGGTTGGATATTTTTCTATTGTGGCCAAAATCAAGTAGCAATAACGAGCCGAAGCCAATATACATAAACAAAATAACCAGCATGCCGATTAGTGCAATGAGCCGGCTCGAACTGGCTTTCATCTCTTTGACCAGAAGCGGTTTGCCCGCAACGTCATAAAGCGGTTTCTTTGTCACGGTATCAGTGCCGTCCGTGGTGGTTTTAACCTCTTCGGTAGCGGATAATTCAACGTCTTCCGAAAGCGCATCGGCTAAAGACCACGCTTCAGGAAGCGACTTGCGGATGACTAAAATAGAAAGCAAGGTACCAAAAATAACGATGAAAAATACAAGGTAAATTAAATAGTTGTCGATGCTATCACCGCAGGGCTGCTGAGCCTGACAGGATACATCATTAGCGTGAACTGCGGCAGAGAGAAAAAACAAAACGATTGCCGATGCTGATGTGCGTCTTTTTAGCAAAAACATAAGTATATTCCTCACCAATATAAAGTTTATTTATATGTGGCATGCGAAGATAAAGTCATATACGCGGATATTTCTACTGACTACAGGATACTCGCTTATTCCCGTTTGCTATGCCGATAAGATGATTTCTTTTTTCTGACCTCCACCGCCTCTCTTTAGCGGGTTTTATGAAAAGCCACAGGCAAGCCGGTTGCTGACGTGCTCTCCGGACCGGCTGGCAGCAAGCAAAAACCACGTGGTTTAATGATACGCGGCCCCGCGTATAAGGTTCAGTATAATGGTGGTCATGGCATCCACATTCATTCAAATGAATGAGCGAGCAAAATAAATCAGCGATAAATAGCCCTGAGAATGAGCAGGAGCTCGGACTGATTGCGGGTATGCGTTTTTCGGTAAAGCGCGCTCAGATGGGTTCTGACGGTGGTGATGGCGACGCCCAGATGCATGGCGCATTCATCCGCAGTCATCCCTCTGAGCAGCAGCTCTGCCACCGCATTTTCGGCGGGTTTGACATTAAACAGCTCCATGAGCGCGCTGCCGCTGAGGAAGGGTTCAGGGATGATAATGCAAGTCGTACCGGGAATGCTGGGGGACGGGATGACCAGAATCGGTTTTGGCTGCCGTCCGGCGGTGTAGCATAATCCTGCCCGCGGACGCGCCTCCGTCCGGGTGGCCTGTTCAATGGCATGCCGCAGTTTTTTGCTGTCCGTATTCAGGCTTAGGGTGTCAGCGCCGACAGACCAGATCGCTTTGTGGTTCGCGCGCTGGTAATGTTCGGCCTGGGTGCTGGCGTAAAGCATTTTCCCCGCGCGATCCACCAGCCAGACCGGGTAGATACCGTTATCCATAACGGCACTCTGATATTTAATCGTGTCACGAAGTTGTTCAAATCTGGCATGAAGCTGGCTGGCGGAAATTAACGCCGGGATGAGACGCCGGAACCGGTCAAATTGTACCATCTGCGGATAGCTGGCTTCATTAGCCGTCATCAGCGATAAATACGTGGAATAACCGTTGACGGTACACAATTTGACGCTGGTCAGATAATTCAAATCATTAGGATGATGAAATTCATTATAATAAACGCTGTTAGCAATAAATTTATCCCCTAAAAACTCCCTGTCTCTGTACATCTGTCCTACAGGTAACCCCGTCAATATTTTTTCGGCAGGATCTATTGCCAGAAAGACATCCCGATAGGCCGTAAAGACTTTTTCATCAAAGAGTAATGAATCCGTCATGAGATGCGCATTACCTTTATCATAATAAAGCAATGCCGCGTACTGATGTCCTGTCAGTAACGATAGTTTCTGCAGCGCGGGTTTCCAGAACTGGGGATCCAGCGCCGCCATCAGAATAGTCTCCAGGATTTCTATATATAAGAGCTCCGGATCAATGGCCATAACGACACCTTATATTTAGCGCTTAACCGGCAGGACACGGCTGATGAGGCGGGTACTATCAGCATAGTTGTGGCAGATAAATAATGGCAATCCCGATTCAGCCAGTTGGTATGGAAATGCAAAAACGGCGCGGAAACCCTTATTTTACGATGGGCTTCCTGCGGTTTATGAAGTTTATCCCTGACCCCGGCGTGGCTTTGATGAATATTCTCCCATCGCCTGCTGATGCAATCCTCTGCTCCCAGACTCTCGCGCTTGCGCGAACCCGCTTCGATAACAATTTCATCTCATACGGAGCATGGGATAGGTGGAAGTCCGCGCCCGTCGCCCGGTATCGCACCTTTACAGTTCGCGCAAACGCTCTGCGCTGCTATGCTAAAAACCCGGCAAGCCGCGCTGTAATGAGACCTGACCATGCCCGAACGCGAAAAAAACATCCATATTCAACCCTCTTCCTCTATCTCTCGAACGCATATTCTTCCGGCAATGTTGGCGATCGTCGCCGTATCGAGCCTGTGCGCGTTCGTCTCGCCGCCGCTGGGGCCGTGGCGCGAAATTTTGACCAATCCAGGGATGTATATCGATCTGCTGGCGCTGCTATTTCTGCTGTTTATGCTCTGGAGTTCGACCAAGGTGCGGATGAACCACGTGGCGGTTAACTGGGTACGCTACGGCCTGCTGCTGTGGATTGCCGGCGGTACGTTCGATCTGATGGACGAAATATTCCACCAGCCGCGCTGGATGGGGTACTACTGCGAAGATCTGCTGCGCCTGTCCGGCATGCTGCTGAGCGCGGTCGGGGTCTACAAAATTATTGAGCGCATCAATCTCCTGTACGTCGACGCGCGTTCGCAATCGCTCAAGGATGAGCTGACCCAGCTGCCCAACCGTCGTTTTTTTATCGACACCATTCGCGAGAAGGAGGGGCGCAGGCTGGCGCTGATGATTGTGGATATCGACTACTTCAAGAAAATTAATGACACCTGGGGTCATCTGGTGGGGGACGAAGTGCTGTTTGCCCTTGGCAAACAGCTGGCGAAGCTTACCAGCGATAAGGTGTTGCCTTCGAGGATTGGCGGAGAAGAGTTTGCCATTATTGTCGATGGCCTGTCGGCGCAGGAAGTGGATGAACTGGCGCAGTCGATTTTGCAAAACGCCCGCGCGATCCTGATCAACCACGATAACCCGCTGTCGATCAGCATTGGCGTCGGTCTGCGCCATAAAGACGAGCCGCAGAACCTGTTTATTAAAAAGGTCGATGACGCGCTCTATAAGGCGAAAAATAACGGTCGCGGGCGGGTCGAGTGGGCCGTCTGAGTCAGCCCTGCTGCGCGCTGCGGCAGTGGCGACGATATTCGGAAGGCGAGCGCTCGGTGTAGCGTTTAAACACCCGGCAGAAATAGTTGCTGTCGACAAAACCGCAGTTGTGGGCGATCTCTTTGACCTTGAGGTCGTAGCCGCGCAGCAGCTTTTTCGCCTTTTCCAGGCGGACGCTGGTGAGAAACTCATTAAAACCGACGGAGCCGGATTTCTGGAATATATGCGACAGGTAGTTGGGCGTAATATGAAAGCGCTTCGCTACCGACTCGCGGGTCAGCGGCTGGGTGAGATGCTCTTCGAGATAATCCTGTACCGCCAGAAACAGATCGCGGCTGCGGCTGACGCGCATCTCCAGCCCGACCAGCTGCTCAAGGCAGTGGCTCAACAGGGCCGCGACCACCAGCCTGGCGGTAACCGGGTCCGGCTGCAGGCAGATTTCATTGAGCGACAGCAGCAGGTAGGAGCCCACGCGCGGTCCGAGGCGGGCGACGTTCTGCTTTTCCGTGCGCAGCTGCTTGCCGTCCCAGTGCTGAACGCAAAACCCGAGCTTCTGGCGACCAAACAGAATGCTTAACGTCGACGCCGGCGCGGTCCATTCCGGCAGCGTCCATTTACCCGCCTGAACGTAGAGCACCTGCGAGGCGGAGAGCATTGTCTCCGACAGCGGCAGCCCGCTCTCCTTAAGCTCACCCTCAAGCACAATTTCCAGCCGTGGAAAGGGCACCTTAAACGCCAGCGCGGGCTCGGAGATATCCGGGTCGGGGAACCTGACGTGCAGATTATCTTTCTGATTTACTAAACGATTTAAAATATCCGCCAGATCGTCAATCATTCCGTATGCCTTAGAAGAGAGCAATTATCCTGTTGATTATAATCTATTTTATCTGCGCAGGCTTGTTCTGTGTCAGGCGGCTTGGCTAATGATTGCCCTGCAGGAAGGGGGAAAAAGCTGGATTTTGATGGCCATCACACTTTTCCCTGCCGCGTACGCTCGTCCAGTTTTTCGTAGTTTTGCCCTCATGTATTCCCGCCCGCCGCCGATTAGAGTTTGTTTTGTGTTATCGATAAGTTAAGGAATATAAATATGGAACAACAATCTGCGGTTTATCTGGATGCGCTGGGGGCGAACGTTGCGCTGAGCCCGGCAATGAAACAGGAGCTGGATACCCTGGGCTACACCGTCGTGCATAACGTGGTGGACGCGGAGTGGCTGGCGGCGATGCGCGCGCTTATCGACGCCATCGTCGAGAGAGAGGGCGATAATCTGGCGATCGAGCACCACCAGGAAGCGACGGCAACCCGCATCGCCAACCTGATTAACAAAGGCGCGATTTGGGAAAAGGTCTGGTCCCATCCGCTGATTCTCTCCGCCTGTCGGCATGTTTTTCAGGGGGATTTTAAAGTCTCCAGCCTGAACGCGCGGGAAGCGTTGTTCAACGGCGGCCATCAGCCGCTGCATGCGGACTGGAAAAAGCCGCGTCACGATTTTCCGAAAGTGCATCTGGTGAATACCATCTGGGCTATCGATGATCTGAGCGCTGAAAACGGCGCGCCGCGCATTATTCCCGGCACCCATTTGCGTCCGGAGCTGCCGGAAGAGGTGCTGGATGACCCGGAGCTGGCGCATCCTGATGAGGTGGTGTTCGCCGCGCCGGCGGGCAGCGTGATGATTTATAACGCCCACGCCTGGCACGGCGGGACGCGCAACCGCGTCGGCAGCAGAAGGCGCGTGCTGCACGGTTTATATATCGACAGGGCGGATACCGCGCAGCAGGATCAGCAGCGCTGGCTGACGCCGGAAACCGCCAGCCGCCTGACGCCCGCGCAGAAATGGCTGCTGGGCGTGGCGTAAAAATCGCATGGAATTGTAGCCCCGGTAAGCGCAGCGCGACCGGGGGAAGTCTGAGCGGGCGAAGTGCTATTTCCCCGGGCCGCGGCGCAAGCGCCTTGCCCGGGCTACAAAACGGCAAACGGCGGTGAACCTGTAGCCCCGGTAAGCGCAGCGCGACCGGGGGAAGTCTGAGCGGGCGCGGTGCTATTTCCCCGGGCCGCGGCGCAAGCGCCTTGCCCGGGCGACAAAATCACCGGTGTACTCACGGGATCTCAAGATAAACCACCGGCTTTTTCATAATGCATTTCACCGCGTCGACAATCTGCTGCGGCTGCAGCAGAAAGGTTTTGATGCTGGTCTTAATGGTGCGGATGCCGCTAAAGCGTCCGGCATCGTCAATTTCAATATCCGTCACCAGCAGAACGACATCGGCATGGGCGATATCGTCGGCCATTATTTTGTTCTCAACCCCCAGCGCGCCCTGGGTTTCAATTTTGATATTCCATTTCTCCTGGTGGCCGACTTTTTCCAGCCGCTCGGCAGCCATATAGGTGTGAGCGACGCCGCTGACGCAGGCCGTGACGGCAACGATATTGAAATCCATAGCATCCTCCTGGCGTTATCCGCCGACGGTCACGCTAAAACCGGCCCGTTCGGCCAGCGTCCTGAATGGTTGAATCTCAGATTCTGCAGGGGCTTTAATCATCGACATCGACCATTTTTTTCCCAGTAAGTGATATTTGGGTTCGCCGTACTGATGGAACGGCAGAAGATGAATTTCCGGCAGCTTAAAGGGGGCCAAAAACGCCAGAATCCGGCGGAAATTCGCTTCATCAAGCGTGAATCGCGGAATCAGCGGCACCCGGGGGATCACGTGAATATGCGCTTCCACCAGACGGGTAAAGTTATCCAGCACCCGCGGCATATTCATCCGCAGCTGCTCGCGGGCCAGCGTTTCATCCATGATTTTTAGATCGAACAGCACTTCATCGCAGGCCTGCGCCAGCGGAAAAAAGCGGCGGTAGGCGGTATCGCCCGCCGTTTCAATCGCCGTTCTGATCCCCCATTCGCGCAGGCGGCGCAGCAGGCGCGCGGCGAATTCGGCCTGCATCAGGACTTCGCCGCCCGACAGGGTCACGCCGCCGCCGGAGGCGCGGAAGAAGACCTCATCCTTCAGCACCTCTTTAAGCAGATTATCGAGGGTGACGTCGCGGCCAATCTGCTGCCACGCGCCGGAAGGGCACTCGACCACGTCCTGCTGGCAGCGGGAGCAGCGCAGGCACTTGCTCTCCCGGCGTACGGTCTGAATTTGCGGCGAGATCGACTCCGGATTGGCGCACCAGGGACAGGTATGCGGGCAGCCTTTAAAAAACACGACGGTGCGGATCCCCTGACCATCATTCAAAGAGTAGCGCTGGATATTAAAAATGCGCGCCTTATCGGCGCGCGTTTCCAGGACCTCACAGCTGATGCGCGGTGCGGCGGATAATGTCATCCTGAATCTCCTGCGACAGCTCGACGAAAAAGGCGCTGTAGCCCGCAACGCGCACCACCAGGCCGGCAAAATCCTGCGGCCGCTGCTGGGCTTCGCGCAGCGTATCGGCGTTAACCACGTTGAACTGAATATGCTGCAGCTTCAGCCTGGTGAATGCCTGCAGGAAGTCGGCCAGCTTATTGAGGCCGCCGTCGCCGGCAAGGGTCGCCGGGGTGAATTTGACGTTCAGCAGCGTACCGTTGGAGAGCAGAAAGTTATCCAGCTTGCTGACCGACTTAAGCACCGCGGTCGGCCCCTGCACGTCCTGGCCGAGCATCGGCGAGAGCCCGCCGTCCGCCAGCTGCTCTCCGGCCAGGCGTCCGTCCGGAGTGGCGCCGACGACCGAGCCGAGCGGCACGTGGGCAGAGACGGTATAGGAGCCCGGCGTAAAGCGACCGCCGCGCGGGTTGCGGTACTGCTCTACCTCTTTGCAGTAGAAGCGCAGCAGATCGGCGCTGATGTTGTCCACTTCGTCAATATCGTTGCCGTATTTCTCGAAGCGGTTGATCAGGCGCGCGCGGATTTTTTCCCCTTCCGGCGTCTGGAAGTTGGCTTTCAGCACCGCGATCAGTTCAGCGAAGCTGAGCCTTTTTTGCTCAAACACCATCCCTTTAAGCGCGTGCAGCGAGTCGCTGAGGTTAGCGATGCCGATGCCCTGGACCCCGGAGAAGTTATAGCGCGCGCCGCCTTCGGTGATATCCTGGCCGTGCTGCACGCAATCCTCAATAAAGGAAGAGAGCAGGGGAACCGGCGCCCAGTCGCGGTGGCCGATATCGCAAATATTGCTGCCTTCGACCATCAGCCTAATGTAATAGCGAATCTTGTCGCGGATCTGGCCGATCAGCCCGTCCCAGGTGATGTCAGGGTTGCTTTCGTTTTCCAGCATCACGATTTCCATCACCTTCAGCAGGTTGAACATGGCGATATCGTGCAGGCCGTAGGTGCGCCCCGGGATCGACAGCTCAACGCAGCCAACCACCGAGTAATCCCGCGCGTCATCCAGCGAGACGCCGCGGTTGAGAAACGCCGGGATCACCACTTCATCATTGAAGATTTGCGGAATGCCGGTGCCGAGGCGAATGGTCTCGGCGGTTTTGCGCAGGAAAGGGCGATCGACCAGTTCGTTGACCCGCACGCCGAGGTTCGGCTGCGGCAGGCGAACGTTCTGGTAGGCGTCGAGGGATAAAAACGACAGGATATTGACCGCGCTGCGGCCAGTCTCGGTCAGGCCGCCGAGCAGGGCGGTATAGCCGGTCGGGAAGCCCGCGAAGTAGCGCGCGCTGCTGGTGGAGCGCAGCAGGACAATATCGTTGCACTTCACCCACAGCGACTCCAGCAGCTCCTGAAGAAACTGCGGATCCTGGCCGCGATTCAGCGAAGCCTGATAGTACGGCAGCATGTACTGGTCAAAGCGGCCCAGCGAGATGGAGCTGGCGTTGGATTCATACTGCAAAATGATGTTCATATACCAGAAGAGCTGGCAGGCCTGCCAGAAATCTTCCGGGCGGTGCACCGCGTTATGGCGGGAGATGTCCGCGATGGTCTCCAGCTCTTTGCGCCGCTGCCCGTCGCCGCAGACGGCGGCCATGTCATCGGCAAGCGCCGCATAGCGCAGAATATGGCGCTGGGAGGCTTCCAGCAGGATCAGCACCGCCTGATAAAAATTGTTCTGCGGGTGCCGCTGACTCACCGCTTTCATCTCCGCCACCAGCGCGGCGAGGCCGTTTTCCAGCAGGCGAGGGTAGTCGATGATGATATGTCCCTGGCCTTTATCGGTCTGGTTGACGCTAAAAATCTGCGTGCTGACGGCGGCCTTCACTTCATCGGTCATCTGGGCGTTAATGAAATCCTTCATCGAACGATTTTCCCAGTAGGGGAACAGCACTTCGCGGTAGATGCGCTTATCTTCTTCGCTGATGTTGAAGCGGTCCTGCGGGCGGGTCGGGAACTGGTCCAGCTCCTTGAGCAGCCAGTAGGGATCCATTTCCGGCGACATGATCCCGGCGCGCGGCTTGATCGTACGGTTGCCGGCAATCAGTTCATCATCACGAATCGAAATCTGCACATGATCGAGGACCCATGCGGTCGCTTTCGCCCGGCGGATCATTACCGGCTCCCCCTCGGTCTGTTTATGGCTGGCGGTGTAGAGCAGCGCTCGCTCGAGGGAGATTTCGCGCGGGTTGGCGAACAGACGATCTTTTAAGCGTTGAGTGCGATTGGTCATGACAAACTCCATGTTATTTTGCGGGGCGCAGGCCGCGCCCCGTGCATTCAGTCAGGCATTCTGCGAAAGGTGGCCGTCGATTTTGTTCATAATGGCTTCGGCGCGCTTCACGGCGTCGCTGATGTTGACGCGCACGATGGTTTTACCGGCAAAACGCTCTTCAAACTTGATGCCGATATCTTTGGTCAGAATCACCATATCGGCGCTGGCGACGTCTTCTGCGGTCAGCTCGTTCTCAATGCCGATGGAGCCCTGGGTCTCGACTTTGACCTGCCAGCCTTTGGCCTTAGCGGCGCTCTCCAGTGATTCGGCGGCCATATAGGTGTGGGCGACGCCAGACGGGCAAGCGGTAACGGCGATAATTTTGGTCATATAATATTCCTTCCCGTGTCTCAGTTAATTTCGAAATCAAGATCCATCTCGTCATCGGCTTTGGCGTCAGACGTTTTCTTTTTCGCCAGGGCCTTAAGCAGGATGACGCAGGCGGCGCTGACGATGGCGCCAACCGCGAGGCCGGCAATAAATCCGCCTTTACCCTCAACGACCGGCAGAACGATAAGCCCGCCCCAGCCGGCATAGCACTGGGCGCCGAGCAGCGCGGCGGTAACGCAGCCGGCGGCGGCGCCGATCATATTGGCCGGGATAACGCGCAGCGGGTCGGCGGCGGCGAAGGGGATCGCGCCTTCGGTCACGCCAACGCAGCCCATCACCAGCGCGGCCTTACCGGTTTCGCGCTCTTCCGCAGAGAAGTATTTACGTCCAATCAGCGTTGCCAGGCCCATGCCCAGCGGCGGCACGGCGATGCCGACGGCGGCGATGGCCACCACGCTGTAAACGCCCTGGGAAACGCAAATCAGCATGAAGGCGTAGGCGACCTTATTCACCGGACCGCCCATGTCGAAGGCCAGCATCAGGCCCATGATGATGGCGAGAATCACGATGCTGCCTTCGCGCATGCCCTGCAGCCATCCGGTCAGGCTGGCGGTGAGCGCGCCAATCGGCTCGCCGAGGCCCCACATCATGATCCCGGCGGTAATAAAGGTGCCGATAATCGGGATAACGAAGATGGGCATCACCGAGCGCAGCACCTTATGCACCGGGATTTTCTTCAGGTAGTAGACCACCAGCCCGCCAATGATCCCGGCAATCAGCGCGCCGAAGAAACCGGCGCCGAAGCTGTTGCCGACCCAGGCGCCGATGGCGCAGGGAGCCAGCGCCGCGCGGTCGGAGATGGAGTAGCCGATATAGGCCGCCAGAAACGGCACCATTAGCGTCAGGCCGGCCACGCCGATATCAAACAGTTTTTTCAGGTTAGGGTCGGTGGCGGCATCGGGCACAGCGCCCTTGCCGTACAACATGACGGAGACTGCCAGCAAGATCCCACCGGACACGACAAACGGGATCATATGTGAAACCCCGGTCATGAGGTGCTGGCGGGTATTTTTTAATATTTGCACCAGTTCATTCATTGTTATTCTCCTGAGCGCTGCGTGGCCCGTGACTGAGTTGATGCTTCAACCTTAGAAAAAGGGCGGCGCATAAAATAGTAGAGAAAAAGTGCATTTACTGGATATTTGTAAGGCCAGAGGAAAATTGCGATCCACCTCAAATCTTAGCGCTGGTGGGTTTTTGGCGCCGTTAGTCAGGCGATTTGTGACCGCGAGCATAAAAAAGAGTCGGGCATACAATTATCCAGTAATTGCCACTTTTATCGCGTAGTGGCGGGCCGGTTCTTTCTTTACCTTTTGGCTAAATACGCATTATTCAGGAGGAAGGCGATGGCTCTGGTAATTGAATTCATATGTGATTTGCCCAACGGCGTGCATGCGCGTCCGGCAAGCCTGGTAGAAACCCTGTGCAATACTTTTTCGTCTTCGGTCGAATGGTTAAATACCCGCACGGAAGGACGCGGAAACGCAAAAAGCGCGCTGGCGATTATCGGCACCAATACCTTGAAGTGGGACCGCTGCCAGCTGGTTGTTAGCGGCGAAGATGAACAGCAGGCGTTTGACGCGCTGTCGGCATTCATCAGCGAGGAGTTCCCGCACTGCGATGCGCCGCTGCCGACGGCGGAATCCATGGACGTTCAGCCGGTTCCTGAATCCCTCTCGCGCCTCAATCCCACGCTGTTTCACGCCCAGCCGGTCTGCGCCGGCAGCGCGGGCGGCAGGCTCACCCATCTTAAATCCCTCGACCTGCGCGATTCAGGCGCGCTGCCCGCAGCGGGCGCAATTGAACAGGAACAGGCGGCGCTGGACAGGGGCCTGACCCTGCTGGTGAAAAATATTGAGTTCCGCCTGCTGGATAACGACGGGACCGCCAGCGCGATCCTTGAGGCGCATCGCTCTCTGGCCACCGACGCCTCGCTGCGCCAGCATCTGCTGGGCGGGCTGCTGAGCGGCCTGAGCTGCGCTGAGGCGGTGGTCGCGACCGGCGAACATTTTTGCGCCCAGTTCAGCGCTTCCGGCAATAGTTATTTGCAGGAGCGGGTGCTGGACGTGCGCGATGTTTGCTTCCAGCTTCTGCAGCATATCTACGGTGAGGATCGTTTTCCGGCACCGGGTAAGCTGACGGAAGAGGCTATCTGCCTCGCCGATGAACTCACCCCCAGTCAGTTTCTTGAACTGGATAAAACCCTGCTTAAAGGTCTGCTGCTGCGCAGCGGCGGCACCACTTCACATACGGTGATCCTCGCGCGTTCGTTCAATATTCCCACTCTGGTGGGCGTCGATATGGAGGCGCTGCTGCCGTGGGTCGATCGGCGAGTGCAGATTGACGGTAACGCCGGGCTGGTGGTGGTGAATCCCGATGAAGCGGTGGCGCGCTACTATCAGCAGGAGGCCTGGGTGCAGGCGCAGATCCGCCGCCAGCAGCAGGCCTGGCTGGATAAAGCGGGGCGTACGGAAGACGGTATTCGCCTGGAGGTGGCGGCCAACATCGCCCATTCGGTAGAGGCGACGGCGGCCTTCAACAACGGCGCGCAGTCGGTAGGCTTGTTCCGCACCGAAATGCTCTATATGGACAGGCCCAGCGCGCCGTCGGAAAACGAGCTGTATAACCTATTTTGCCAGGCGCTGGAGCCGGCCAACGGGCGCAGCATTATCATCCGCACCATGGATATCGGCGGCGACAAGCCGGTGGCCTACCTCAACATTCCGGCGGAGAACAACCCGTTCCTCGGCTACCGGGCGGTGCGTATTTATGAGGAGTATCAGGCGCTGTTCCGCACTCAGCTGCGGGCGATTCTGCGCGCTTCCGCGCACGGCGCGCTGAAAATCATGATCCCGATGATCTCCTCGATGGAGGAGATCCTGTGGGTGAAAGAGCAGCTGGCGGATGCTAAACAATCGCTGCGCAGCGAACAGATTCCGTTTGATGAAAAGATCCCGCTGGGCATTATGCTCGAGGTGCCGTCGGTGATGTTTATCATCGACCAGTGCTGCGAAGAGATTGATTTCTTTAGTATCGGCAGCAACGACCTGACCCAGTATCTGCTGGCGGTGGATCGCGATAACGCCAGGGTGACGCGCCACTACAACAGCCTCAATCCGGCCTTTTTGCGCGCGCTGGATTACGCGGTTCAGGCGGTACATCGCCAGGGTAAATGGATCGGCCTGTGCGGCGAGCTGGGGGCCAAAGGTTCCGTGCTGCCGCTGCTGGTGGGGCTGGGGCTGGATGAGCTGAGCATGAGCGCGCCGTCGATCCCGGCGACCAAGGCGCGTCTGGCGCAGCTTGACAGCCGCGCCTGCCGTCAGCTGCTGAATCAGGCGATGCAGTGCCGTACTTCGCTGGAGGTCGAGCACCTGCTGGCCCAGTTCCGTATGACCCAGCAGGATGCGCCGCTGATTACCCCTCAGTGCATTACGCTGAACAGCGACTGGCGCAGTAAAGAGGAGGTGATTAAGGGCATGACCGACAATCTGCTGCTGGCCGGGCGCTGCCGCTATCCGCGTAAGCTGGAAGCGGATCTGTGGGCCCGTGAAGCAGTGTTCTCCACCGGGTTAGGGTTTAGTTTCGCCATTCCGCACAGTAAATCGGAGCATATTGAGCAGTCGACCATCAGCGTCGCCCGTCTGGCGCAGCCGGTGGCGTGGGGCGACGATGAGGCGCAGTTTGTGATTATGCTGACGCTCAATAAGCATTCGGCGGGGGATCAGCATATGCGTATTTTCTCGCGGCTGGCGCGGCGCATTATGCATGCGGAGTTCCGGCAATCGCTGGTGACGGCGCAGAGCAGCGAGGCGATTGCGGCGCTGCTGCAGCGCGAGCTGGAGCTGTAATTCGGTCCGGAGAATCTCCCCGGTGGCGCTTGCGCTTACCGGGGCTACGGGTTTCCAGCCGTTTGCGAAACGGTAGTGGGGAGTAGCCCGGGTAAGGCGTTTACGCCGCGACCCGGGATTTCCGGGCCCGTTGCCTGAGGGAGGCAGATTGGGTAGCCCGGACAGGCGCGTAAGCGCCGCCTCCGGGACGATGTTCTTGCAGCTACGATATGCTTCTGAAACAACGTGTTATGCAGCGATGCCCTGGTGCCCGCTGAAATCGGCGAACCGGAGGTCCGAAGACAAGGGCTGGCCGCCAGGGATGGCGGACAGAGGCGAATCGAGACAGCGATGTCGAGTTGAGCCGACCGCAGGCTGAGGTCCGGGAGGTGAGCGCAGTGCGCAGCACCGATTTCTTTGCGGGACCGCGGGGATTGTAAAGGGGGAGACGGTTTTCTCCCCCTTTACCCGTTCACCTACCACGGTGAGACATTTTCTGCGGGATAATAGTGAACGGAACCCTTGCACACTTTCCCGGAGGCGGCGCTTGACGCGCCTGTCCGGGCTACTTTTGTTCAACAATCGCCCGACAAATCGCCTCGCCCACCTGCTGGGTGGAGGCGCTGCCTTGCATATCCGGCGTCTTCGGCCCGCTGGCAATGGTCTGCTCAATCGCTGCCAGAATGCCGTCGTGGGCGGCCTGGTAACGTGCGTCCCCGTTGCCGAGGAAGTCGAGCATCATCGCGCCAGCCCAGATGGTGGCAATCGGGTTGGCGATATTTTTGCCGTAGATATCCGGCGCCGAACCGTGCACCGCTTCAAACAGCGACGGAAAGGTGCGATCCGGATTGAGGTTTGCCGACGGGGCAATGCCGATGGTGCCGGTACAGGCCGGGCCGAGATCGGAGAGGATATCGCCGAACAGATTGGAGCCGACCACCACGTCAAAACGCTCCGGCTGCAGCACGAAGCGGGCGCACAGAATATCAATGTGCTGCTTATCCCATTTCACCTCCGGGTAGTGCTGCGCCATCGCTTCGACGCGCTGGTCCCAGAAGGGCATGCTGATGGCCAGACCGTTGGATTTGGTCGCCGAGGTCAGGGTTTTGCGCGGGCGGCTCTGCGCCAGCTCGAAGGCGTAGCGCAGGATCCGGTCAACGCCGCGCCGGGTAAATACCGACTCCTGAATCACCACTTCATGCTCGGTCCCCGGATTCACATGGCCGCCGAGTGCGGAATATTCCCCTTCGGTGTTTTCACGCACCACGTAGAAATCGATATCGCCGGGCTGTTTACCCGCCAGCGGGCAGGGGACGCCGGGGAACAGACGCACCGGACGCAGGTTGACGTACTGGTCGAACTCGCGGCGGAACTTCAGCAGCGAGCCCCACAGGGAAATGTGGTCCGGCACGATATCCGGCCAGCCGACCGCGCCGAAGTAGATCGCATCAAACGTTTGCAGCTGCGCGCGCCAGTCGTCGGGCATCATGGCGCCGTGCTGCGCGTAATAGTCGCAGCTGGCCCACTCAAAGTGCTCGAAGCTTAACGCCAGCCCCCAGCGTTCGGCGGCGGCCTGCAGTACGCGGACGCCTTCCGGCAGCACTTCTTTACCGATGCCATCGCCGGGGATGGCGGCAATACGTAAGGTTTTATTCATCGTTATTCTCAGTTTGAGGTAAGGGAAATTGACTTCACCGCTATCCTATAATTGACTGATTCATAATTAATCCCGTTAACTGGTGAAACATAAAACACGAATTATGAATAATCTGCCGCTGCTGAACGATTTACGCGTCTTTATGCTGGTTGCCCGCCGCGCCGGTTTTGCCGCCGCCGCGGAAGAGCTCGGCGTCTCGCCGGCTTTCGTCAGCAAGCGCGTGTCGCTGCTGGAGCAAACGCTCAACGTCCAGCTGCTGCACCGTACCACCCGGCGCGTGGCTATCACCGAAGAGGGCGAGCGCATCTACGAATGGGGACTGCGCATTTTGCAGGATGTCGACCAGATGATGGATGAGCTCTCCGATGTGCGGCAGGTGCCGCAGGGGACGCTGCGGATTATCAGCAGCTTTGGCTTTGGTCGGCGGGTAGTCGCGCCGGCGCTCTCCGAGCTGGCCCGTCGTTACCCGCAGCTGGAGATCCGTTTTGACGTCGCCGACCGGCTGGTGGATTTGGCCAATGAAGGGGTCGATCTGGATATTCGCGTCGGCGACGATATCGCGCCCAATCTGATAGCCCGCCAGCTTGCCAGCAATCACCGCATCCTCTGCGCCTCGCCGGCGTTTGTCGCCCGCTATCCCCGGCCGAAACAGCTCAGCGATCTCGCCGTGCTGCCCTGTCTGGTGATCAAAGAGCGCGACCGGCCCTTTGGCGTCTGGCAGCTGCGCGATGATAAAGAGGGGGAGCACGCCATCAAGGTGACCGGACCGCTGTCGTCTAACCACGGTGAAATCGTCCATCAGTGGTGCCTGGAGGGACAGGGGATTGCGCTGCGCTCGTGGTGGGACGTCAGGGAAAATATCGCCAGCGGCAATCTGGTGCAGCTGCTGCCGGAGTACTATCAGCCCGCCAATATCTGGGCGGTATACGTGTCGCGGCTGGCGACCTCGGCCAAAATTCGTACCACCGTGGAGTTTTTGCGCCACTACTTCCAGCAGCGATTTCCGCCGCACAACGGCGAGAAAAAATAGCCGACGGCCGGCGCCGTCGGCCGAGGGGATTATACGCCGAGCCGATCGCGCAGGCTGTAGTACGCCGCGCCCATGGCGGTAAACGGAATACGCAGGCTGCGCCCGCCGGGGAACGGATAGTGCGGCAGCCTGGCGAAGGCGTCGAAACGTTCGGCGTCCCCGCGCAGCAGCTCCGAAATCAGCCGTCCGGCGAGGTGGGTACAGGTGACCCCGTGGCCGCTGTAGCCCTGCATATAATAGATATTGTTATCGAGGCGGCCAAACTGCGGCATTCGCGAGAGGGTCAGCAGGAAGTTGCCGGTCCAGCGGTAGTCGATTTTCACCCCCTGCAGCTGCGGGAAGGTTTTCAGCAGCTTCGGCATAATCAGCCGCTCAACGTCGTCCGGATCCCGCGCGCCGTACACCACGCCGCCGCCGTACAGCAGACGGTTGTCGGCGGTCAGGCGGTAGTAATCCAGCAGATAGTTACAATCTTCTACGCAGTAGTTTTTCGGGATCAGCGAGCGCGCCAGATCCTCAGACAGCGGCGCGGTGGTGACCACCTGGGTGCCGCACGGCATGCTGCGTTTCGCCAGCTCCGGCTCGAGCTTATCGCCGAGATAGGCGTTACCGGCGACGATCACGTAGCGGGCGGTGACCTGTCCGCGCGCGGTGGTCACCACCGCCGGGCTGCTGTGCTGAATGCCGGTGACCGGTGATTGTTCGTAAACCCGGCCGCCGTTGAGCCGAATGGCGTCCGCTTCGCCAATCGCCAGATTGAGCGGATGGATATGACCGCCGCTGTGGTCCAGCAGCGCGCCGGCGTAGCGGTCGCTGTCCACTTCGCGACGTATGGCGCTGGCATCCAGCAGCTCCAGCTGGGTATTGCCGTAGCGCTCCCAGTTCGCTTTCTGCTCTTCCAGGGTCTCCAGCTGTTTATGATTCAGCGCGACAAACAGCCCGCCGGGGCGATAGTCGCAGGCAATCTGATAGCGCTGGATACGTTCGCGAATAATGTCGCCGCCTTCAAACATCATGCTGCCGAGCATTTTCGCGGCATCCGGGCCGTAGGTTTTTTCGATAACGTCGATATCGCGGCTATAGGAGTTGACTAGCTGGCCGCCGTTGCGTCCGCTGGCGCCGAAGCCGATGCGCGCGCCTTCCAGCAGCACCACATCGTAGCCCATTTCGGCCAGATGCAGCGCCGAAGAGAGGCCGGTATAGCCGCCGCCGACGACGCAGACGTCGCAGCTGATCGATTCGTCCAGCGTCGGGAACGGCTCATAGCGGTTGGCGCTGGCGGCGTAATAGCTGGTGGTATGTTCGCTCATGATTAAGACTCCAGGGCAATCCAGATAGTTTTCAGTTCAGTGAATTTTTCCAGCGCGTGCAGGGACTTATCGCGTCCGTTGCCGCTCTGCTTATAGCCGCCGAAGGGCACGGTCATATCGCCATCGTTGTAGTTGTTCACAAAGACGGAGCCGGCTTTCAGACGGCGGCTGACGCGGTGAGCGCGGGAGAGATCGCGGGTCCAGACCGCCGCGCCGAGGCCGTAGCGGCTGTCGTTGGCCAGCGCCAGCGCCTGCTCTTCGGTTTTAAAGCGGGTCACCACCAGCACCGGGCCGAAGATCTCCTCCTGGCTGAGGGCGGAGGCGGGGTCGACGTCGACGAAGATGGTCGGGCCGACCGCCGCGGGCCACGGATTTTTACGTCCATCCAGCAGCAGCGTGCTGTGCGCTTCGCCGGCGCGAATAAAGCTGTGGACGCTATCGGCGTGGCTGTTGTCGATCAGCATGCCCATGGTGGTATTCGGGTCGAGCGGATTGCCAGGCTGCCAGCCCTTTGCCTGCTCTTTTAGCAGGTCGAGAAAGCGGTCGGCGATGCTCTCCTCAAGCAGCAGACGGGTACCGGCGATACAGACCTGGCCCTGATTGTAGAAAATACCGCCGGCGGTGGCGTTAACCGCTTTTTGCAGGTCCGGACAGTCGGCAAAGACGATATTGGCGCTTTTACCGCCCGCCTCCAGCCAGACGCGCTTCATATTGCTGTCGCCCGCGTCTTTCAGCAGCTGTTTACCGGTGCGGGTGGAGCCGGTAAAGGTGATGACTTCAACGTCATGATGTTGCGCCAGCGCCTGACCGGCCTCATGGCCGAAACCGCTCACCACGTTGAATACGCCGTCCGGCAGCCCGGCCTGTTTCGCCAGGCCCGCCAGGCGCAGAGCGGTAAGCGGGGATTTTTCCGACGGCTTAAGCACCACGCTGTTGCCGGACGCCAGCGCCGGGCCAAGCTTCCAGCAGGCCAGCAGCAGCGGAAAATTCCACGGCACCACCGCCGCAATCACGCCAATCGGTTCGCGGACGATCATGGCCAGTTCGTTGCCGCCGGTGGGGGCGACTTCGCCGTACACTTTATCGATGGCTTCGGCGTACCAGCGGATCGCGCGGGCGGCGCCGGGGACATCGTCGCGCAGGCTGTGGCGAATCGGTTTACCGGTGTCGAGGGTTTCCAGCAGCGCCAGCTCTTCGCGATGGGCTTCCATCAGGTCGGCGAATTTATGCAGCACCGCTTTGCGCTGGGCAGGGGAGGCCTGCGACCAGTCGCCGCGATCGAAGACGCCGCGGGCGGCCTGGACCGCGCGATCGACGTCGGCCTTTTTGCCGCGCGCGACCTCGGCGAGCGTCTGCTGGGCGGTAGGGTCGACGGTGGCGAACACGCTATTATCGGCAGCGGCGCTGTATTCGCCGTTAATAAATAGCCGCGTTTCAATCGCGATATTGTTTGCTTTTTCTTGCCAGTAAGCCAGGTTGTGAAAATCCATCATGACTCCTTAATGACATAATCGGAAAAATAAAAAAGTGGTGATTTCCGACCCTCAGGGCGCAGGGCGTCCCCGGGGTTGAGTACCGTTTAAATTGCCCATCAACAGGCGTGAATTATCCGGGGCCAGCGGAATAAGTCTTTCCGCATTGCGCAAGGTGAACTGCGTTATCTTCGCGCCGCCGGAGTTCGCCTCCGGCGGCGCAGGCCTGAAGAAAGCCTGAGAAAACCTCAGGCTAAAAAATCAGAATGTGGTGGGGGTATGGGCGCTGATAATTCGGCAGATACCCGCCGAGGTGTTGCTGAAGCTATGCGGTATGCCGGTGTTAATGGCATAGCTTTGCCCAGCCACCAGATGATACGCCTGACCGTTGATGGTCAGCACGACTTCACCTTCCAGTATGGTGCCTATCTCCTCACCCTGATGCTTGATCCTCTCCCCGGTTGTGGTTCCAGGCTGGTACGTTTCAAAAATCATCGCCAGCGTGCGGTTCGGATTGCCATTATGAACCAGCTTCATCGACACCCCCTGACTGCCGATTTCAATCAGATCGTCCTGATTGATAACCACCTGCGGTTCAGCCGGTTTTTCTGGTTCAGAAAAGAATTCCGAGAGCGACAGCCCGTAGACTTTCAGCAGCTTTTGCAGCGTACTGATCGCAGGACTGACTTTGTCCTGCTCTATGGTGCTGATGGCACTATGTGTTAACCCAGACAGTTCGGCGGCACGACGCTGTGAGAGACCCAGCTGTTGGCGGATCTCTGACAGACGTTTCCCTGGCGCCAGTCCGTCATCGCTCATATTTGCATTTCCTTAACGGTAGTGGTCAGAGTCGCTGTTTTTCAGCAATATAGCTCTGACAGGCGGTGATAAAACCTTCAAACAACATTCGCGACAGGGCGTATTCGCTACTGTTCCATTCAGGATGCCACTGCACGCCGAGGGCGAAAGGGTGGTCGTTAACGCTGACCGCTTCCACCAGCCCGTCCGGAGAACGCGCCTCCACGCGCAGCCGTGGACCCGTCGTTTTTGCTCCCTGCCCGTGTAACGAGTTTACCCAAAACGTGTTGCAGCCCGGTATTAACTGAGAAAGTAATCCTCCTTGCTGAACCTGAACTTCATGCGAGGGCGCATATTGCTGCTCGACGGGAAGTTCGGGGTCTTCGCGGTGTTCAAGAAGCTCAGGCTGCTCGAACAGACGACGATACAGAGTCCCGCCGGTGGCGACAACCAGTTCCTGTAGTCCACGGCAGATGGCGAAAATGGGGATGCGCCTTTCGAGCGCGGCGTCGATCAGCGCCATGCTCAGAAGATCACGCCCGGGATCGGCGTCAGGCTCATCGCCGTTTTCACCATAGAGGTGCGGCTGTACGTTGCTCGGGCTGCCGGGCAGATAAATGCCGTCCAGTTTCGGCAGTAGCGCAGAAAGCAGTTCCGGCTCGGCCAGCGCGTGCGGCAGGGCAATCGGCACGCCGCCGGCGTTCACAATCGCGTTCAGGTACTTCTCTTGCAGAGTCTGGGTCTGGTGACCCTTAAGCCTGTTTCGACACATCACTACGCCAATAACTGGCTTGTACATTATATTTTCCATGATCGCCCTCACAAAGTGGACTAAATTATGACCGGATTAGCGGGTAAAACGGCCATTTCGTTCAATATTTTCTCAATTTAGCAGTGGATATAGCCCTTTGCAAACTTAATTTAACATTTGACAAACAATTTGTTTGCATACACATTCGAATGGTGGACATTATATTTAACAGTGCCATTCAGGGTCCGAAACTAAAACAACGGCGGTGAATCATGGAAACCAATATCGTAGAAGTTGAGAATTTTGTTCAGCAGTCGGAAGAGAGACGGGTCAGCGCATTCACCTGGGAAGTGAAGCGCTACCTCGAGCGTTACCCCAATACGCAATACGTTGATGTGCTGCTAACCGACCTGAACGGCTGCTTCCGCGGTAAGCGGATCCCGGTGTCCAGCCTGAGCAAGCTGGAGAAGGGGTGCTATTTCCCGGCTTCGGTGTTTGCGATGGATATTCTCGGCAACGTGGTGGAAGAGGCGGGGCTCGGCCAGGAGATGGGCGAACCAGACCGCACCTGCGTGCCGGTGCTGGGAACCTTAACCCCGTCGGCGGCGGACCCGGAATACATTGGTCAGGTTCTGCTGACCATGGTTGATGAAGATGGCGCTCCCTTTGACGTTGAGCCGCGGAACGTGCTGAACCGGCTCTGGCAGCAGCTGCGCCAGCGCGGGCTGTTCCCCGTGGTAGCGGTAGAGCTGGAGTTCTATTTACTTGACCGCAAGCGCGACGCGGAAGGTTACCTGCAGCCGCCGTGCGCGCCGGGAACCGGCGATCGCAATACCCAAAGCCAGGTTTACTCCGTCGACAACCTCAACCACTTTGCCGACGTGCTTAACGAAATCGACGAGATCGCCCAGCTCCAGCTGATCCCCGCCGACGGCGCGGTGGCGGAAGCCTCTCCCGGCCAGTTTGAAATCAACCTCCACCATACCGATAACGTGCTCGACGCCTGCGATGATGCGCTGGCGTTAAAACGTCTCGTGCGTTTGATGGCGGAGAAGCATAAGATGCACGCCACTTTTATGGCGAAACCCTATGAAGAGCACGCCGGTAGCGGGATGCATATCCATATCAGTATGCAGAACAACAAAGGCGAGAACGTGCTGGCGGACGCGGACGGCGAAGATTCCGCGATGTTAAAACGCGCGCTCGCCGGGATGATTGACCTGATGCCGGCGTCGATGGCGCTGCTGGCGCCAAACGTGAACTCGTATCGTCGTTTCCAGCCGGGAATGTACGTGCCGACCCAGGCGTCGTGGGGGCACAACAACCGGACGGTGGCGCTGCGCATTCCGTGCGGCGATCGGCACAATCACCGCGTCGAGTATCGCGTGGCCGGGGCGGACGCCAACCCGTATCTGGTGATGGCGGCGATTTTTGCCGGCATCCTCCACGGTCTGGATAATCCGCTGCCGTTACAGGAAGAGGTGGAGGGCAACGGCCTCGAGCAGGAGGGGCTGCCGTTCCCGATTCGCCAGAGCGATGCGCTGTGGGAGTTTATGCAAAACGATCATCTGCGCGAGCGGCTTGGCGAACGCTTCTGCCACGTTTATCACGCCTGTAAAAATGACGAATTACTGCAGTTTGAGCGTCTGATCACAGAAACTGAAATCGAGTGGATGTTGAAAAACGCCTGATTTTCGCCCCGCGAGGGGCGCTTTAGCATTATCACGAGTAGCATCATGCGGCCTGAGCGGAGCCTGGTCGGACGTTTTTGCTGGGAGCCCAGCCATTCCCGGATGTCGCGTTAAGGAGCGCAGGCGGCAACGGGGCTTCAGTTAACGACACAGTGTGTAACGAGGTAGGAAATGATGCAGATGTTTAAATATCCGCAGGGAGAAGGGGGCCGTCATGGCCGCATGGAATGTGTCGCCACCGCCGCTCGTCGGTTCTTTTTACCTTTTGATTTGCCATTAACCCCGTTGCGAAGCAGGTTGGTTTCCCGGTCTCTACGACCGCAAACCCAGGTGTGCAGCGGGGGAAATGGCTATGTCTATTAATCCCTCTCTCGATAACGCCTCCGGGGCGGAAAAACCGCGCCTGCGCAAGTCTCTCAAGCTGTGGCAGGTGGTGATGATGGGCCTCGCCTATCTGACGCCGATGACGGTTTTCGATACTTTCGGCATCGTCTCCGGCATCAGCAACGGCCACGTCCCGGCGTCCTATCTGCTGGCGCTGGCCGGGGTGCTGTTTACCGCCATCAGCTACGGCAAGCTGGTGCGCCAGTTTCCGCAGGCGGGCTCGGCCTATACCTATGCGCAGAAGTCGATCAGCCCGCACGTCGGTTTTATGGTGGGCTGGTCATCGCTTCTGGATTATCTATTTCTCCCGATGATCAACGTGCTGCTGGCGAAGATTTATCTTTCTGCGCTGTTTCCGGACGTGCCGCCCTGGGTGTGGGTGGTGACGTTTGTGGCTATTCTCACCGCGGCGAACCTGAAAAGCGTCAACCTGGTGGCGAACTTCAACACCCTGTTTGTGCTGGTGCAGATCTCGATCATGGTGGTCTTTATCGTGCTGGTGGTGCAGGGGTTGCATAAAGGGGAAGGGGTGGGCACCGTCTGGTCGCTCCAGCCGTTTATTAGCCAGAATGCGCACCTGATTCCGATCATTACCGGGGCGACGATAGTCTGCTTTTCGTTCCTCGGTTTCGATGCGGTGACCACGCTTTCCGAAGAGACGCCGGACGCCGCGCGGGTGATCCCGAAGGCCATTTTCCTTACTGCGGTCTACGGTGGGGTGATTTTTATCGCCGCCTCGTTCTTTATGCAGCTCTTTTTCCCCGATATTAGCCGTTTTAAAGACCCGGACGCGGCGCTGCCGGAGATCGCCCTCTACGTTGGCGGCAAGCTGTTCCAGTCGATTTTCCTGTGCACGACGTTTGTGAATACCCTGGCCTCAGGCCTGGCTTCGCACGCCAGCGTGTCACGACTGCTGTACGTTATGGGCCGCGATAACGTTTTCCCGGAGCGCATTTTCGGCTACGTCCATCCGAAATGGCGTACCCCGGCGCTGAACGTGATCATGGTGGGGATTGTCGCGCTGTCGGCGCTGTTCTTTGACCTGGTCACCGCCACGGCGCTGATTAACTTTGGCGCGCTGGTGGCGTTTACCTTCGTTAACCTGTCGGTATTTAACCACTTCTGGCGGCGTAAAGGTTTTAACAAAACCTGGAAAGATCGCTTTCACTATCTGCTTTTGCCGATGGTCGGCGCGCTAACGGTGGGCGTACTGTGGATTAACCTGGAGGCGACCTCGCTGACGCTGGGTCTGATATGGGCGGGCCTCGGGCTGCTGTATCTGACGTATCTGACCCGCCGCTTCCGCAAGCCGCCGCCGCAGTTTGACGGCGCCAAAGCGGAACAGGCCTGGGAATCGTAACGATTTTTTACGCAGACACAAAGGCAGGCGATTGAGCCTGCCTTCTTTTTTGTCATTCTCGTTTGAAATCAGGCGCTCGGGAGGAGATAGCAGGGGCAGAAGGTAAGAATAGTGAGGACGTATTATTTCTTTTTCTTATGAGTTGGCAGCTGTGCAGAGCGCCGATCCTTCACATAGGAGACCAGGCTGAAGATGGCTACTCCCAGCAAAACCACCGCGACGATAAAGAGCAGGATACCTGACATAGATTAACCTAATGTTATGTTTAACATGAAGAAAAAATACCGTGATATCGAGATAATAGCATCGGGATATTTCTTAAAGATGACCCGATGAATCAGACGAGAATAGACTGCCAGCAATACACTGAAATTATTATTTACATGAATAAATGTGAAGAGTAAAGCAAAGGTGTGGTGAAAAAATGAACGGGTTACACTCGTTTAAGCGAATTTACAGACGAGAGTCCCACAGGCTGCTACCCTTGGCCCGCTTAAATAGGGTTGAGAGTAATAAATGTTTAACAAGCATATCATCGGTCTTATTGGGCCGTTGTTGATTCTGACTTCATTCCATAGCCTGGCTGACGCCGGGCACCCGTCAATTCGTGAACGTATTGTCGAGCAGGTGTTAAAACCCTGCGAAGGAAAAAAAGCCGGCGATAAAGTGCTGATCGTCGACCATCGCGGCGGCAAGCATGCGGCTATCTGCACGCTGGCGGCGGTACCGCTACCGGAGTAACGCCCTCCCTCTCATTTCAGCCTCCCTTCGTTCTGGCGGAAAGCGTATTTCTTTCCGCACTTTGCGAGCCATTGCCCGGAAAAATGTCATAAATTTGTCACAATTAAGGCGATGATAATCACTGACTGAGGATTAAGGGATGAGAAAAAGTCTACTCGCTGCCGCCGTGACCGGCGTTATTTTACTCTCCGCCGGCGTCCAGGCGCAGGAACAGGCGGCACCGGAAGGGCACCAGCTTCAGCAGGTGCTGATCATGAGCCGCCATAACCTGCGCGCGCCGCTGGCGAACAACGGCAGCGTGCTGGAGCAATCAACGCCGAAGTCCTGGCCTGAGTGGGATGTCCCCGGCGGCCAGCTGACCACCAAGGGCGGGGTGCTGGAAGTGTATATGGGGCACTATATGCGCGAATGGCTGGCGCAGCAGGGGCTGGTGACCAGCGGCGAATGCCCGCCGGAGAACGCGGTCTACGCCTATGCCAATAGCCTGCAGCGCACCGTCGCCACCGCGCAGTTCTTTATCACCGGCGCGTTTCCCGGCTGCGGCGTGACCGTGCACCATCAGGAAAAAATGGGCACCATGGACCCGACGTTTAATCCGGTGATCACTGACGATTCCGCCGCGTTTAGCGAAAAGGCGGTGCAGGCAATGGAGAAAGAGCGGCAGGGGATGCAGCTGAGCGAAAGCTATAAGCTGCTGGAGGAGATGACCGACTACCGTAACTCCCCGTCCTGCAAAGAGAAGCAGCAGTGCTCGCTGAGCGATGCGAAAGATACCTTTAGCGCCAAATATCAGCAGGAGCCGGGCGTTTCCGGGCCGCTTAAAGTCGGCAACTCGCTGGTTGACGCCTTTACGCTGCAATATTACGAAGGTTTCCCGAAAGACCAGGTGGCGTGGGGCGAAATCGCCAGCGATAAGCAGTGGCAGGTGCTGTCGAAGCTGAAAAACGGCTATCAGGACAGTCTGTTCACCTCGCCGGAAGTGGCGCGCAACGTGGCTAAACCGCTGGTGAAATATATCGATAACGCGCTGGTGGGCGACGCGGCGAAAGCGGCGAAAGTCACGCTGCTGGTGGGGCACGATTCCAATATCGCCTCGCTGCTGACGGCGCTGGATTTTAAACCTTATCAGCTGCACAACCAGTACGAACGTACGCCCATCGGCGGCAAGCTGGTGTTCCAGCGCTGGCATGATAAGAGCGGCAATCGCGATTTGATGAAGATTGAGTACGTGTATCAAAGTACCGAACAGCTGCGCAATGCCGACGCGCTGACCCTGCAATCGCCGCCGCAGCGGGTGACGCTGGCGCTGAACGGTTGTCCGGTCGATGACAACGGCTTCTGCCCGATGGACACCTTTAAAAAGGCGATGGCCGAGGCCACGAAGTAGCAGAGTATAAAAAACCCGGAGCAATCCGGGTCTTGCTGCCGATGTTTAGCCTGGTCTTGTAGCCCGAACAGGCGCCTCCGGGAAGCTCATGTAAGAACTCCCGGAGGCGGTACTGCGTACCTGTTCTGGCTACACGTTCTTGCGTTCGATAGTTTGTTCGCCCCAGAACAGGGAGTCTTTGTCGGTTTTGGCGAAGGCGAGGGGCAGGACTTCATCGCTGCCTTCTTCCCAGATTTTCTCCGCCAGCTTTTCATCGTAATTGGCTAATTCAAAAATCGCCTCGGCAATTTCGGGAGACGTATTGCGCAGACTGGCCCATTCACCCACGCGGTGGGCCTTTGCTTCTTGATTCGGCATGCTTGTCCTCCTGCTGAAGATTAACCGTGTAATTTCACTGCCAGACCCGCAACGTGTTGCCCCTGATAGCGGGCAATGGCTAATTCTTCTTCACTTGGCTGGCGTGAGCCGTCGCCGCCGGCAATGGTGGTGGCGCCGTAAGGCGTGCCGCCGCGAACCTGCGAAACATCAAACAGCTCCTGGGCGCCGTAGCCAATCGGTACAATAATCATCCCGTGGTGGGCAAGCGTGGTCCAGGTTGAGGTGATGGTTTGCTCCTGACCGCCGCCGGTACCGGTTGAGCTGAATACGCTGGCCAGTTTGCCGTACAGCGCTCCGGACGCCCACAGGCCGCCGGTCTGATCGAGAAAGGTGCGCATCTGTCCGGACATATTGCCGAAACGGGTTGGGGTACCAAAGATGATGGCGTCGTACTCAGCCAGCTCCTGCGGCGTGGCGACGGGCGCGTTTTGCGTTTTCCCGCCTGCTTTGGCAAAAACCTCTGCCTGCATGGTTTCCGGCACGCGCTTCACGACCACTTCAACGCCATCTACCTTATTTGCTCCTTCGGCGACGGCATGCGCCATGGTCTCAATGTGTCCGTACATGGAATAATAAAGCACCAGAATCTTAGCCATTTGCATCACTCCTCGGTTGCGTTATGCGCCAGCCAGTCGACTGGCTACCTTTAAAGATAAGACCTCTGGCGAAGAGTGCAAATGCAACAATCATTTATTTGATTTATAACAACATTGCTAACATTCAGGGCTGTTGCAAAAAGATACATCTTCAGCGGCGCCATTTTAGGCTGTCATAAGAGTCGCTTAGCGCGCGTCCGGCGCAATAGCGGCAGTTCTTATACAAAATCTATTTCAGAATGTGACGATATCCACCCGGCACGGCTTTCCTTCGCTAACCTTAAAAGCACGTGATACGCAACCCGTATCGCGGAGGCCAGAGCCTCGTGTTTCACCTAATGCAGCATGATGTCTAACCTAAATGGAGGTCAGTAATGGCAAACCATCGTGGCGGTGCCGGCAACTTTGCCGAAGACCGTGAAAGAGCATCAGAAGCAGGTCGTAAAGGTGGCCAGCATAGCGGGGGGAACTTTAAAAACGATCCTCAACGCGCTTCCGAAGCGGGCAAGAAAGGGGGCAAAAACAGTCATGGTAGCCGCGAAAGCTAGCGCGCCGGATTGTTGCTGATGGGGGTTAATCTCCCGGGCCCGACCCCATCACCCTCGCCGCCGACGTCACGTCGGCGGTTTTTTTTCCACTTTGCAGGTTCCGCTGAGCGGGAGGAACGCCCGGCTCGCGGCGTAAACGCCTTAACCGGGCTACGGGTTGACGCTGTTTTGTAGCCCCGGTAAGCGCAGCGCGACCGGGGATTTCCCGGTACGGGTCTGCTGGCGTCGCACGCTTTCATACCGGGGTGACGTTGGTTTGCCCGGCCTCACGCGGACGGCGGTTAAGCAGAGCGTGGAGCAGGATCGCGCCGAAGGTGGCCGTCCCGATGCCGCCGAGGGTAAAGCCGCCGAGCGAAAGCGCGAAGTCGCCCGCCCCCAGCACCAGCGTCACCGCCACCATAATCAGATTTGCGTTCTGGCTCAAATCCACGCGGTTCTGCACCCAAATTCGCGCGCCCGCGACGGCAATCAGGCCAAACACCACAATCGATGCGCCGCCGATCACCGGTCCCGGAATGGTATGGATCAGCGCGCCGAATTTCGGTGAAAACCCAAGCAGCATCGCAATTAGCGCCGCCGCGACGAACACCAGCGTCGAGTACACTTTGGTGACCGCCATCACGCCGATATTCTCCGCGTAGGTGGTCACTCCGCTGCCGCCAACCGAACCGGAGAGCATCGTTGCCAGTCCGTCGCCGACGAACGCGCGGCCCATATACGGGTCCATATTGCGCCCGGTCATCCCGGCAACCGCCTTCAGGTGGCCGAGGTTTTCCGCCACCAGAATCACCGCCACGGGAGCGATCAGCATCATTGCCTGGCCGTTAAAGGTCGGGGCGGTCACCTGCGGCAAACCGAACCACGCCGCCTGCTCAAGCAGGCTAAAATCCAGCGGCTTGCCCAGCCCGAGGCCGTTGGCCAACAGCGCGTACAGCGCGCAGGCGATAATCAGCCCGACGAGGATCAGCAGCCGCTGCAGCATCCCGCGGGTAAACACCGCGACCAGGCCGATGCACAGCACCGTCAGCACCGCCATCCAGCCGTCGAACGGCGTTGCTGATACGCTGCGTACCGCGATTGGCGCGAGGTTAAGGCCTATCGCCATGACCACCGCGCCGGTGACTACCGGCGGCATCAGCCGCTCAATCCAGCGGGTGCCGATTTTCATCACCACCAGGCCAATCAGGGTATAAACCAGCCCGCAGAGGATAATGCCGCCCAGCGCGACGCTAAGGTGCGGGTTAAGCCCCTGGCCGTTGAAGCCGGTAACGGCGATGACCACGCCGACAAAGGCGGCGCTGGAGCCAAGGTAGCTCGGCACGCGCCCGCCGGTAACCAAAAAGAACAGCAGGGTGCCGATGCCGGACATCAGGATCGACAGATTGGGATCCAGCCCCATCAGGATTGGCATCAGGACGGTCGCGCCAAACATCGCCACCGCGTGCTGAACGCCCATCACCACGGTTTGCCCGACCGACAGACGTTCATCGGGGGCCACGACGCCGGACGCGGCGGAGGGGGAGGTTAACTGCCAGCGAGGAAAATCGAAGAGAGCCATGATGAGATCCTGGGTTTAGGGTTAACAGGCTGGACGCATCAGCGTGTGGTAGCCGCGGTCGAACCACATCAGTCCGCGCGGTTCCGGATGGCGTACAATCGCCGCCACTTCGCAAAACAGGATGTCGTGAGTTCCGACGCTGACGATCTGGCTGATACGGCAGTCGAAGCTGACCAGCGCCGCTTCCAGACGCGGACAGCCGGTCGCGCCGGTTTGCCAGTCGGCGGCGGCGAAGCGCTCCGCCATCGGCGTTTTACCGCCGAAAACGTTCGAGAGCTCTTCCTGGCCGGCCGCCAGGGTGTTGACGCACAGCGCCTGGTGCTGGCTGAAGATCGGCCACACCGAGGCGGAGCGATTCAGGCACACCAGCAGCGTGGGCGGCGCGTCGGTAACGCTGCAGACGGCGCTGGCGGTAAAGCCGGCGCGGCCTGCGGGACCATCGGTGGTGATGATGTTGACCGCCGCCCCGACGTGGGCCATGGCGTCGCGAAAGCTTTGTTTATCGGCAATAGACATACGGGCTCCTTATGCCAGCTGGCAGGCATCATCAAAAGGCAGACGCGGCAGGCGAGCGTACAGCTTGCCGGGATCGCCGTAGCCGATATTAATCAGCAGGTTGCTTTTCCAGGCGCCGTCGGCAAAAAACGCCGCATCGACTTTTTCGCGGTCAAAGCCCGACATGGGGCCGGTGTCCAGGCCCAGCGCGCGGCAGGCGAAAATCAGGTACGCCGCCTGCAATGAACCGTTGCGAAAGGCGGTCTCTTCCACCATCTGCGGGCTGGAGGTAAACCAGCTGCGGGCGTCGCCGTGAGGGAACAGCTCCGGTAGCCGGTCATAGAACGCGCTGTCCCAGGCGACGATAGCGGTGACCGGCGCCTGCAGGGTCTTCGCGACGTTGCCGCTCGACAGAGCCGGGCGCAGCTTCTCTTTGCCTTCCGGTGTGCGGATGAAAACGAAGCGCGCCGGGGAGCAGTTAGCGGAGGTCGGTCCCATTTTCAGCAAGGCGTAGATTTCACGCAGCTGCTCGTCGCTGACCGGCCTGTCCAGCCAGCCGTTGTGGGTTCGGGCCTCGGTAAACAGCGCGGCGCAGGCGGCCGGGCTAATGGCTTCGCTCATAGATTCTCCTGGGGGACGGGCAGCATTGCGGCCAGCCCATCGCATAAAATAGGGTTAAAGGTGGCGGTATCGGTGACGTTGCAGGCGTGGCCGCCCCAGGCCATTTCCGCCAGCTGGCTGCCGGGGATTGCCGCCTGCAGCACGCGGGAGCAGGAGGCCGGGACCAGCAAATCGTCAGCGGCGCTGATAATCAGCGTCGGGCAGGTTATCGCTGCCGCCCGCCGCGAAAAGTCGGCCTGCTTGAGGGCGTTCAGCCTTTTCAGTAAATTCTCTTTGCCCTGGAAATGGCTGATGGCGAGCGCGTCTTCGGCCTCCAGCCGCGGCAGGCGAGAAGCCATCCACTCCGCCGGATAGAGGAACAGCGGCTGCGCTTCTACCCACGCCTGCGCGCCGCCCGCGTGCAGCAGGCGTTCGCGCACCAGAAAGCAGCGGCGGGTATGCGGGGAGAGCGTCAGCCAGCCGTTCACCAGCACCAGGGCGCTTATCGCTTCGGGATGGTCCAGCGCCAGCTGCAGACCGATCAGCGCGCCCAGGGCGTGACCGACCAGCGCAAAACGCACAATCCCCGCCTCCTGCAGCGCCGCGTTAAGCTCCTGCGCCATGGCCGCCATGCTGTAGCCGACGGGCAGCGGGCCGCCGTTTTCACCGGTGCCGTTATGGTCATAGCTCACCAGTTGATAGTGCGGTTCGAGCGCCGCCCGCTGCGGTAGCCAGTAGCCGCCCGCGCCGCCGAGCCCGGCGCTCAGAACCACCACCGGTGCGCCCGGATAAGGCGCCGGGGAGACATTTAGCTTCATCATGCCGGCTTCCCGATATGCGCGACGGTGGCTATTTCCACCAGCGCATCGGGCTTCACCAGCCCGCACTGAATACAGAAACGCGCCGGTTTGTCGCCGGGGAAGAACTCCGCGTAGACCTCATTAATCGCGGCGTAGTTTTTCCAGTCGGTGATAAAGATGCTGTTGAAAGTCACATCCGCCATACTGCCCCCCGCCGTCTCGATAACGCTCTTGATGGTTTCCAGCACGTGGCGGGTTTGCGCCTTTGGGTCGCCGATATAAACCACGTTGTTTTGCTTATCGAACGGCAGGGTGCCGGAGACGTAAACCACGCCGTCGGCCAGCGTGCCCGGGACAAACGGGGCGATAGGCGTGGTGGTGCCTGGCGGAATAATCACCTGTTTAGGCATAACGTTTCTCCTCGGAAAAGGCGCGCGGCGCGGCGGGCTCAAGGGCGGTACAGAAGCTGGCGACATCGCTGACCCAGCCAAAGAAGGTTTCGATATTGAACAGCGCCGCCTGCTGGGCGAACGCCGGACCGGCCTGATGGGTGGCGTCTTCCAGCACGATACCGAAATACTCGAGGAAGAAGCCGTCGCGCAGGGTCGATTCCACGCAGACGTTGGTGGCAATACCGGTAAAGATCAGATGGCGGATGCCGCGGCTGCGCAGAATGCTGTCGAGCGCGGTGTTAAAGAAGCCGCTGTAGCGCGGTTTCGGCAGCACGATATCGCCGGGCTGTGGCTTAAGCTGATCGACCAGCTGATAGTCCCAGCCGCCTTTCGCCAGCAGCTTGCCCTGCAGCTCCGGGTTCTTTCGCATGGTTTTTAGCGCGTTGGATTTATGAAAATTCGGCGAACCGGGGCCGCCGGCCTCCACGTACTGGTCGTCCCAGCCGTTCTGGAACCAGATAATCAGCATCCCGGCGGCGCGCGCGGCGGCCACGGCGACGTTGATATTGTCGATAACCGGGCGGGTGGCGGAAACGTCAAATCCGGCGAGGTCGAGATAGCCGCCCTGGCTGGCGTAGGCGTTCTGCATATCGACAACGATCAGCGCGCTCTGCTGCGGCGCAAAGGTCAGGGATTCCGGGCGAGCGGGCAGGGTAATCATCAGGCAACCTCTTGAGTCATGGTGGCGATATGGTCGCGGCAGCGCATCAGCGGCTGAATGCGCTGACCAAAGGCTTCGATACCGATAAGGAAATCATCAAACGTCAGCAGCACGCCGTCGGTACCGGGGACCGCCGCCACTTCGTCGAGCATGCGGGCGACGCTGGCGTAAGAGCCGACGAGGGTGCCCATATTGATGTTGACCGCCGAGGTGGGATCGGCCATCTGGCGCACGTTGGTGTCGCTGCCGGAACGGGTGTCTTTCTGGCTCTGTTCGGTAAGCCACGCCAGCGCCTCGTCATCGGCGCCGGCTTTGTAATGTTCCCATTTGGCGCGGGCCGCCTCGTCGGTCTCGTCGGCGATCACCATAAACAGGACGTAGGAGCCGACGTCGCGGCCGGTTTTTTCCGCCGCCTGCATCATGCGCGCGGCGGTGGGGGCAAAGGCGGCAGGGGTGTTCACGCCTTTACCGAAGCAGAAGTTGTAGTCAGCGTGTTGGGCGGAGAACGCCATACCGGCGTCGCTTTGCCCGGCGCAGATCACTTTCATCGGCTGCGACGGCTGCGGGCTGACGCGGCAGTCGTTCATCGTGAAGTAGTCGCCTTTAAAGTCGCTGCGTCCGGTTCCCCACAGGTCGCGCAGGACCTGGACATATTCGGTGAGATAGTCGTAGCGGCTGGCGAAGTAGTCGTCGCCAGGCCAGATGCCCATCTGCTCGTATTCCGGCTTTTGCCAGCCGGTGACCAGATTGACGCCAAAGCGGCCGCCGGAGATAGAGTCGATAGTCGAGGCCATGCGCGCGACGATCGCCGGGGGCAGCGTCAGCGTGGCGGCGGTGGCGTAGATCTGAATGCGCGAAGTGACGGCCGCCAGTCCGGCCATCAGGGTGAAGGACTCCAGATTATGATCCCAGAATTCGGTCTTGCCGCCGAAGCCGCGCAGTTTAATCATCGACAGCGCGAAATCGAAGCCGTAGTGTTCGGCTTTTTGCACGATGGCCTTATTGAGCTCAAACGTCGGCATGTACTGGGGAGCATGGGTGGAAATCAGCCAGCCGTTATTACCAATCGGAACGAAGACACCAATTTTCATAGCTACCTCTCTGCATGTCGTTGAACAAGAAGGCGCGGCGCTGCATCCTGCATCTCCCTCAATCACCTCGCCTGAAAGATAAAGCAAAGGCGATGCCAGTTTTGCAAAGGCTAATGTTATTAAGGTGTTGCTGGATGGTTGCTGAAAATAGCAGCAATAAAAGTGGACTGAATGGTCAAAATCGGTGCACGAAAAAACCGCAGTCGTGCGCAATCAGGGTGCAGAGAGTCGTGTCGGCGCTGGGCTTTTGCTATGCTGATGGCGTAAAAAGAAGGAGATAACGAATGGCACAGGGCGGCGTGAAAAAGATCGGCAAACGCTCACAGGCGGTGAGCGCGAAAAAAGAGGCTATCCTGGCCGCCGCGCTGGACGCGTTCTCGCAGTTTGGTATCCACGGTACGCGGCTTGAGCAGGTCGCCGAACTGGCCGGGGTATCGAAAACGAACCTGCTTTACTACTACCCGTCGAAAGAGGCGCTGTATATTGCCGTGCTGCAGCAGATTCTGGCTATCTGGCTGGCGCCGCTAAAGGCCTTCCGCGAAGATATCAGCCCGCTGGTGGCCATCGGCGAATATATCCGCCTTAAGCTGGAGGTTTCCCGCGATCACCCGCAGGCGTCAAGGCTGTTCTGCCTGGAGATGCTGCAGGGCGCGCCGCTGCTGATGGGCGAGCTGACCGGCGATCTGAAAGCGCTGGTGGATGAAAAGTCGGCGATTATTTCCGGCTGGGTCGAGAGCGGCAGGCTGGCGCCGGTTGACCCGCAGCATCTGATCTTTATGATCTGGGCGACCACACAGCATTACGCCGATTTCGCCACTCAGGTTGAGGCGGTAACCGGCGCGACGCTGCGCGATGAGGCGTTTTTTCAGCAAACCGTCGATAACGTCCAGCGGATGATTATCGAAGGGATTCGCGTACGTTAATTGGCGGGCGGCAGCGGGCAGCTCTGATCGCCATCCTCGCACTGCAGCAGCGAGGCGAGGAACGATTCGCGCTCGACGGTTTTATCGGACATGCACTGGTTGATCAGCATCGGCTGTACGCTGCCGCCTTCAGCGCCGGAGGCGAGGAATTGACAGTCGGCGTCGCGCAGGGCAATCCACGACAGCTGCGCTTTTTTCAGCAACTCCTGCTGCTTGCCGGAGGCGCGCTTCAGCGCTTCCTGATACGTTTCATTTAGTTTTTTGTCGTCAGCCTGGTACCGCTCGGCGGTGCACTGGTTCATTTCCGTTTGATTGCTGGCGTTGCTGCATTCGTCCGCCAGCGCATGGGTGCTTGCCAGCAGCGCGGCAAAAGCGAGTAAAGTGCGTTTCATTGGTCAACTCCCATAAAAAAAGCTCCCGTCCGGGAGCCTTAATTAACCACAGCCTGCGTCTGGTGTCATTAGCTGACGTTGTGCCGTCTGCTTTCCCGGGGGCGGCGCAAAGCGCCTTGCCCGGGCTACTGATAGTGCGGGCTGGGGTTGGGTAGCCCGGGTAAGGCATCAGCCGCAACCCGGGAAGCAGGCTTAGCCAATCGTCATCAGGCTGGCGTTGCCGCCGGCCGCGGCGGTATTGACGCTGAGCGAACGTTCAATATAGAGGCGCTCCAGCAGCAGATTGCTCTCGCCGCGGGCGAAGCCCTGCACCGACACGATCGCGCCATCGCGCGCCGCCACCTGTTCGCACAGCTCCCGCAGCTGATCGGAATCGCCGTGGTAGATAACCGCATCGAAAGGCTCGGTCGTCAGGGTTTCCGCTTTGGCGAAGTGGATCCGCGCGCTGACCTCACGCGGCAGCTTTTTCGCCAGCTCGCGCTGCAGAGGGGCGTCCGGCCACAGCACTTCGCAGCCCACGGCGGTCACGCCCGCCAGCTGGGTGAGCGCGTCCTGCTCATTATCGGCCACGCACAGCACGCGGTCGCGCGGCATAAAGGTCAGGGTGTTGCGCTCGCCGGTTGGCCCCGGCAGCAGACGCTGGGTTCCGGCCTGCGCCTGCTCGCTGAACTGCTGGCACAAAGCCTGCAGCTCCGGGCGATCCGCCGCCCACTGCTGTAAAGCGACCAGCGGTTTTTCCAGCAGCGTCTTCAGCTGCGCGTCCAGCGGATACTCCGCGTCCTGGCGGGCGAGGGTAATCCCGACGGCGTTCTGCGGGCGGCTGGAGAGCAGTCGATACAGATACAGCGGGCCGCCGGCTTTTGGACCCGTACCCGACAGGCCCTCGCCGCCGAACGGCTGCACGCCGACCACGGCGCCGACCATATTACGGTTGACGTACAGGTTGCCGACGTTGGCGCTGCCGGTGACCTGAGCGATGGTTTCGTCAATACGGGTATGCACGCCGAGGGTCAGACCGTAGCCGGAGGCGTTGATCTGTTTGACCAGCCCGTCCAGCTCGTTGCGGTTATAGCGCACTACGTGCAGCACCGGGCCGAAGACCTCTTTTTTCAGCTCATCGAAGCTGTCGAGCTCAATGAGCGTCGGCGGAACGAAAGTACCGCTGGTCCACTCGCGGGAATCTTCGCCGTTTTCGCGCACCGCCTGGAAGACTTTGCGCCCTTTGGCGCGCAGCGTCTGGATGTGGCGCTCAATATTCTCTTTGGCTTCGGCGTCAATCACCGGCCCGATATCGGTGGTCAGACGGCCCGGATTGCCCATCCGGCACTCGGCCATCGCGCCGCGCAGCATGGTCAGCGTATGATCGGCGATATCATCCTGCAGGCAGAGTACGCGCAGGGCGGAGCAGCGCTGCCCCGCGCTGTCGAACGCCGAGGCGAGCACGTCGACAACCACCTGCTCGGTTAATGCTGAAGAGTCGACGATCATCGCGTTCATGCCGCCGGTTTCGGCGATCAGCGGCGTCGGACGACCCTGAGCATCCAGCCGGCTGGCGATATTGCGCTGCAGCAGGGTGGCGACTTCGGTTGAGCCGGTAAACATCACGCCGCGTACGCGTTCGTCGGAAGTCAGCGCGGCGCCGACGGTTTCCCCGCGGCCCGGCAGCAGCTGAATAACCCCCGGCGGTACGCCCGCTTCCAGCAGGATCGCCACGCCCTGAGCGGCGATGAGCGGCGTCTGCTCGGCCGGTTTTGCCAGCACGGTATTGCCTGCCGCCAGCGCGGCGGCAATTTGTCCGCTAAAGATCGCAAGCGGGAAGTTCCACGGGCTGATACAGACGACCGGGCCCAGCGGGCGATGGGTTTCGTTGTCAAAATCGTTGCGCACCTGACCGGCGTAGTAGTGGAGGAAGTCCACCGCTTCGCGCACTTCGGCAATGGCGTTACTGAAGGTTTTCCCCGCTTCGCGCACCAGGATGCCCATCAGGGTCGGCATCTGGCCTTCCATCAGCACCGCGGCGCGTTCGAGGATCGCCGCGCGCTCCTGCGGCGGGGTGGCGAACCAGATTGGCGCGTTGTTAACCGCGCTGGTCAGCGCCTGCTGAACTTCGTCCTCGCTGGCTTCGCGCACGTAGCCGACGATATCTTTTGGCTCTGCCGGGTTCACGACCGGCTGCATTTCGCCTTCGGCCACCGGGTGCTCCAGCATCGGCAGCGCCTGCCATTTATGCAGCGCGCTGTTTAATAACGAGGAGGAGAGGGAGGCCAGACGATGCTCGTTGGCGAGATCCAGACCGGCTGAATTGCTGCGGTCTTTGCCGTAAAGGTCGCGCGGCAGCGGGATTTTCGGGTGCGGAAGACCCACCTGGCCCTCCTGCTGGGCCAGTTTTTCCACCGCGGCGACCGGGTCGGCAACCAGCTCATCCAGCGGCAGGGTGCTGTCGGCGATCCGGTTCACGAACGAGGTGTTGGCGCCGTTTTCCAGCAGACGACGCACAAGGTAGGCCAGCAGCGTTTCGTGGGTGCCGACCGGCGCGTAGATACGGCACGGGCGGTTGAGTTTGCCATCGGCGACTTTACCGGTCACCTGCTCGTACAGCGGCTCGCCCATGCCGTGCAGGCACTGGAATTCGTACTGTCCCGGGTAGTAGTTCTGCCCGGCCAGCTGATAAATTGCCGCCAGGGTGTGGGCGTTATGGGTCGCGAACTGCGGATAGATCAGGCTCGGCACCGCCAGCAGCTTTTTCGCACAGGCCAGATAGGAGACGTCGGTGTAGACCTTGCGGGTATAGACCGGATAGCCTTCGAGACCGTCCATCTGCGCGCGTTTGATTTCGCTGTCCCAGTAGGCGCCTTTGACCAGACGAATCATCAGGCGGCGACGGCTGCGGGTCGCGAGGTCGATCAGGTAGTCAATCACGAACGGGCAGCGTTTCTGATAGGCCTGGATCACAAAGCCAATCCCGTTCCAGCCCGCCAGCTCCGGTTCAAAGCAGAGTTTTTCCAGCAGATCGAGAGAGATCTCCAGGCGATCGGCCTCTTCGGCGTCAATGTTGATACCGATATCGTACTGGCGCGCCAGCAGGGTCAGCGATTTCAGGCGCGGGTAAAGCTCTTCCATCGCGCGGTCGTACTGGGCGCGGCTGTAGCGCGGGTGCAGCGCGGAGAGCTTAATCGAAATGCCCGGTCCTTCATAAATGCCCCGTCCGTTGGAGGCTTTGCCGATGGCGTGGATCGCCTGCTGGTAGGAGACCATATAGGCCTGGGCATCGTCGGCGGTCAGCGCCGCTTCGCCAAGCATATCGTAGGAGTAGCGGAAGCCTTTGTCTTCCAGCTTGCGGGCGTTGGCCAGCGCTTCGGCGATGGTTTCGCCGGTGACGAACTGCTCGCCCATCAGGCGCATCGCCATATCGACGCCTTTACGAATCAGCGGTTCGCCGCTTTTGCCGATAATACGGTTCAGCGAGCGCGACAGGCTGGTTTCGTTGTGGGTGGAGACCAGCTTGCCGGTAAACAGCAGCCCCCAGGTGGCGGCGTTGACGAACAGCGACGGGCTGCGGCCGATATGCGACTGCCAGTTGCCGTTGCTGATTTTGTCGCGGATCAGGGCATCGCGGGTGGCTTTGTCGGGAATGCGCAGCAGCGCTTCCGCCAGACACATCAGGGCCACACCTTCCTGCGAGGAGAGCGAGAACTCCTGCAGCAGGCTCTGCACCATTCCGGCGCGGCCGCTGGCGGTTTTCTGATTGCGCAGCTTCTCCGCCAGCTGATAGGCGAGCTTGTGCGCCTGTTCGCCGAGAGTCTGCGGCAGGCGAGCCTGCTCCAGCAGCATCGGCACGGCGTCGGTTTCGGCCCAGCGCCAGGCGGCGGTGATCGACGCGCGGGAAACGGACTGCGGCAGGATCTGCTCGGCGAAATCGAGGAAGGGCTGATAAGGTTCGTCAGCCGGATGACCGGCCTCATCGCTTTCGTTCGCCGCGCCGGACAGCAGCGCCGGCAGCTCCGGCAGCGTCTCGTCGTTTTCCAGCTTTTCCAGATAGTTGAAAATGGCCTGTTTAATCAGCCAGTGCGGCGTGCGGTCAATACGGCTCGCCGCGGATTTAATGCGTTCACGCGTCGCGTCGTCAAGTTTTACACCCATGGTGGTGGTGCCCATGTCAGGAACTCCTGTAATAGAACGTCTTCGTGCCAAGATGAGGTTGCGTAGAAATATCTACCATGTTGCAACTTTGTGCAACCTTGTTAATTGAGAATTGTGTGGCAGGTAGAAAAACGCCGGGAATGTTAAAAATGATGATGAAAATAGCAGGTATTTATCCCCTGTCTAATAAGGTATTTCTATGCGTCACTTAACACTTTTGCGTGGTGCAACCGCTAAAAACGTGAGAGAGTGCAACCTATAACAAAATGAAGTTTGGTCCCGGAAGCATTTCGTGTAAATGCTGTGTTAAATCGTTTGTGAAAAAACAAAGCTTCCGTCAGGATACGGTCGCCCAATACAACCAATAGGCCATTGCCCCGTTCCGGTAGTGGATAAAACGACAAATTTGGACGCTGTCGACAAAAATTCTGGAGATTTTTACATGGCTATTAGCACACCCATGTTGGTGACTTTTATTGTTTATATTTTTGGCATGGTACTCATCGGCTTTATTGCCTGGCGCTCGACAAAGAACTTTGATGATTATATTCTCGGCGGCCGCAGCCTTGGTCCATTCGTCACCGCGCTCTCCGCCGGAGCCTCCGATATGAGCGGCTGGCTGCTGATGGGGCTACCGGGGGCGATATTTATTTCCGGTATTTCCGAAAGCTGGATTGCCATTGGCCTGACGTTAGGCGCATGGATTAACTGGAAGCTGGTGGCGGGGCGTTTGCGGGTGCATACCGAGGCGAATAATAACGCCCTGACGCTGCCGGATTATTTCACCGGCCGTTTTGAAGATAAAAGCCGCGTGCTGCGCATTATCTCGGCGCTGGTCATTTTGTTATTTTTCACCATCTATTGCGCTTCCGGTATTGTGGCCGGCGCGCGTCTGTTTGAAAGCACCTTTGGCATGAGCTACGAAACCGCGCTGTGGGCCGGGGCGGCGGCAACCATTATTTATACCTTTGTCGGCGGCTTCCTCGCGGTAAGCTGGACCGATACCGTTCAGGCCAGCCTGATGATATTCGCCCTGATCCTGACGCCGGTGATGGTGGTGATTTCCGTCGGCGGGTTTGGCGATTCCCTGGAAGTGATTAAGCAAAAGAGCATTGAGAACGTTGATATGCTCAAGGGCCTGAACTTCGTGGCGATTATTTCGTTGATGGGCTGGGGCCTGGGCTATTTTGGTCAGCCGCATATTCTGGCGCGCTTTATGGCGGCGGATTCGCATCACAGCATCGTTCACGCCCGTCGCATCAGCATGACCTGGATGATCCTCTGCCTGGCGGGCGCCGTGGCCGTCGGTTTCTTCGGAATTGCCTACTTCAATAACAACCCGGCCGTTGCCGGTGCGGTTAATCAGAACGCTGAACGCGTCTTTATCGAACTGGCGCAGATTCTGTTCAACCCGTGGATTGCCGGGATCCTGCTGTCGGCGATTCTGGCGGCGGTGATGTCCACCCTGAGCTGCCAGCTGCTGGTGTGTTCAAGCGCCATTACTGAAGATCTTTATAAAGCGTTTTTGCGTAAAAATGCCGGACAGAAAGAGCTGGTATGGATAGGACGCTTTATGGTGCTGCTCGTCGCGTTAATTGCGATCGCCCTGGCGGCCAACCCGGAAAACCGCGTGCTGGGTCTGGTGAGCTACGCATGGGCTGGCTTTGGCGCAGCGTTTGGCCCGGTGGTGCTGTTCTCGGTGATGTGGTCACGAATGACCCGTAACGGTGCGCTGGCCGGGATGATCATCGGCGCCTTAACGGTCATTATCTGGAAGCAGTTCGGCTGGCTGGGCCTGTATGAAATCATCCCAGGCTTTATCTTTGGTAGCCTGGGGATTGTGGTCTTCAGCCTGCTGGGTAAAGCGCCTTCCGCCGAGATGCAGCGACGCTTCGCCGAAGCGGACGCCCATTATCACTCCGCACCGCCGGTGCGCGCGACCGCCGAGTAAGCCTCCGCAACCCCATCAAGCCCGCGTAATGCGGGCTTTGTTATTTATGTCTCTTGCTAATGGCTTGAAAATACGCTGATATCTCAGCACAAATAACAATGAGGGTAGCAAAATGAGTTTCAAACAGGGTGCAGTGGCGCTGGTACTGGCAGGGATATTAAGCGGCTGCGTAGCGCCCGCCGCGAAGAGGGCTCCGGCGGCGGACGCTAACGCCTGCCCGGCGGATAACGCCATGGTGCAAACCACGCTTTATTTCGGCTTAAGCCGTCCGGCCGGGAAGGATATTACCGCGCAGGAGTGGCAGCAGTTCGTTGACCGCGACGTGACGCCGCGCTTTCGCGATGGCCTGACGGTCTTTGACGCGCGCGGGCAGTGGCTGGGCAATGACGGTACCGTGGCGCGCGAGCAGAGCAAAGCGCTGATGCTGATTCACGGCAAAGATGAGAAGAGCGAAGAGGGGATTGAGGCGCTGCGCACGACCTATAAATCACGCTTTGCTCAGGAGTCGGTGATGCGCGTTGACCAGCCGGTCTGCGTACATTTTTAATTTGAATCAGGTGATATTCCCGGGTTGCGGCTAACGCCTTACCCGGGCTACATAGCTACGCGGGCCTGTTACCCCGGGGTAACAGGCCAAACGCGCTTCGGTTACAGTACCAGCCCCGCAAAGCTGGCGGAGAGCAGGCTGACCAGCGTTGCGCCATACACCAGGCGCAGGCCAAAGCGGGAAACGATATTCCCCTGCTGCTCGTTCAGGCCTTTAATCGCCCCGGCGATAATGCCGATAGAGGCAAAGTTGGCGAAGGAAACCAGGAACACGGATAAAATTCCCAGCCCGCGCGACGTCATGCTGGCGGCTATTTTTTGCAGCTCAATCATGGCGACAAATTCATTGGCCACCAGTTTCGTCGCCATAATACTCCCGGCGTTCAGCGCATCGCTAAGCGGAATGCCAATCAGCCACGCCAGGGGATAAAAGACGTAGCCGAGGATCTGCTGGAAGCTCAGGCCAAATATCGTGGCGAACAGGGCATTTATGGCGCTAATTAAGGCGATAAAACCAATCAGCATCGCCAGAATAATCATCGCGACTTTAAAACCGGCCAGAATATATTCACCGAGCATTTCAAAGAAGCTCTGGGATTCATGCAGTTTTTCAAGCTTGATCTCCTCCTCGCTGCCCGGACGCGTCGGGTTAATGATCGACAGCACAATAAAGGTGCTGAACATATTCAGGATCAGCGCGGCAACGACGTATTTCGCGTCGAGCATACTCATATAAGCGCCGACGATGGACAGCGAAACCGTCGACATCGCGGTGGCCGACATGGTGAACAGGCGGCGGGAAGAGAGATCGCCGAGCACGCCTTTATAGGCAATAAAGTTCTCTGATTGACCGAGAATCAGCGAACTGACCGCGTTGAAGGACTCCAGCTTACCCATACCGTTAACCTTTGACAGCAGGGTGCCAATCAGGCGAATAAAAATTGGCAGAATACGCCAGTGCTGAAGAATACCGATGAGCGCGGAGATAAAGACAATGGGGCACAGCACGCCAAGGAAAATAAACGCCAGCCCTTTTTCACTCATGCCGCCAAATACAAAGTTGGTGCCTTCGGCGGCAAAGCCGAGCAGTGATTCAAAGAAGGATGCGATATTTTTCACTAGCCACAGGCCGCTTTCGGCGTGGAGAAAAAAGAAAGCCAGGGCAACTTCAATAATAATTAACTGGATAATATAGCGAATGCGGATTTTTTTACGGTCGTAGCTGGCAAGCCAGGCAAGGGCGAGGATAACCACCAGCGCCAGCAGGAAGTGCAAGAATTGAGTCATGTCGTTTATTTCGCAGGTCAATAAGGCCGCCATTTAGCCACAGCTGGGCAGCCGGGTAAATATCTGGCGCAAAAAATCACGTCCTCCTGCCCCGAGGGGCCTGGGCTGCGAGATAATCGCGCAAGTCATTATTTGTTCGCGACTGATTTACAAATCGTCATCATTCACTCCACATTTCACTTGTGTTTCTGATTATTGTAATGATAATCACTATCATAAATATTTACCTATCTTTGCATCAGTTGACTGCGGTTCACATTTAAGGGTGTTGGCATGTTTGTCCCATTTCTCATCATGTTACGTGAAGGCCTGGAAGCTGCGCTGATTGTCAGCCTGATTGCCAGCTATCTGAAACGCACCCAGCGCGGTAGCTGGATTGGCGTCATGTGGATTGGGGTGCTGCTTGCGGCGGCGCTGTGCCTGGGCCTCGGAATTTTTATCAACGAAACCACCGGCGAGTTTCCGCAGCGCGAGCAGGAGCTGTTCGAAGGCATCGTGGCGGTGGTGGCGGTGTGCATTCTGACCTGGATGGTGTTCTGGATGCGTAAGGTGTCGCGCAACGTTAAACAGCAGCTTGAGCAGGCGGTCGATAATGCCCTCCAGCGCGGAAATAACCACGGCTGGGCGCTGGTGATGATGGTCTTTTTCGCCGTCGCGCGTGAAGGCCTGGAATCGGTCTTCTTCCTGCTCGCCGCCTTCCAGCAGGATGTCGGAATCTGGCCGCCCATCGGCGCGATGCTCGGCCTGGCGACGGCCATCGTTTTAGGGTTCCTGATCTACTGGGGCGGCATCCGCATGAATCTCGCCGTCTTTTTCAAATGGACCAGCCTGTTTATTTTACTGGTGGCCGCAGGCCTCGCCGCGGGGGCTATCCGCGCCTTCCATGAGGCCGGACTGTGGAACCATTTCCAGGCGGTCGCCTTCGACCTGAGCAACGTCATTTCGACGCACACCCTATTCGGCACGCTGCTGGAAGGGATCTTCGGCTATCAGGAAACGCCGACCGTCAGCGAAGTGGCGGTCTACTTTATCTATTTGATCCCGGCGCTGGCGCTGTACGTCTCGCCGCCGGGTAAAAAAACCACCGCATCCCGGGCAGCGTAGTCGGGCATCGCGGATTGCAATAGTGACAACATACTTATCGAAAGGGATGGTCATGATGAATCATTTTCGTCGTAATGCGCTGCAGCTCACGCTTGCTGCGCTGTTCAGCTCGGCTTTTTACGCCCAGGCGGCCGATATTCCGCAGGTCAAAGTGACCGTCACCGACAAACAGTGCGAGCCGATGAACGTCACCGTGAAGGCGGGTAAAACCCAGTTCATCATTCAGAACCACAGCCAGAAAGCGCTGGAGTGGGAGATTCTGAAAGGGGTGATGGTGGTGGAAGAGCGGGAGAATATCGCCCCCGGCTTTACGCAAAAGCTGACGGCCAATTTGCAGCCGGGCGAATATGATATGACCTGCGGCCTGCTGACTAACCCGAAAGGCAAACTGACGGTGACCGGCGAGGCGACCAAAGATGCCGCCAAAGCCGATGCGCTGCTCAGCCTGGGTGAAGCTATTACCGCCTATAAAGCCTGGGTCACCGCCGAGACCGCGGAGCTGGTTAGCGGCACGAAAGCCTTTACCGATGCGGTGAAAGCGGGCGATATCGAGAAGGCGAAAGCGCTGTACGCGCCGACGCGCCAGCACTATGAACGTATTGAACCGATCGCCGAACTGTTCTCCGATCTTGATGGCAGCATTGACGCCCGCGAGGATGACTACGAGAAAAAAGCCGAAGATCCGAAATTCACCGGCTTCCACCGGCTGGAAAAAGCGCTGTTTGGCGATAACAGCGTCAAGGGAATGGATAAGTATGCCGATCAATTGAACGCTGACGTTCTCGAGCTGCAAAAACGCATTAGCGAACTGGCGTTCCCGCCGTCAAAAGTGGTCGGCGGCGCGGCCGGTCTGATTGAAGAAGTGGCCGCCAGCAAAATCAGCGGAGAAGAAGATCGCTACAGCCATACCGACCTGTGGGATTTCCAGGCCAACATTGACGGCGCGCAGAAAATCGTCGACCTGCTGCGTCCGCAGCTGCAAAAAGAGAACAGCGCGCTGCTGGCGAAGGTGGATGCCAACTTCAAAAAGGTGGACGCCATTCTCAGCAAATACCGCACCAAAGATGGCTTTGAGACCTATGACAAGCTGACGAATGCCGATCGTAACGCGCTGAAAGGCCCGATCACCACGCTGGCGGAAGATTTGGCCCAGCTGCGCGGGATCCTGGGTCTGGACTAAGGCGATGGCTGAGCAAAAATATGATGTTAATCAACCGTCCCGGCGGCGGTTGTTAAAAGGGATTGGCGCGCTTGGCGGCGCGCTGGCGATATCCGGCGGCTGCCCGGTGGCGCACGCGGCAAAAGACAATAGCTCTCCGGGTACGGTGTCGCCGGATGCGCGTCAGGAAGCGCAGCCGTTTTATGGTCCACATCAGGCAGGGGTGCTGACCCCGCAGCAGGCGTCGATGATGATTGTCGCCTTTGATGTGCTGGCCAGCGATAAAGCGGACCTTGAGCGGCTGTTTCGCCTGCTGACCCGGCGTATTGCCTTTCTGACCAAAGGCGGTCCCGCGCCGGAGACGCCGAACCCGCGGCTGCCGCCGATGGACTCAGGCATTCTCGGGCCGTGGATCGCCCCGGATAATCTGACGATCACCGTCTCGGTGGGGCATTCGCTGTTTGACGAGCGTTTCGGCCTGGCTCATCAGGCGCCGAAGAGGCTGCAAAAGATGACGCGTTTTCCGAACGATTCGCTGGATGCGGCGCTGTGCCACGGCGATCTGCTGCTGCAAATTTGCGCCAACACCCAGGATACGGTGATTCACGCCCTGCGGGATGTGATTAAGCACACCCCGGATTTGCTCAGCGTGCGCTGGAAGCGGGAAGGGTTTATCTCCGACAGCGCCGCGCGCAGCAAGGGTAAAGAGACGCCGGTGAATCTGCTGGGCTTCAAAGACGGCACCGCGAATCCGGTGAGCACCGATAAGGCGCTAATGGATAAAGTGGTGTGGGTCACCGCCGACCAGGGAGAGCCTGCGTGGGCGACGGGCGGCAGCTATCAGGCGGCGAGGATTATTCAGTTCCACGTTGAGTTCTGGGATCGCACGCCGCTGAAAGAGCAGCAGACTATTTTTGGCCGCGATAAACTGAGCGGCGCGCCGCTTGGGATGCAGCACGAGCACGATGTCCCGGATTACAGCAAAGACCCTGACGGCGATACCATTGCGCTTGATAGCCATATTCGTCTGGCGAACCCGCGTACCCCGGAAACCGAATCCAGCCTGATGATGCGCCGGGGCTATAGCTATTCGCTGGGGGTGACCAATTCCGGTCAGCTGGACATGGGGCTGCTGTTTGTTTGCTACCAGCACGATCTGCAAAAAGGCTTCCTGACGGTGCAAAAGCGCCTGAATGGAGAAGCGCTGGAGGAGTACGTGAAGCCCATTGGCGGCGGCTATTTCTTTGTTCTGCCGGGGGTTATCGACGATCGGCATTATCTCGGGCAATCGCTGCTCGAAGCCTGACGTACCTGCCCGCAAGGGCAGGGCGTTTTCTGCTGTTTTTCCATTCATTTTTTGTATTTCCTGCCTTGTTTCATTTTTCTGTAATCTTATAGTCGGAAACTCTCCTCAGCTGCGATGAGAATTATTTGTTGTCTGTGTGTGAAAAATAAGTTGCGCTTAGAATTATTTCTGATGTACTTATTACAGGCGCGGTAGTTCTCGGCAGTAGTCTCGTTTCATTATGGAGATCGCGAATGCCCGATTGCTGTAACGGAAAACGTCAAACCCCAGACCGTACTTATCAGCACGGGAGCCCAACTTCCGGCCGCGATTTTCACACCGCAAAATCCTCCTCCTCTATCAAAGAAAACCAGAACCCAGGCAAGGTTACCGGTGCGCGTAGCCGTGACCCTCTGCCAATTCGTCAGGCAAGCAATGGCTTACAAGGAAGCCAAACCTCAATCGTTAGTGCGCATAATCGCGTCGATCGTGGCGCGTGTGATGTAAACCAACAACGCAAGGTGCTATCCATGGGAAGACAAAAAGCAGTGACCAGAGCTCGTCGTGAGGCCAAACGTGTGCTGAGACAGGATTCGCGAAGCCATAAGCAGCGCGAAGAAGAATCGGTCACATCGCTTGTGCAAATGAGTGGCGTAGAAGCCATTGGCATGGCGCGGGATAGCCGCGACGCATCGCCAATCGAAGCGCGCAATGACGCTCAGGCGCATTATTTGAATGCCATCGACAATAAACAGCTGATCTTCGCCACGGGCGAGGCCGGGTGCGGTAAGACCTGGATTAGCGCGGCAAAAGCAGCTGAAGCCCTGATCCATAAGGATGTGGACAGAATTATTGTTACCCGTCCCGTTCTGCAGGCCGACGAAGATCTCGGCTTCTTACCGGGAGATATCGCCGAGAAGTTTGCTCCCTATTTCCGACCGGTCTATGACGTGCTGGTGAGAAGGCTAGGGGCTTCCTTTATGCAGTACTGCCTGCGTCCGGAAATCGGCAAGGTGGAAATCGCGCCGTTCGCCTATATGCGCGGACGTACATTTGAAAATGCGGTGGTGATTCTGGACGAGGCCCAGAACGTGACCGCTGCGCAAATGAAGATGTTTTTGACCCGCCTCGGGGAGAACGTGACGGTTATCGTCAACGGCGACATTACCCAGTGCGATTTACCTTCAGGCGTACGGTCGGGTCTGACCGATGCGCTGGCGCGTTTTGAAGAGGATGAGATGGTGGGTATTGTGCGCTTTACAACCGATGATTGCGTGCGCTCAACGCTTTGCCAGCGCGCGCTGAAAGCCTACTACTGAGTACTTCTGCGTCTGCAAAGCCCGGGTGACCGGGCTTTGTTTTTGCCGCACTACAGAAGAGCCTGCAGTGAAGGAGCGGCCATCGTGGCTTCAAAAGGAACGATCTCGACTTTCGCTACGCCCGATTGCTGAAATGGATCCTGGCTCAGCCAGTTTTGCAGCCCATCCATATCATCGCCTTTAGCCAGAATCACGCCGCCGGACCTGGGGATTTTACGCCCCGAAGCGAGAAATATTCCGTCAGCATAGCCTTGCTTTAGCCATTCCACGTGCGCAGCAAGCTGGGCGTCTACCTGATCAAGCGGTTTAACGTAAGTCAGAACAACAACGGCAATGGTGCTCATTTTCCTTCCTTAACATTTAAATGTAACGCTGCAGAAGCTTATCATTCACGTGAACAGCGCTTCAGGTTTTTTTAATCAACCGGCGCGGTGGGTGTCTGGACGAGCGCGGGATCGATTAAAATGTCCAGGTGATTGCCGCGGTCACGGAACCTTCATTGCGCCGTGAGACTATCGGGCTGTCAGCGGCGTGTTCTCCGAGCCAGGTATAGCCGGCGCTGAGCGTGGAACCCCAATGCTCGTCATATTGATGGCTCCAGGTCAGCGCGTTGTCGATGCCGTAAAATCCGCCGGGGGCGCGATAGCGGCGATAGCCGGAACGGGCGCTCTGTCGTTGATCGACCCCGTAAAAGGTATTGGCGTACCGGCTGTCGCCAAACAGCGCGGCGGACTGTAAGGCAACGATATCCTGCGAATTCTGGAGCAGCAGCAGGGTTGCGGAGGTCTGATAATGCACGCCCTGGGCGTCGGTGAGCGGAAGCGTAGCCTTACCTTCAACGGTGAGCCACGGCGTGACCGACCAGCCGACGGCGAAGGCGGTATTCATGGTGGCTTTAATATTACCCATCCCCTTCAGCGTATTCGCCCCATCGCGCCAGCCTGAGTTTTTTTCCGCTCGCCCGAGGTCATAACCGAGCGTGTGCTCGAAGTAGAGACCGCTGTCGTCAGCCAGGTCATAGCCTATGCCTTTTTGGCTATCAATAAAGAAAGCGCCTTTCCGCCCCTGTAGTACGGGAACCACCTGCCAACTCTGCTTGTCAGAGCCGCTGTAACGAGGCGCGTATTTTCCGCCCACCCCGATAGTCAGCCCATCGGAAGGCGCGGCGGCTTCATTGGCACGCGCGCCGGGTGTTATCGCCATTAAAAACGGCACGACCATATACGGCGAAATTTTTCTGGCTATCATACTGTTCTCCACGTGGACGCGGGCGCCGCCGATAAGGACGCGCCGCAGAATGCCGGTGCAGTATGGTTTTGCTGAATCAATGAACGGTCGGGATAGTGTTAAGAAACGGTCAAGGTGAACAGATGTTGTCCAGAAGAGTGTTGATAATTGAAGATGACGCCGACGCGGCCGGGGTGCTTGAGGCCTATTTACGCCGGGAAAACTATGATGTGGCGGTCACCGTGGATGGCCTCGCTGGGCTGGATATGGCGCAGCGCTGGAAACCCGATCTGATTCTGCTGGACGTGATGCTGCCCGGGCTGAACGGCACCGAGGTGCTGGCCAGCCTGCGGCGGAAAAGCGATGTGCCGGTGATTATGGTTACCGCGATGGGGGATATGCCCGATCGTATTGGCGCGCTGCGCTATGGCGCCGACGATTATGTGGTGAAACCTTATCATCCCGGCGAAGTGGTGGCGCGAGTTCAGGCCGTGCTCCGGCGGAGCCGCAAAGCGGAGACGCAGGAAGACATTCTGCGCTGGCAGGGGCTGGAGGTGGACGTCGCTGCCATCGTCGCGACCGTCAGCAATCCGGGGGAACCTGTCCACGTTCTCGATCTTACCCCGACCGAGTTTTCGCTTCTGGCTACGCTGATGCGCGCCCCCGTCCGTCCCTTTTCGCGACAGTATCTGCTGGAGCGCTGCCTTCCTGAGAGCGAAGCGCTTGAGCGCGTGGTGGATACGCATATTTATAACCTGCGTAAAAAACTGGAGGGGGCGGGGGTATCCGGGGTGTTAGTCAACGTTCGCGGCGTGGGCTACAGGTTCAGACAGCCATGATGAAAACCCGTCACTCCTCTCTCTGGCGTTGGATTTGCGGGCGCATTCTGGCACTGGCCATCGGCAGCGTGATGGTTATCGCCACCTGTATGTGGCTGCGTTTCGCCGTGCAAAACTATTGGATCATGCACAAAATGCCGCCCGCTTTGCGGGAGGAATTCATTGCGCTCAGCCGCAATCCGGAGGCCAACCCGGCGCGTTTTCATCAGATTGTCGATACCTGGTGGGGATTGAGCTATTCCACGCCCTCTATCGCCTCGGCGGACTGGGTGACCGTGGCGGTGCTGGTGCTGGTCATGATCCCCTTCATTGTCGTTATGGGGCTCCGCTACGCCCGTCCACTCTCGCTGCAGTTCAGCCGTCTTCGTGATGCGGCGAAGGACGTCACCGGGGGGCAATTTGGCCGCCAGGCGGAGCTGATTGAGGACGCGCCAGCGGAAATGATCCGCTTTGCTGCCGACTTTAACAAAATGACCGGCCAGCTGGCCCGCTATGATAAAGAACTCCGCGCCTCGCATGTTGCGATGGCGCATGAGCTTCGCTCCCCGCTGACGGCGGCGATTGGCCGTCTGCAGGGCATGCTGGATGGCGTTTTTGATACCCAGCCGCAGCAGCTGGAGATGGTGATGAAACAACTCCAGCATTTGAATCGATTGACCGATGAGCTGCATCTGCTTTCCCTGGCGGATGCCGGCAATCTGGTGCTCGATGAGCGGCCATTTTGTCTGGATGAGCTCCTTCAGGAGCGAGCCGCATGGTTAACGCCGCAGGCGGACGCGCAGAGCGTGACGATCGCCATTCAGCCATCGCCGTCCTGTCCCTTCCGCGGCGATGCTTTTCGCATGGGCCAGGTATTTAGCGTACTGATGGAAAATGCCGTACGCTACGGGCGCAGGGGGGGACATCTGGCAATTACGTTGCGCCGCGGCGAGGGCGCTTACGCCATTGATTTTGTCGATGACGGGCCCGGCGTGGCGAGGCATTTTTTACCGGATATGTTTGAACGTTTTACCCGCGAGGAGGCGTCCCGCGCCAGACACTCCGGCGGCAGCGGCCTCGGATTATCCATTGCGCGCGCTATCTGCGTGGCGCACGGGGGGCGCATCAGCGCGTCGCTACCGGCGAGCGGCGGCCTGCAGATTCGCGTTGTTCTGCCGTACGCTCCCGCCGCAGAAGAAAACAGCCTGCCTTGATAATCCCTTGACACAACGTCGAGCCATTCTCGATGAATGTGTCATGTAATGGCGCCATTTCCCGAACGGAGTGGCGTTATGTTATATGAGTTAGTTCTTTCCCTTCGTCAGTGCGTGTACGCTTTGCTCGGCGCAGAACGGACGCTATCCTGGTTTGCGCTGTTGCCGCCGATCGTACTGATCCTGATGATCGTACCGCTTGTGGGCTGCGGCGATAAAAGCGCCGAAAAGCCCGCGCCGGCCCGCCCGGTGCGCTACGTGGTGGTGGGTTCCCCGGCGACGCTTCCCGCTCTGGAAAGAACGGGCGAAATCCACGCGCATGATGAGACGGCCCTGAGCTTTCGTACGGCGGGCAGGATGCTGACGCGCGCGGTGGATGTCGGCGAGCGGGTCAACTACGGGCAGCTGCTGGCGACGCTTGAAGAGACCAGCGCGCGAAATCAGCTGGACAGCGCGACGGCTGATGATGAGAGCGCCCGAGCGACCGCCCGGGTCGCCGCGCTGAACGTTAACCGGATGCAGAAGCTCATCGCCACGGGCGCAATCGCCCGCTCTCAGCTGGACAGCGCGCAGGCGGACTGGCTGGTCGCCAGCGCCCGGGTGAAGAGCAGCGAGGCCGCTTTGCGCAACGCCAGGGAAAGCCTGGGCTGGACGCGTCTTACTTCGCCGGGTGAGGGGGTTATCACGGCGGTCAGCGCCTCTCCCGGTCAGGTGGTCAGCGCCGGAGAGACGGTGGTGACGCTGGCGGCGGGTCAGGCGCGCGATGTGGTGTTTGATATCCCGGATCCCGCTAAGGTTGAGGCGCAAAGGGCGGAAGAATTTCAGGTTGCTTTGCTAAGCGATGCCGGGGTGAAGGCCTATGCTGTTTTGCGTGATATTAGCCCACAGGCCGATCCCCAGACCCGGACATGGCGCGTCAGGGCAACGCTAAAGAAACCGCCCGCCGCGATGGCGCTGGGCGCCAGCGTCACGGTAAGGCTGCCGTCATCAGGCTCGACGGGGTACGCCATACCGGCTTCTGCGCTGAGCCGCTGCGGAGATAAACCGGCCGTCTTTGTCATCACCCCGCAGATGGAGGCACAGCTGCGCGTTGTCGTTCCCGCCAGCTACACGGCTTCTTCCGCGATCATCGCCTCCGGCCTTGTGCCCGGCGACCGGGTTATTACCGCCGGCGTTAGCAAACTGCGCCCGGGCGAAAAAGTCGTCGCCGGAGAGAGGCTGCCGTGAAAATAGCGCCGTCAAAAAATCGCTTTAACCTTTCTGCATGGGCGCTGGAAAACCCGCAAATGGTCAGTTTCTTTATGCTGCTGATTATGGTTATCGGTTCGCTCAGCTATACGCTGCTGCCGCGAAATGAAGATCCGGCTTTCACTATCAAAACGGCGGTAGTCTCTGCGCAGTGGCCGGGCGCGTCGGTAACGGATACCACGCATCTGGTGACGGATGTCCTGGAGAAAAAATTACAGGAAACGCCCTGGCTCGATTATATCGAAAGTGAAACCCGAGCCGGGCAAACGGTTATCTATATTAATCTCCGCGATGACACCCCGGCGCACAACGTCCCGGCGATCTGGTACCAGATCCGCAAAAAAATGCAGGATATTGCGCCATCGCTGCCGGAAGGCGCGCAGGGACCGAGCGTGAACGATGAGTTTGACGACACGTACGGCACCATTTACGGATTTATCCCTGACGGATATAGCCTTGAGGAGGTGCGACAGCGGGTGGAGACGATCCGCCGTGAACTGATGTCCGTGCCGGATATCGGCAAAACGGTCCTCCTTGGCGAGCCGCAGGAGCAGATAGTCATCGCTTTTTCGCCCGCCCGGCTGGCCGGTATGGGGCTTACCATTCAGCAGGTTGCGGACGCTCTGAAGGCCCAGAATGCGGTGGTGCCGGCAGGAACCCTGCGCACCGGGCAGGAGAATATCACCCTAAACGTCAGCGGGGCCCTCAGGAGCGAAGCGAGCCTGCGCGCCGTCATCCTGCACATCAACGATCGCTATCTTCCCCTGACCGATATTGCCACGATTGAAAGAAGTGCGGCCGAACCGCCTTCAGCGGCGTTTCGCGTCAACGGACGTCCTGCCGTCGGGCTGGCGATTTCCATGGCGCCGACGGGCAACATGCTGCGCTTTGGCGAGACGCTGAATAACAGAATGCGCGCCATCGGCGCCGGGCTGCCGCACGGCATCGAAATAGTTAAAGTGGCTGACCAGTCGGCGGTGGTCAGCGGCGCCGTAAGCGGATTTGTCCGGGTACTGGTGGAAGCCGTGCTGATTGTGCTGGCGGTTTCTTTTGTCTCGCTGGGATTAAGGGCCGGGCTGGTGGTGGCCGCGGCGATCCCGCTGGTGCTGGCGATGACCTTTGCCGGGATGCTGCTGGCAGGCATTGGTCTACAGCGCATCTCTCTCGGGGCCCTGATCGTTGCGCTAGGGCTGCTGGTGGATGATGCCATGATCGCCGTGGAAACCATGGTATCCCGGCTTGAGGCCGGCGATACGCGACGGCAGGCGGCGACGTACGCTTTCAAAACCACGGCATTTCCGATGTTGACCGGTACGCTGGTCATGATTGCCGGGTTTATTCCCGTCGGTTTTGCCTCATCCAGCGCGGGCGAATACTGCTTTTCGCTGTTTGCCGTGGTGCTGATGGCGCTTCTGAATTCATGGGTCGTGGCGATTCTGTTCTCCCCTATGACCGGAACGTGGCTGCTGCCGGAAAAGCTGAAACATCGTGCCGCGGGCCCGGGCCGCATGGCGCGGGGATATGGACGACTTCTGCGCACGGTGCTGCGCCACCGGCTTGCCACCCTGGGAATAGCGCTGGCCGCGCTGGGGCTGTCGGTGTACGGGACCACGTTTATGCAGGGGGAGTTTTTCCCTTCATCGGATCGCCCGGAGCTGCTGGTCAGCCTGACGCTTCCGGCCAATGCTTCGCAGACGGAAACGGAGAAACAAACGGAGAGGCTGGAAAGGGCGCTCGCCGGGAATCGCAACATTGACCATTATTCGACCTATATTGGGGCGGGCGCCATCCGCTTTTATCTGCCGATGGATGTTCTGCTGGATAATGAAAATACGGCGCAGCTGGTGGTGGTGGCGAAAGACCTGGCCGCCCGCGACCGCCTGCGGGAACAGTTAAACGCGCTGCTGACCACGCAATTCAGCGATCTGACCTCGCGCGTTTCGCCTCTGGAGCTAGGGCCTCCGGTGGGCTGGCCGATCAAATACCGGGTCAGCGGGCCGGATTATCTCAAGGTCAGAGAGTATGCCGGGCGTCTGGCCGAGGCGATAGGGCGCTCGCCGTTAACCCGGGAGGTAAACCAGACCGCCGGCGAGCCGGAGAGAACCATCGTCCTGCAGGTGAACCAGACTGCCGCGCGGGCGGCGGGAGTGTCATCGCAGAGCCTGGCGCAGACGCTTAATACCGTCTGGTCAGGCACGACGGTCACATCGCTGAGAGACAATGACCGGCTGGTTGATGTGGTGCTGCGGGCGAACGACAGCGAGCGATTGAATCTTGCCACCCTGTCATCGCTGACGGTTGAGGGGCGCGGTGGAGAAAAAGTTCCCCTCAGCGCGGTGGCCACCCCGACCTGGGGAGTGGACGATCCGGTGCTCTGGCGTCGGCAAAGATTGCCGTTTATCACCGTACAAACCGACCTCGCGCCGGGGATGCGGGCAGAAGGCGTATCGAACGGTCTGCGCCCGACGGTGGATCAACTGCGAGCTGGGTTACCCACCGGTTACAGCATTGTCGAAGGCGGAGTGGTTGCGGAGTCCGAAAAAGGCAACAGCTCGGTATTGAATATTTTACCCGTCACCCTCGGCATTATGCTGTTATTGCTGATGCTTCAGCTGCGGCGCTATTCTCGTATGCTGCTGGCTCTGTTCATGGCCCCGTTCGGCTTGCCGGGGATTGTTATGGCCATGCTGCCGGGCGACACGCCAATGGGATTTGTGGCTCTGCTCGGCGTCATCGCGCTGGCGGGGATGATTATCCGCAATGCCGTGATACTTATCACTGAAGTCGACGGCAATCTGGCTCAGGGCATGGAAAGCGATGCCGCTATTATTGCCGCCGCAGAGCACCGGGCCAGGCCGATATTTCTGACCGCCTGCGCCGCGATACTGGGTATGGTCCCCATCTCTCACCAGGTATTCTGGGGACCGATGGCGTATGCCATCATTGGCGGGCTGATTGTCGCGACGCTCGTCACGTTAACCGTGCTGCCGGCGTCCTTTAGCCTGCTGCTGGAGAGGGGAGGATACCGGGAAAAACGTCCCGCCGCTTAATAACACAGGATGGCCGGGGGCGACCCCGGTCGGGGTGCTATATGCGAAAAAAAAGCCCGTACTTGCGTACGAGCTCTTCTTAAAATATGGCGGTGAGGGGGTCTGCCATATTTATGTTCATTATCATTCGCGTTAATCATAATTATTTCTTTATATACAACGTGTTGTCATTATTCTTTGTTCGCTGGCGTATTGCTATCTTTTCGTAAATCCGTCATTTTATGAAGTACAGGATGCATTACAGAAGAGTGGGGATTATGCCAAAGAAAGCCAGAGAACTGTCCGCCTTAGCTGTTTCCAGACTTAAAGCGGAAGGTCGCTATGCTGTGGGTGGTGTTGACGGATTGTATCTGCGGATCGCCGGACGCTCACGCGCATGGGTCCTTTGCGTTGCGATGGGAACCCGAATCAACAGGGCAGGTAAGGCCGTTCCCCGGCGACTGAATATGGGTCTTGGCCCTTATCAGGAAGTTTCACTGGCAGAAGCGCGTGATAAGGCGCGTGAACTGCGCAGGCAGATCCGTAATGGCATTGATCCGCTCAAAGAAAAACATGCCCAAAAAGCACATCAGGAAAAAACAGCCCGTAAACAGAAGACGTTCCACGAATGTGCGGAAGCCGTACTGGAAATTAAGGGGCGCGAACTGAAGAGCAAAAAGCATGTCGCACAGTGGCGTTCTTCACTGGAGACATATGCTTATCCGGTTATTGGTCAGAAAAGAGTGGGTGAGATTACCAAGACCGATCTGCTGGCGATACTGGAACCCATCTGGTTAACCAAAAACGAAACCGCCAGCCGCGTGCGTGGTCGTATTGAAACTGTGCTGGATTACGCTAAAGCGAAAGAATACCTTGAAGGGGATAACCCCGCGGCGTGGAAGGGGATGCTGAAGCCGCTGCTGCCAATGCCAAGTAAGGTGCAGAACAAAAAACATCATGCTGCGTTGCCGTATGGTGAACTTGGTACGTTTATGACTGAACTTCGCACCCGGACAGGTATATCTGCCAGAGCACTGGAATTTTCTGTTCTGACCGTGGCCCGTTCCGGTGAAATTCGTGGTGCTGTGTGGGATGAAATCGATCTGGCGGCAAAAACATGGACTATTCCGGCAGAAAGGATGAAGGCCAGTAAAGAACATCGTGTTCCGTTGTCTGATGCGGCGGTGGCATTGCTCAGAATGCTGCCCCGGTTTAAGGACAATAACCTTGTTTTCCCTGCTCCGCGCGGCGGGCAACTGTCGGATATGTCATTAACAGCGGTATTAAAACGCATGGGCCGCAGCGATTTAACCCAGCATGGTTTTCGCTCCACGTTCAGGGAATGGGCCGGGGAGACCACATCCTATCAGCGGGAAGTGATTGAACATGCGCTGGCCCAACAGTTAGCGGATAAAGCAGAAGCAGCCTACCAGCGCGGCACCCTGTGGCCCAAACGCGTTGCGCTGATGGATGACTGGACCGATTATTGCGGATATGAGCCTGTCGATAAGGCAGCATAAACAGAAGGGATGCGAATGAAAGCAAGTGAAGTGATGGTGTCGGTAAAACGATGGTTCAGCCTGAGCAATTATGATGTTTTACAGGAGATCACGGCTGGCGACCTGAGCGATGAAATCAACCGGCGAGCTTCACTGCTACGGTATGATTTCGATTACGGGAATGATACCCGTCGCCTGCGATGTCTGGAGTATGAAGCCCGGATACTGGCGGGCAATCCCCTTCTGGTCAGTTCCACGACAAAAGCACCAACGGCCCGGAAAATCAATCCTCTCACTGACGCCAGCCTTCATGTCCGGCATATCACGGTCGCGGATATTGGTCGTTATGAAGCCCGGCTGCGTGAACTGGATTTACTCCGGCGCGGTGATGGCTCGTCAGGACTCGTATCGAAAGAGGATGGCAGACGCAGGCTGACAGATATTGATGAGCTGAACGCCGATCACCCGCTGTATCTGTGGCTGAATATCGCCTTGCTGACTGATGAGGAAGTGGTGGAGCATGTGAAAAGAATGCTTCCCCGGTGGCGAAAGGAGTATGGCACTGGCGAACCGGCGATTAACACGTCCCGGTTTGGCCTCAGTACGGTGAAAAAGCTGATCCACTACAGGATTATCCCGATGCTGGATCTGATGCTGTGGGAAAAACGCAATGGTGCCCGGATCTCGTATGAACAGATGTCGAGACTGCTCTATCCCGATGACTCGAACGTGATCAGAGGAGGCGCTCAGATTAAGGATACCGACAGGCCGCTTGCTGAAAGGGCACTGGCGCGTGAATTTGACCGTCTGTTTAACCTCTGGCTGAGCAAAAATGACTACCTTATGGACACAAAAATCGCTGATGTGATGAAGATGGACGAGGAGGAGACAGTCTGAGCTTGTCCCACTCCACGACGGGGCAGTAACGAAGGCTGGCCCCGTTTTTCAAAACCAGCGAAATCCACAAAATTTATTTTTCCCCGAAAACCGCACCCCGCTATTTTCCCGAAGAAAAGAGTTATCTGATGTCTGCATCCGGCGATGTCAGTTCTGGCTACCATAGCTCCTGTTGAAACAAAACAGGAGATAAAGATGAAAAACGACATAACGAATAGATTTATCCGCGTCCCGGAAGTATTAAGACGAGTGGGCTTTGGTCGAACCAAGCTGTATGAACTTATCCGGCAGGGCCGCTTTCCTGAGCAGGTGAAGATAGGGCCGAGGACGGTCGCTTTTGTTGAAAGTGAAATCGATGAATGGATTGAAGCCACTATTCGGAACTCACGCCAGAACGCAGCATAAAACATAAATACTGTTTCCGGGTGAATAGATATTTTTACGCTCAGGGACTCTTATTATCTTAAACAATAAAAGGGCAACATATGAAAATAGAACTTAATACGATAGAGCAGTTTATCAGTGAAGCAACGGATTCGTATAACCGTTATATGAATAAGCGACTGCGAAACCAGCCCGTGCATTTCTACCACTTGCTGAAGAATAAGGAGGATATGAATGAAGTGATTGAAAATATTATCGAGAAAACAAAGAAAAGTTTTTATGGGACTGAAGGCGAGCAAAAAAAGGAACGGATCTTCGGGAGTGTTAACTATGCGAAAGTAAAGCAATATCTTCGTGAGCTTTGGATTGTCTATAAGAGTGTATATCGCTGATTCAGCCATAAAATATCTACTTAAATATTAAACTAAAGAGGAAATAAAAATGAATACATTTAAAAATAAATCTACTGAAATCTTTTATGTTGTGTCTTTGCATATCTATGCGGAGCTTTTTAACTCAAAGGATAAAACGACCAGTAATATGATTATAACGCATGTAATGGATCATGATTTTGTCTGTAAACTAATCGATCTGGCGATGAGAAATGCAGAGAAGCATCTTCTGAAAAAAGCATGGAAAAAGAACGCTGTTGGAAAACTGGCTGAGGTGGATTTTAAAGAGGTTAAGCAGGCATTAGCCAAGATGCATTACACTGTTCTGGCGGAATCCCTATGCTGACAGGTACTTATTTGTATCGGCCCCTTCATGGGGCTGATAATCGGACGATTAAGGTGCTGTTCTGTGGAGAGACTTGTTTTGCTGCTGTTCGAAGGTTGAACCAATGCCTGAAAACTGGTCAGGGCACTCTATTTGTAACTATAAATTTGATTGAGATCATTTTTTAATGGAAAATTAGCGTATGACACATTGATAATCTCTTTTATGGAAGCATATGTAATTGATGACCTTAACAAGGATATTACATGAGCACTGCAACTGACTTTAAGACACTCCTCGACAATATAAAAATAGATAATGCAGGCCAGATTAGTAAAAGGTATGGTCGTATAACTAAGGTTTTGAACCAATACTTTTATAACTTAGATTCTAAGACAGCCAATTCACTACAGGTTGGTTCCTATGGGCGCTTCACAGGAATTCGGGGGATCTCTGATCTTGATATGCTTTACTTTCTACCTGCAACTTCATGGCCAAGATTCCGAGATCGACAATCGTATTTATTACAGGTTGTGAAAACAGAAATCAAGAAAATTTTCAAAAATACGGATATTCGCGGTGATGGGCAAGTTGTTGTTGTTAAATTTAAGAATCAAGAGGTTGAAGTAGTTCCTGTATTCAGTAATGAAGATGGAACTTTTACATACCCGGATACACATGATGGTGGATCGTGGAAGGTATGTAACCCTAGGGCCGAAATGTCGTCTTTTAGGGCACTGAATGATGATAGGAAGGGACATCTGAGACGTCTATCTAAAATGATTCGAGCGTGGAAAGCTCGTCATGAAGTTGAGATAAGTGGATTCTTAATTGATACACTGTGTTATAATTTTTTCTCTAATCTAACTGAATATGATGATAAGAGTTTCAAAAGTTATGATCAACTTTCGCTTGATTTTTTCACTTTCTTAGAGAATGAAGGTGATCGAGTATTTTATTATGCTCCCGGTAGTCGCTCAAAAGTGAGCGTAAAAAAATCATTTAATAAAGTAGCAAAATTAACAAAAGAATATTGTGAAGAAGCTTTATCTGCTACAAGTGAAAACTCAAGAAACTTAGCTTGGAAGAAAGTTTTTGGCAGGCCTTTTCCAAATTATACGACAAAATCACTCAGTAATGTCAATGTATCTGAACAGTTTATTGAAGATCAATATGAGATGAATTTATATGGTCATGTTTCGATAGAGTGTGAGATTAGAAAGAATAATTTATTGGAAGCTCTTCTTTCAAATATTCTTGGCGAAGGGCATGATATTAGCACAAATCGCAAGTTAAGATTCTATGTTGATGAGATAAATAATATATCTCACCCATATAAGATTAAATGGAAAATAAAAAATGTAGGTGATGAAGCTGAGCGCCGAGGAAATTTTAGAGGTGAAATTTTAGACGATGAAGGAGGTTCTGAGCGTTTCGAGACCGCAGATTTCTCAGGACCTCATTTTGTTGAATGTTATGTTATTTATGGCAACCAAGTTGTAGCAAGAGATAGAATCGACGTACCTATACATAATTAGTCCCACTTTATGTTAGGTTAGTGTTAAACTAACATTAACCTAACATATCATAATGGTGAGTCAGATGGACAAAAATATATTAGAAGGGCAATTAAGAGAGTGCTATGGAAGGGTCGTTTATACACATAAAACTCATGAGAAATGTGCAGATATTCTTCAAAACAAACTAAGCTGCATGAAAAATTTACAGCTAGTTCTTTTAGCAATAACTACCGGTAGTTTTATAACCACTGTAGTGGGTGATGCTAAAATAGGTGCTATCATTGGGTCAATACTTTCCGCTATACTTCTCTTTCTAAATTCATATTTAAAGGATTATGATTTAGGAACTATAGCTCAAAAGCACAGACAAGCTGCTGGAGATATGTGGTTAATTAGGGAGAGATATTTATCTCTGCTTACTGACTTGAAAATGCAAACTAAAAGTATAGAGGAAATTCTCCACGAAAGAGATGCTCTGATGAATGAACTTTCTGCAATTTATATGGGAGCACCATCCACGAATTACAAGGCATATTCAATGGCTCAAAAGGCGCTGAAGGAACTTGAGGATATGACTTTTTCTGATGAGGAAATCGATAAATTCCTTCCCACTGAATTGAAACGTAAATGAATTTATGAATCCATAGATGAACTAATTTGTATTAGCTCAAACCAGATCTGACAGTTATCGGTTATTTATATATATCTGTCAGATTACATTTAGTTTAAGCTCTTTTCAGTCCAGACGCTTTTCCATCAAGTAATATTTTTAAAACCGCCAAATTATATTGACGGCTTTATTTGTGATCAGAGCGCGAAGTCATCCAGCGTTTTACCAGCTTCAATTGCAGCAGCGATTGCTTTAGGAGTGCGGCCCTGACCCGTCCAAGTCTGCTCATTACCGTTTTCATCTGTATATTTGTATTTAGCAGGACGAGGAGCACGAGTTGATTTTGCTTTAGGCTGAGATGAGCCAACAGCAGCAAGGAGTTCAGCCGGGTCAATACCATCTTCTAACAGTTTCTGACGGAAGGCTTGCAGCTTAGCCTGACGTTCTTCTTGTTCTTTACGGGCTATGTTTTCTTCCTCACGACGATCTTCAACGACAGCAGAGAGTTTTTCCAGCATCTCTTCCAGAGTTGCCAGATCTGTTTCACGAGCATGTGCACGAAGTGTACGAATATTGTTCAGTGCCTTGAGAGCTTCACTCATAGTATGTCATCAGGTGTTTTAAAAAGGCGATTAATAGAAATAATGTATGCTGTGTTCTTGTATAGTCAAAAAACAACCCGTAAATAATATAGTAAATATTGTCGGTTAAGCAATCTTAAAAAATCCCATTTGATACGGATAACATAAAGCAGTTCTTTAAAGAGACATTTTCCTGCGCTTCTGGCTTGATGGTTCGAACTCTGACGAGATGTGAGAGAGTTGATCAAGGCTATGTTCAATTGAACGCTGGAACTCAACAGCGGCTTCTGTACGCTGTTTTATGACCAAGGCAACAATTTCTTCATCACTTTTTTCTGAAATGGCCTTGCGGTATAATACACGTTCGTTAAACAGATCAAGATTACCTGATGATTTTGCTGATGTATTAGCTTTTGAACTGCTGATAGGATTTAACTCGTTAATAAAGTATTCAATAAAGTATTCAATAAAGTATTCAATAAAGTATTCAATAAGAGATTCTCTCTTTTTTTCCAGCCTGCGAAGTTCAGTATGTGCAGACTTAAATTTTTGAGCCTTAACCAATGGAACATCATCAGAACGTAGCCTACGATATTCATTCCTGTATACCTCTATCGAAATATGATTTTTTAGTTCTTTGACTGTATTTATGTATTCGATTAAATCACTGTTGTCTGTCTTTACTTTTCTCATATAAAACCTCGTTATAAAATGATTGGTATATTATATATTATGAAGTGAGGGGGAAGTGTTAAATTAGCGTGGATTATTGATTTTAAATAACGCATCTTTTTATGTTCATTCCTATTCATTATGACGTTAATTATATTGCCAAGCAGTGATTGAGTGATGTATTATTTGACGTTTAGCGATTGAGTCAAACTTAAGGATGAAAAATGGCGTCTATAGATGAAAGATTTCTTGATTTTATTAGAACTAAGAAAAACAATATAGTATTGGACGATATAAAGAATGATTTCAAGAAAAATGATGGTACTAACTCTAAAATGGCAGACTACTTGTTATTTGATCGAGAGATTATTTTAGAACAAAAATTACTCACAAATGACAGAACTGATTTGATTAATGAAAAACTTAATGAATTAGCCAAGACAGATGAATGGCTCAAAAAACGTTGGTTTGGCAGTGTTCATATTGAGGAGTTGATTCAACAGCACCCTGATTCAGATGATTTCAGAAAAAATATAATGGATTATGCTTATAGAAATATTAAGGATCTTGTAGCAACAGCCAATAGGCAGATTAGATCAACAAAACAATCTTTAAATATCCCTAATGCAGTCGGTGGACTTGTTATTCTTAATGAAAAAATAATGCCCTATGAATCAGAGAATGTAATGACAGAACTTAATTTTCTTGTTGAAAATCCTCATTATGAACATGTTGACTTTGTTCTCTATATATCAGAACTACGTAGAACAACACATAATATGATTGATATGTCAGCAATGATAAAAAGCAGATCTTCAAGATATGAGTTTGTAAGTTGGTATATAAAAAATGTTTTCTCATTCGATTTCGCTTCATTTTTTAATCACCCCATACAATTTTTATAGTAGGGTGGGAGTTTGTTAAAATGCATTGGCTTTATGGAGCTGTCATTCAGATAGGAGTTGCTTGAGAAAATCTCTTTCTTAAAACTACTATGTTTTGCCTTGGCAATTAATTTTATTATCTTCTGCGTTCTTTTTGGTATTTGTTTTTTTGTCCTTCAAGTAATAAGTTTTCATGAAGGTTAAGCGATCACCATTAAACATATAGTCTGGATTAATAAAATAATAGTTCTGTATCATGGTCTCAGCAATAAATTTCTTGTCAGCAAGTTCTTTCATCCCTTTGAAATATGTCGTTCTTGATATTTTTACGATCTCTTGATCAATAATATCGAATGACATTAATATCGTGTCTGTATCTTTATTATCTCTGATAGCAAGATACAGTATCTTGAATACTTTCTTACCGGATGAGGATAAACCCTCAATAGCTGATACGCCATCCACATAAAGTTTCACAAACTGTGTCTTGTCTACTTCCATTGATTGAAAGAAACCACCATGTCCAACCTGTTCTCCTGTATTTTCATTTACTACGGCTAAGCGATCTTTACCTGTAGAAATACGTCTGACGCCTGTTTTTGTATGTAGATTTGTATCATTAAGAAATGGGTTTTTAGTATGACGCGGGAGACCTCTTCTTGATTTCTTTACTTCAGTTTGTATCTTATTTTCTATCATGGTATTTACTCCTTTATTTTTTTAGTTATACATTTAAGTAAATACTATATTCTGTGTGCAAGTCAATACTTAAAGTTTATATTTTTTAAAATAACTAAAACTTAATGTTTTTACTTATGAAACTTGTAGTGCGACAGCATATATATAAATAATACTTTATCATTTTTATTTTAGAATAGTTATCAACTTAAGTACCGGGATTCGGGACTTTAACTCCCGGATGTCGGTACTTTGTTTTAAGCTATAGCTGGCTTGAGAGCATTTTTCTTCTTCATTATTCAAATAGCGAAGCTTTGGATGACATTTTAAAGGATGTAATATTGAAAATAGTTCTTCTTTTTAGTTGATTGGTGCCTTATCAAAATAGCACCAGTGGTGTTATCTGTGTTATTTTTCCTACTATGTTATTACAGCGAAGTGATTGTTTTCTACAATCACGAACCGCTGCTATTATCGGGACTGCTTGATTAATTTTACTTTAACTTTATATGCGTCTACGACGCGATATTTTTTGGATAAATCCAATATTAACAGGGGCAAGCCCTGTTCAGCAGAGTGATTGTTCGCAACAATCACGAAGTGCTGCTACCAAGGATATAGTTTTCCTATACGTTTAAGAGCAAATGCTATATGTCTAAAGGGAAAAACTATGTTTAAACATAGGATCTAAACTCATCATCATGAGGAAAAGAGATCAAAAAATGATCGAGTACTTTTGTTTTTATTTAATAGGCAGGTGATGAATAAAATAAAAATGCCAGCGTCAGGGCGTAGCTGTGCGTCAGCACAGAGATAAAGATTTTTTCAAAAAGTAGTTTAAAAATAAGAGGAAAAATCATGGTTAAAACATAGATAAATTTGATTTTCACGAGCGCGATGTAGTATTAAATAGTAATAAATAAAAAAGGGAAAAACAAATTAAAAATATTAAAATGATAACGCTCTTTCATCCCCATGAAAAAACACCATTTATGATCTGTATTGTAAACAAAGTAAAAGATACTGAATATGGAATAAAACTCACTCTTGAAAATGGCAATGATATATATGTCAATAATTATAGCCATTATCTGTTATCGGAGTCTGTAAGTCGTTGCGTTAAAGATACGTTGAAAAATATTTATATTCGCTTGGTTTCAGAACTCACACATATGAGTGAAGAAACTATAAAATCACAGATGTTATAAACTGAGTTATCAGTTTCAGATATTGTGATGTAATCCATAAGGTCAATGGTTTTGGGCTGATTCTTTATCCAGAGCTATCAACGAACATAAGTCAGGTTAAAGTCGAATGCGGTAAGGGGCAGTGTTCTGGTAAAATGCTTTATCTGATAGTGTCAGGAGGTGATGAGCGATGGAAGGTAAGTTAATTTTTTGTTCTGATGCAATACTACGGTTTCAGTCCGATTACGATGAAACCGCTGCTGTTCCATTGCTATCCATCCAGAACGTGATCGCCAATACAGATCCCTTCTTTCTTCTCCGTTTCTTCCACCATACCGTTCTGATTGAAGAAGGAACAACGCTGGCAAGTATCTTCTTGGCTATAGAGCCATGGAAGGCGTTGTTAGCAGCTTATCTGGACAGAGATGTTGGTGCTTATATAGATGAGGTAAGAAAACCGTCCGGGCCAACGACATGGGATATTGAATGGATCGGAATTGACCGTCGAAGCTCTGTTTATCGCGCTTACAAGCGTCAGGATATGGAAGAAGGGGAGGATTTTTCGACCTATTTTAATCGCGAGCGATTCCCGACTGATGAGTTTGACATAGAAAGTAGCTGTGATGCTTCCGGCTTTATCAAAGGAGATAAAGAACGCTGGAGTATCAGCGGTGATGTTCACGAAATAAAAAACCTGCCGGTGATCCTCTATAGCAAACAGACGCTGATGACTTCACCGAAAGACGGCTTACTGGAGAAAAGCGTATCAGGGGTGCAGAGTTCCAAGCATAGCTGCTTCGTTTATGGCGATACCTCGTTTTCTTTCAGTGAGGTAATGGAAGCCATCTTCATTAGTGGGCTGTTCTTCTATGCGCCAAGAGACGCAGCCAGTAGTCTTGATGAACTGAAAGCGAGTTTGGCTGGGCTGGAAAAAGAACTGGCCGAAGTACCAAAAGTGGATTCGACTGGCAATGAAACAGATAAAGAACCTTCTATAGTCGTAGCCGAAGGTGCTTTTGATTCGGTCACAGCTCACATGGAAACAGAAGCTGAGGAGTGGCAATCCATTAAGAAGCTGTGCCAGCGAGAAGGTGAGCTACCCATACGTATTGGCAACATCAAAGTGGCTGAGGCTCCAGAGTTGTATTTGTGTGGGAAACGTTTAGATGTATCATCATGATTATTAATATGCTTAATCTTATGGTTATATTTGGTGCTTTTAATGGATGTAAAATATGAAAAATAGAACAAAAAATAAGATGGTGGTTGATGCAACTGAGTTATTACTTGATGAATGGCTACAATTAATTAAAGAAAACGACAAAAAACAGTGTTATTTAATTAATGACTGTTGTTTTCCAACGGATAAAATGCTAGGTGAGTATATTAATAATATTAATGAAAGGAATGATGATGAGGTTAGATATTTGATCTCAAAGTTTCTGATATCCGGGGGGAGATATTATTCAGATGATTCTATTTTACAGTTTTTCAATACATTTTCTCAGGAAAGAAAGCAAGAGCTTCTAAGTCGCTTTACATTTTATCAGCGATTAACATCGATTAAGGATTGGCACAATGTATGGCCCTCAATTACTTGGGTGTTAGATTTATTACCCCATTTCCCTTATGAAGCGCTAAATGCAATCCGGTCTTATTTTCAGGCTCATTGTCAATTCATGACGGATCAACGATTTGATGGTTGCAGTGATGCTATAAGACTTATTGAAGCAAAATATATCCAACATCAATTGCCCGTTAAGCAGGTTTTATTGGATATCACTTCACGTGATTTCGAGTTGTTAACAGCATATCTTTATAAAAAGAAAGGATACACTGTAAAAATAACATCACGAAGCAGAGATGGTGGTTATGATGTCCTTGCTGAGCAAAAAAACGAACGCCAATATGAAAAATTATATATTGAATGTAAACGATATACTGAAAACGTAGGAGTTAGAATTACGCGCAATGTTCTTGGATTATTAAGTATTGAAAATGCAACAAAAGGTGTTGTAGTAGCAACTTCATATTTTACTAAAAGCGCCAGAAATGAAGCCCAGAAATCTAACCGGTTAGAACTAATTAACATAGATGAATTTGATAAAGATATGAGGAAATATGTGGATGTTCATTGGATAGGGAAAATACAAGAGTATGTGTCTGCGATAAGGAAAGAACTAATTGACAGGGAAAGTTGAAATTTATACTACTAAGCTCTATCTGGTGATAAATGATATCAACTATATGGAAACCGAAGTGATAGCACTACAGACTAGCGGTATCTGCGACCCGTTCTATTCAATGGTATTGAACGATTTTTATCGGGTAATGTATCGTAGAGCAATATGGAAGTCTGGATTCATTACAATCTATTTTTGATAAATAGTTGGGACCCGGAAAAATGTGCTGTGAGAGGATGCCAATACAGTCATTAGTTGACGGAAAGTTCATGTGCCCCGAGGACATTTAAGCCAGATGTTATCTGATAGTAACCCGTGTGAATAAAAATAGTTGCAAGTTTAAAACTAAGCTAATATATTTTATCTCTACTTGCTATGGTTTGTAATTCTTACAATTATATTCTCTACTTCTTCTGTTGATAACTTATCAAAATTCATCACGATAGTGGCAAGTTGATCATTTTCAACATAGAAATATGCTAACGGCACATTTAGCGTTTTGGCTAATTTTTGTGCTGTTTGTATATCGGCTTCATGGACACCTTTCTCATATCGATTAATGCGGGTACTTGCTACAAATTCATCAATTCCAGCAGCGATACCTAACTTCTTTTGAGAAAAACCAGCAGCCAACCGCGCTTCTTTCAGACGCTTACAGAAAATATCTCTATGGGATTCTCGCTGGGTCATAAGCACTCTCATCATCAAGAGCTACGAGAATCGTAGTTTTCCCTTGTTTTCGATACTACGTTTAACGTAGTATTGACCAAGAATGATGTATTGGTCTGTTGATGCTTACAGTTTGAACAGTGTTAGATGCCATTTCGGATTAGTGATTGAAATTGTTCAAGGGTTGTCTCTGTCTGTACCAGTACAAGTGCTTAGTCTGTTATCACTGATGGGATATGAAAATGAAAAAGGTCTTTCTTGTGGCAGGTGCTGTGTTAGTTCTTGCGGGATGTGGTGAAAAAGGCGATTTCGAGAAAGCGATCAATGCCAAGATCGGGCAGACCAGATACTGCTTCTCGCTGGATAATAACAACACCAGTTTCCCCATCCGTCTTGCCAAACCACGATTTGATCAGACTGGCACAGGGACAAATTCAGTGATCCTCGATGGATTTATTGAGCAGGGAATGATGGTCTTTGAGCAGGGCTATGATTCGAACTTATTAGGGATAACAGAGGAAGGCAAAAAAGCCAAAGTCTGGAGCACAACAGATGGTGCTTGTGTAGGTCGTCGTGCCGTTGACGAGATCAAGGAATGGAGGGAACCGGGTAACGGTGGTCAGAAGGTTGTTCGCGTATCGTATACGTGGAAGCTGGTTGACGTTCCGGGCTGGATTGACAAAAAAGCGTTCGCCAACGTTAAAGGGATGAATGAACCTGCTGATGGTGCCATGAATCTAGTTAAAACCAGCAACGGCTGGAAAGCTAATTAAGGAAGCCGTCATGGAAAATAATACCATCAAATGCCCATTTTGCTTCAAAGAGAGTCAGCGTGGGGTTCACGTCTGTACAGGCTGTTTAGCGACGGTTTTATATGGTGCCTTTCCCGGCTGGTATGCTTTCGTGATCATCCTGTTGTCTTTTGGCATGTCTTTTCTCATTGGCATGTCTACAGGTATGGCTGGAGCTACTATCAGCTTGCCAGTAATCGCTGTTGTTGGATTTGTCGCTGGAAAAGTCATTTTCTCAGATAATGTTGTGTTCAGAAGAAGGACGTAAAACCTCTTTTAATGTAAATGCAAAGAAACCATGTCTGCGAATCTGTATGTAGTTTTTTTTTGCATAAAAAAATATTTTATATTTCAAAATAGAATAAATAAGTGTGTTGCCTGTCAGGCAACAACTGACTATCATTTAATTATGGACGAACGAACTCGTTTGTCTTTGCTCTTTAAAAACCTCTAGGATCGGTAAAGGACTGAGTGAAACTTTCAGTCAACCATTTCTCCAATACGAGACGTGGCCCATGTCCCTCTTCATTGTGATCGTAACTTAATGCGAAATGTATATTGCAATCGTATATCTACGATACGGCATTGTTTAATGCTGAAATGGCGGGGTATCCAATCAGTTGTGTTGGATGGGTGTTGGCTGGCTTTGTCTACGGTGTGCAACACGATCCACAAGACATTTTGGCGGGGATGCAAGTTGCATCGTGTTGTTAAAATGAGAGGTTTTTATGAAAGATGTTTTAGACACTTTGCGCCAAGTGCGTGAAAAGAGCAAACACACTGTAGACAATAGCTCTTTGAAAGAACTGGATGATGCGATTCTGACCCTTGAAAAGAGAATCGAGGAGAATTCTAAAGGCCACAAAGCCTTAGATTATCTTTCTTATATCGCTAAGATCTTTGCTTTAATTAAACTTCTTAGCGGTGATTCTGATTTTCATTAATATCTACCTACTAAGGAGATTTGTTATGTATCCATCTTCATTTTCTGAACGAGCAGCCAGCCATGTCAATCCCATTATCTGAGGTGCACTATGTTAGATATTGGTTCAACCATTAAACTATGCCGAGAAGCACGTAAGCTCACCTTACAAGAACTATCAGATAGAACGGATTTAACGAAATCTTATCTATCTCGTATAGAGAACAATCAAAGAGATCCTACTATTTCAGCACTAGAAAAAATATCATTAGCGCTGCATATCCCTCTAAATCTCATCATCCTTCTTTCTGAAAGTGAAGAGACAAATGATGAGTTTTCTGACATCAATAACATGCTCAAAAAAACTATAATGGATTCATTAGTTAATGTATAAGAATTGGAATTATTCAAATAGACCACTTGCTAATTTAGAGTCTCTATTCAAAATGCTGGAAACAAATGAAGAGAGGCTTACTTATCTTTTAAAAAACAAAAAAAATTTTTTCAAAACGGTACCGGTAATCAGAAAAGGTAAAAAAAGAACGACGTATAAAGTGGTTGGTGAATTATTAAAAATACATGAGCTTATTAAACAGCGTGTTTTTTCGAAGATATCACTTCCGGAGTATATTACTGGCGGTAGGAAAGGCGTCAGCTATATAGATGATTGTATATCTCATCGTAATAAATCAATTATCATTCAAGAAGATATGAAGGATTTCTTTCCTTCTATAAAAGAAGAGTTGATAGCTAAAGCATTTCAATATTACATGAACTTCTCTCCTGAAGTTTCTTCATTATTAGCCAATCTATCAACACTTGAAGGCTCACTTGTTCAAGGAACTAAATTAAGTACGGACACTGCCAACTTAATATTTTTAGAAGAAGAGGCTCTTATCAGTGAGGAAGTCAGAAAAATAGGTGGAAAATATACGAGATATGTCGATGACATAACTATTAGTTTCGAATCAGGAGTTAATAATGAAAGTATTTCAAAAATAAAAACAATGATTTTGTCAATGGTGCTCAAAAGTGGAATTAGATTAAATAGAAAGAAATCAAAAGTTTTGAGAAATGGTCAGTCCAAAATCGTACATGGTGTAAAAGTAATCAAAGAGCTTAGGCCAACACAAAAAAGAAAAGATAATATAAGGATGTGTCTTTTTAATTTGAAGAAAAAAGTGATTGAAAAGGAAAGTGTTATGGATGTTCTTACGATGTATTTTAAAATTAGAGGATTAATAAATACATTAAAGCAGCAAGGTGATAAAAATCATGCAGAGTATATAAAGCAAGCTAATCAGATTATAGCTGGTGTTGATAAAAAGGATGCAATAAAATCAATAAGGAAAATGAGAAAAGTTAGAGATATCAAGAAATTAAGGTTTTTGTATTCAAAGTTAAAACCATTAGGTAATTCATCTAAAAGTGTATCGGCCATTTTAGATGTTGAATATGAAAACTGTAAAAGCAAACTTAATAAATAATTGAAGGAATAATGCAAGGCAATTCTTAATAGTCAGTATTCTTTACATGTTTGTATAAATGAGCAATTAAATTATTTATTAGAGCGATAACTCGAAGGTCTCAGTCGTGGTGAATTATTATTGTCGTTCCCATTTGTGGGGGAAGTAAAAGGCATATCACTATTAACGTTATTCTTTTCGTTTTTCTGACGACTTGGGAAACGAGCGGTTTTGTCATTATCTGATACGTTTCCACAGAACTCTGCTTCCGATGATTTTTGACCATTGTTAAATTTAACGCGTTTTTCAAACTCTGAGCGTGGAACACGGATCCCCAACACTTCATCAAACACATAATTTTCAGCAATACGCTTGTCATGATCGGCATCGATGTTATCGAGTTTCCTTCTGGCCCATACAAATCTCTCTCTTATATATCCTACTACCAGTAGTGTGAAACGCTTAAACATACCATTCTGGCGTGGTTTAACTTGCTTTCTATTGTTCATGGGAGCACAGTTCTTTGCTCTGGTGTTTCGAGAAGAAGATGTTTTCAGTTTAGTGGATTTATTCGGTTCAGGAGCAACCAGAACAGGGGATTTCTTCCCTGCGGCACTAACTTTGCTGACCTTATTGGGATCACGATAAGATTTTGCGGCTGGTTTTCTGTATGGTCCAGATGTCGTCATAACAGGCTGCGGTTCTTTTGTTGCCGGGTAGTCTGGAAGAACAATCTCTTGTGGTTCAGGAAGAACAGATATCGTAAAGCTTCTGACATCAACCACGATCTCCAGTGGTAGCTCACTGAAAGTGGTGTAGACCTTCTTCGCCTCTTCTATTTGCTGATCGCGTTGAGCTTGTTCGGCAGCTCGTTGTTCCTGAGCTTCCTTATCATTCCACTTGGCACGATGAACACGCTGCATTGCTGGGCGATTGGTTTCCGTTGCTTTAGCAATCCAGAATGCTTTTTCTTCAGCGCTGAATGCTTCTTCTGCTTGGGTAAGGGCATCAGCACATTGAGTTCTGAGAGAACGGTGATCGATACGTGCCTCACTCCCTGCGGCTTCAAGGTAGCTCTTTGACATCGTGGCCCATGACTCACGCCATTGGAGCATCATCTTCTTATCATTCCAGCTTCTGTCTTTTTTACCGAAGCCAGCAGCCGTGATAGTTTTCAGCGTCAACATAACATGTGCATGTGGGTTCTTACTGTCCAGATCATGGAATGCGATATCAGCAATCATCCCCTTATCGACAAAGTTTTTCTGACAGTATTCGGCAACTAATTTTTTCTTGTCATCGTTATTAAGTTCAACAGGAATAGCGACATCAAAATAACGGGCTGTCTGACCATTACTTTGACGCTCCACTCTTTCAACTTCATTCCAGAGCGCTGAGGAGCTTTCAACAATGTGAGCAGGAGCGGAAACAGGTGCCAATATAATATGACCATGAAGATCTGTTCTGTGGCTGAAATCGAAAACCTGTCCAATGCGATCATCTGTAATACGTGTACGGGCATGGTAGGCAGCTTTCGCAACGGAAGTCATGCCTTCGCTTCGTTTCACAATTTTAAAATCCAGATGAAAAATCGCCATTAAAAATATTACCTCAATATAAATTTAAATATCTAATCAATAAATGAATCGCAAATATAACCATGCGGGTTTTAGTTTTTCGTAAGAAAAACTCTGGTGTTGACGTTGACCTTGCTTTTAGCCTGCGGCAGCAACCGTCGGTAGACCCCACACACTGCGTAGCAGTGTATAGGTGGGCATTGTCTTTAAAAAAATAAGCCAATGTAAAAACTTCCCCTTAGTTAATTAATACGAAATATACTGATGGTTGTAAAATGATGCGTTAAATTAAATGACGAAAATTGGATTAAGGGTGTAAGTTTCACGTCCAAAGGGAAAAAAGAGTAAAGAAAAGGCCCGTAAGGGCAAAAGAGGTATTAATTATTCCCTCCGTAAGGCGGGATAGCTAAAATTGATGGAAAAGTCAATAATACAGAAAGTGTTATGTGTTGCACAATTCACAGGTTGAGATTGAAAAATAGAGTTTAAAATTGATTGGTGAAAATAAAAACACGAATGCACAAAAATAAGTAACGCGGAGAGTGCCAGATGTTTTTGGTTAGTGAATACTCTCACATGCGTTGCACATATTTATAAAGAGACGTATCAGAATCATTGTCTCTGACAAAATTGTATAAATTTGACGTTATTTCTCTTTGGTGATAGTTAAATATAATATTAAACAACTCAAGGAGATAAAAATGAATGAACAAATGACCTATGTTTTAAACATTGATACCTACATTTTACAGAATAGCTATGAAAAGATCACTGAACTATTTATGACTAAACATAAAGAAGCGATAATAGAACACTTCGGTTTCGATATGAAAACTTTTCAGTTTTACTTTGAACCTGCACTATATACGATTGGTGTTTGGCAAATGGAAGTTGATGCGGGCACCTGCAACAATGAAGAAGATGAGGTATTGAGATTTTTTAGTGAATTGCGTCCAGACGATGCTGGTAAACTGGCAGAGTCTATTTTGCAGTTCAGTGATGTTTTCATGAGTGGTGTGGATATAACAATAAATGTTTCTTAAACAAAGGATAGACTATATGGATGATAAAAAGAATAAATTAAGAACAGAAAAAACATTAAAGCAAAAAGTAGCATTTGCTCAACTTGAACTTAACCGCCTTAAGTCAATGGAAAAATCAGAGCAAAAGAAAGTTGAAACAAGACTCAAAATTATTCTTGGGGCGGAAGTAGCCAAGGTTATGAATTGTAGTATCGAACAGGTGGATAAAGAACTTGTTATGGGGATTTTACTTTCAGTATCTGAGTTGAATGATATTGAAAGAATAAAATATATAAAAGCAGGGAGGTGGTTTCTTGCTCAAATGGATGGAAGGCAGAAATAAAAAAGATTAAAAAATTTTATGACAGGGGTTGATATCTAATTAATATCTGTTATCTATATAAAAGAACAGAGCGCTAAGTAATCTTTTTATTAATACATATTTTTTCCTTTTAACTCATGCGTTCTGTTTGACCAATAATCTATTAAATTTTATGTTGTAAGCGTCATTATTACTTTTTCATTAGATATGATTAATATCCCATGAGGAAGTAATAAAGATAGTTGTGATAACAAATGTTGTTTTTAAATCTTCCAAAAGGCAAAGAACACTCTTTGCCTTTTTCAATTCATCCGTCTATCAGATGGAATAATATATATCTTGCGTTATCTATTGCCAGATATGAGAGAAGCGTTATAACAGGAGGTATCATTAAAATAAAAAAGGAGATAATAATGGTTTTATTAAATAATAAAAGAAAAAGCAAGAAAGGTTTCTCATTACTCGAATTATTACTTGTTCTGGGGATTATCGCAGCGTTAGTGGTAGCTGCTTTTATTGTGTATCCCAAAGTTCAGGCTTCACAAAGAGCACAGGCTGAATCCAATAACATTGCCACCATACAGGCAGGTGTCAAAGCACTCTATACATCAGCATCCAGTTTTACCGGATTAACGAACACCGTTGCTGTTCAGGCAAAAATATTCCCTGACAATATGTTGAGTGGAACAGGTAATACAGCTAAACCTATCAATGCCTTCAAGGGTAATGTCACGCTCGCGGCTGCGGCTACAGGACCATCATCAGCGGCTGGCTCTTCTTTTACCATTACCTACAGCAATGTGCCTGCAGCGGAGTGTGTGAAGATTGCAACCGCAGCAGCAGGTAATTTTTATATTGCTACGGTCGGAACGAAGGTGGTTAAAGCTGCCGGTGGAACGCTGGATGTTGCGGCAACTGCTTCAGCATGCTCTAACGCTACAAGCAACACATTAGTATTCACGTCTATTTAATTAAAGGGGCACTTGATGCCCCTTTTTGGATCATGTTTTCAGATGGGAGATATAATTATGATAAAGGAAAAAGGATTCCGAGGGCTGGATTCGGGAAGAGGACTTGACTCAGGAAGAACTATTAATTCTTATCAGGATGATCAGATTCAAAACATTACAGGCCATATGGCGGCTGATATATCGCAGAGTGGAAACATCGGTAAATATGCGGGTGGTGCTTTCGCGGATAGTGGTGCGTTAGGTGATGGTGATGAAGGTCATAAAAGCAATGAAGTGAGGAAATATACGTTTGATGCTTCAAGAGTTGTTCGAGCAGGTAATGAAACAAGACCTAAGAATGTTGCCATGAATTATATCGACTTATTGAGCGAAATAGTATATGTAAGCAAAAATTCGCTGAAAATATAAAGTGGAGAAGTTCGAAAGGTATTGCTATTCCATATATACCATTGAAATTCTATCCATATGTGTAGGTAAGAAGGGCTTTGTAGCCCTTCTCTAACCTACATCCCGTAATATTTAGAACTAAACGATACGGTTATTGGGGCTTCATCGTATAAACAACTTACAGTTATTTTTAATTTCCGTCGATGATCATAATATGTGTGGCTATGCGTTTTTTTACCAACTAACTCAAGTTCTGATAAGCCTATACTTAATGCTCCGAGGAAAATTTCAGAATCGAATTCTTGATTTCTGTAATGTGGAATTGTTTTTTTAAAATCAACTTCTACAAAGCTAATATAATTACCTTCAGAACAAAGGTGCATCCGGCAATCATCATCTTCTACAAAGATGCTGCCAACTTCATTGCCTTTACACTCAAAGATTTTTTCTGCTTGTGGAACTTGCATTCCCATGTATTGAAACGGTCTGTGAAATGGTTTACACATTATAGGGATATTGGCATGAGATGCTTTATCTAAAGCGGTGCCAAGATTATCAAATATTTTCTCGTCGCTCATGACGTTTTTATTAAAAACCATCCCTATGCTTTGAATTAATCTTTTAAAGGCTTCAACATAGTTATCTTCATTTCTAAAATCTGCATACAGTTTCCCAATGAGAAAACCCGGAGGCTCACATTCTTTCAGCATAATAGGTAATACTTTTATTTTTTTACCGCTTATTTGATAATTCATTGCCACATCAAGTTCATTGACTACCCAAGGCGCATTTATTGAATCAGGCGATAGAACAACAGCAAAATAATCAACACTATCAATACCCTCCCTGATTTTTTGAATCAGAGAGTCGCCAATTTTCATTTCTGCCTCATCAAGCCAATAACGTACACCGTGATTTTCAAGGTCTCTTGCTAACTTTCTGACAAATGGCTTGTCATTATGATTATGGCTTAAAAAAACTCTAATACTCATAGGTCCCTCAACAAGCAATTATGTAGTGAATTACAACTCTGTAAGAATATCAGTAAGATACTTCTTTGTGTCCTAAATTAGTGAATCTTTTTCTGAGTAAACTTAAACGACCTGATCATCCCATCGAGGTTTACATCAATCATTGTTGATCATGTATTGGCAAAACAATACCCCGACCAATCATCCATCAGCGCGACCTGTTTAGGCCACAGCGTCCCACGTTGATACGCTGCCTCGGCCTTATCTGTCAACTGGTGAGCCAACGCATGTCCAATAACCTCACGTTGATAGTCCGTTGTTTCACCAACCCACTCGCGGAAAGTAGAACGGAAACCATGCCGTGTTAAGTCACTATGGCCCATTCGTTTCAATACAGCTAATAACGACATATCAGAAAGGGTTTCAGCACGAGGGGCAGGAAATACTTGATTGTTATCTTTCAAAGGCGGTAAGCCTTCTAATAAAGCAACGGCAGCATCAGACAGAGGAACTCGGTGCTTTTTACTACCGAGAGATACTTATGCAAACTTTTCTAAAGCGTTTCAGGTAGGGAAGTGGGGCTGTTTTTACACAATCTATAGTAAGTTTGGTGTAGCAACCGAAGGTCCAAAAACAAACCTTTCATCAGGAAAATCACAGCAAAAACAAGAAGTTCAGATACAAAAAAAGCCCGTTTACACGAGCTTCTTTATGCAGCATTTTATGCAGGACAAAACCAAATATGTATCGTAACTAATTGATTTTGTATCAAATATGGCGGTGAGGGGGGGATTCGAACCCCCGATACGTTGCCGTATACACACTTTCCAGGCGTGCTCCTTCAGCCACTCGGACACCTCACCATATTGTTTTGTCGCTCACCTTGGGTGGGCAACGGGGCGCTACTATAGGGAGTTGCGCTAAAACGGTCAAGCAGTATTTATGCTTTCGCTACCGTTCGGTTAAGCAATGAACACTGCCCCGCCGTAGCACGGCGGGGCAGTCATTTTAACGCTGTGAATCAAGCTGTTCGTTATTCTTCACCACGTCCTGAGCTTTGGAGTAGCTCTCAATCAGCAGCTGGTATGCCGGGAAGACCTTGGTATACACCTCGGCCCACTCAGCGGCATCCGGGCGATTCCAGGTGCGCTGCAGTTCAGAAGCAACCGCTGCGGTATCCATCGGTACGACGCCAGCCTGGACGACGCGGGCGAGGGTGATTTCCTGCGCCATCTTGCTATAGGTACCGGAAGCATCAATGACGGCAAAAACCTTATAGCCATCGGCGACGGCGGCAATGGACGGGAACGCCATGCAGACGCTGGTAATGGTACCGGCGATAATCAGCGTTTTACGCCCGGTTGCTTTTACTGCGGCAACAAATTCCGGGTTATCCCACGCGTTAATCTCTCCTTTACGCGCAATATATTGCGCATGGGGCGCGTTCGCATGAATCTCAGGGATCAGCGGGCCGTTTGGTCCCTGCGGCACTGACGCCGTGGTGATCACCGGGATCCCGGCTAATGAAGCCATCTTCGCCAGCGCGGCGGCGCGCGCCCGCAGCTCCGGCATCGGCATATCACCCACGGTCTGGAACAGACCGCTCTGGTGGTCAATCAGCAGCATGGCGGTATCATTGACATCAATAACCGGACGAGAACCATTAAAGTTAGCTGGGGTAGACATATTATTCACCTCATTCAATATCAGATTTGGCCGAAGTGGCCGCTATTAAAATCACGAACCGCTTCCGCGATTTGTGCTTTGGTATTCATCACAAAGGGGCCGTAGCCCACGATCGGCTCCTGCAGCGGTTCACCGGCCATCAGCAGTACTTTTGCGTTGCTACTGGCCGAGAGGTGGAGCGCTTCTCCTTTCTGGCTGAGCACCACCAGCTGACCCTCGCGGGCGCTACCCTCGCCGTTCACCACCACTTCACCTTCCAGAACGACCAGCGCCGTACTCCAGCCGGCAGGCTGATGCAGCGTGATTTCCTGGCTCTGGTTAAGCTGCAGGTCCCAGACGTTAAGCGGAGAAAACGTGTGCGCAGGGCCGACAATATCTCCGTAGCGCCCGGCAATAACCCGCATATGGCCCGCATTATTCGGCAGCTCAACGTCAGGAATCACATCAGCAGTGATGCTCTGGTATCCCGGCTGCGTCATTTTGTCTTTCGCCGGGAGGTTGACCCAGAGCTGAATCATCTTCAGCTCGCCGCCGGTACGGGTAAATTCCGCCGAGTGGAACTCTTCATGCAGGATCCCGGCACCTGCGGTCATCCACTGCACATCGCCCGGCCCAATGACGCCGCCTCTGCCGGTAGAGTCACGATGTTCAACTTCGCCGGAATAGACCACGGTGACGGTTTCAAATCCGCGATGCGGATGTTCGCCGACGCCGCGTTTGCCTGTCCCCGCCGGGAAGTGATGGGGGCCTGCGTAGTCGAGCAGCAGGAAGGGGCTTAGCTGTTCGCCATGCGTCTGGTAAGAGAACATTGAGCGAACCGGGAAACCATCGCCTACCCAGTGCTGTGAAGGCGCGGTGTAGATACCTGTAATTTGTTTCATGGCAGTCTCCTGAATAGCTGTTTCTGATGTGGATAAGCATAGATTCGCCACTAATAGTCCGCTAGATAGCAAAAATGACCTATACTGTTCTAAAAATGGAACGATGGGGGAAGGATGCAGGATCTCAATGACTTAGCCTGGTTCGTACAGGTGATCGATCACGGTGGTTTTGCCGCGGCGGGCAGGGCGCTCGATCAACCTAAATCCAAGTTGAGCCGTCGTATCGCCCAGCTAGAAGAACGCCTCGGCGTCCGTTTGATTCAACGTACAACCCGGCAGTTTGCGGTAACGGAAGTTGGCCTGACCTTTTATCAGCACTGCAAAGCGATGCTGATTGAGGCGGAAGCGGCAGAACAGGCGGTGGAAACCCTGCGTTCCGAGCCGCGCGGGAGCGTAAAGCTGACCTGCCCGGTAACGCTATTGCATGCGCATATCGGGCCGATGCTGGCACGGTTTATGGTGCGCTATCCGGGCGTGAATCTGCAGCTGGAAGCGACTAACCGGCGCGTTGACGTTGTTGGAGAGGGCGTCGACGTCGCGATTCGCGTACGTCCAAGGCCGATAGAAGATAGCGATCTGGTGATGCGTGTTCTGGCCGATCGCGGGCACCGTCTGGTCGCCAGCCCACGGTTGGTGGAGCGGCAGGGGCAGCCTCAGGTTCCTTCAGCGCTAAGCGATTGGCCGGGGTTAAGTCTGGGGGCGGGCAAACATCAGCATAAGTGGCAGTTGACCGGCCCGGAGGGGGCAAGGGCGGAAATCTACTTTACTCCCCGGCTGGTCACCACGGATATGCTGGCGCTCCGTGAAGCGGCCGTTGCCGGCGTTGGGGTGGTACAGCTTCCTTTATTAATGGTGCGCGATCAGTTGGCCGCCGGAGAGCTGGTGGTTGTCCTCGATGAGTGGCAACCGCGCAGGGAGGTGATCCATGCGGTGTTTGCCTCTCGTCGCGGATTACTCCCCTCGGTCAGGGCGCTGGTGGATTTCCTCAGTGAAGAGTATCAGCGGATGGAAGAGGATTAGCATTTGCCATAATCCCGGCGGCGGCGCGATGCGCCTGTCCGGGCTCGGATTACCGGCAATCTGCGGCCCGGTAGCCCGGCTAAGCGCAGCGCAAGCCGGGAAGAAGCCACAGCAATACCGCGTCACGGCATATTCCCCGGGTTGCGGCGTAAACGCCTTACCCGGGCTACGGGCTATCGGCAATCTGCGGTACTGTAGCCCGGGCACGCGCATCGCGCAGCCCCCGGGAGAAGAGCATGGAGTAGCAGAATTTCCCGGAGGCGATGCTGCGCATCTGTCCGGGCTACCGGACGGGGTGCTATATACGAAAAAAAGCCCGTACTTGCGTACGAGCTCTTCTTAAAATATGGCGGTGAGGGGGGGATTCGAACCCCCGATACGTTGCCGTATACACACTTTCCAGGCGTGCTCCTTCAGCCACTCGGACACCTCACCATATTGTCTTTCCCGTTGTTGGCGGGAACGGGCGCTAATTTAGGGAAATACGTATCTCCCGTCAATCAACTTTTTTAAAAAATCGCGCGTTTAGCCAAACTTCAAGCAACTTGCTCCCTAAATGGGCGAAAATCGATTTTTTTATCGCCATTCCCTTTTTCGCACGCTCGGCGAATGAAATTTGCTATGCTGGCAATCTAATAGAAAACAACGAGTAAAACGCGACGCTAACCTAACCTGCCAGCAGCGTCGGCTATCAGGAGCCTTTATGGATATCATCTTTTACCACCCCACGTTCGACACCCCTTTCTGGATTACGGAACTGGAAAAACAGCTGCCCGGCTCGCGCGTCCGCGAGTGGAAACCCGGAGATAATCAACCCGCTGACTATGCGCTGGTCTGGCATCCGCCGGTAGAAATGCTCCAGGGCCGCCAGCTTAAAGCCGTCTTTGCCCTTGGCGCCGGCGTCGATTCAATCCTCAGCAAACTGCGGGAACACCCGGAAATGCTGCCGCTGTCAACTCCGCTGTTCCGTCTGGAAGACACCGGCATGGGGCTGCAGATGCAAGAATACGCGGTGAGCCAGGTGTTGCACTGGTTCCGTCGTTTTGATGACTATCAGGCATTAAAACAAGAGGCGCGGTGGCAGCCGCTGGAGGAGTATCAGCGTGAAGATTTCACCATCGGCATTATGGGCGCGGGCGTGCTTGGCGCGAAAGTGGCCGAAGCCCTGCAAAGCTGGGGTTTTCCGTTACGCATCTGGAGCCGCAGCCGCAAATCCTGGCCGCAGGTCACCAGCTTTGCCGGAGAAGAGGAGCTGAATGCGTTCCTCAACGGAACACGAGTGCTGATAAACCTGCTGCCCAACACGGCGGAAACCGTTGGAATTATTAATAGCGCGCGCCTGGCGCAGCTGCCGGATAACAGCTACGTGCTGAATCTGGCTCGCGGTGTTCATGTGGTGGAAGACGATCTGCTGGACGCGCTGAATAGCGGCAAGTTGAAAGGCGCGATGCTGGATGTGTACAGCCGCGAACCGCTGCCTGAAGCGAGCCCGCTTTGGCGGCATCCGCGAGTGGCGATGACGCCGCATGTTGCCGCCGTCACCCGGCCTCTGGAAGCCATGGCTTATATCGCCAAAACCATCGGTCAGTTAGAACGAGGTGAAACGGTCAGCGGGCAGGTCGATCGCCAGCTGGGATACTAAGCGACAGCCCCGCATGAGCGGGGTTTTTGCTGATCACAGGCGCAGATTCCTGCTATTCTTGCCACAAACAGAGAAGGAGATTGTGATGTATCCTGTTGACCTGCACATGCATACCGTCGCCAGCACCCACGCCTACAGTACCCTGCACGATTATATTGCAGAAGCAAAGCGCAAGGGGATCAAACTTTTTGCCATTACCGACCACGGGCCCGATATGGCCGATGCGCCTCACTACTGGCATTTTATTAATATGCGTATCTGGCCGCGGCTGGTGGAGGGCGTTGGTATCCTGCGCGGTATCGAAGCCAATATCAAAAATACCCAGGGCGAAATTGACTGTACCGGCCCGATGCTCAACTCGCTGGACCTGATCATTGCCGGTTTTCACGAGCCGGTGTTCCCTCCAAAGGATAAAGCAACGCATACCGAAGCGATGATCGCCACGATAGCGAGCGGCGCGGTGCATATCATTAGCCATCCGGGTAATCCTAAGTTTCCCGTTGATATCCCGGCCATTGCCGCGGCAGCGGCGAAGCACCACGTGGCGCTGGAAATCAATAACTCATCCTTTGTTTCGTCGCGCATTGGCAGCGAAGATAACTGCCGTGCCGTTGCCGCGGCCGTACGCGATGCCGGCGGCTGGGTTGCGCTGGGTTCGGATTCCCATACGGCATTCACGCTTGGTGAATTTAGCGAATGTCGCAAAATCCTCGATGCTGTTGATTTTCCGGAAGAGCGAATTCTTAACGTGACGCCGCGGCGTCTGCTTAATTTTCTTGAATCGCGTGGGATGCCTGCGATTCCTGAGTTTGCTGAACTTTAATTTGAATAACTGGAATAAATGAATGAACGAGTTTTCAATCCTCTGCCGCGTGCTGGGCTCTCTCTATTATCGTCAGCCGCAGGACCCGCTGCTGGTGCCGCTGTTTACCCTTATTCGCGAAGGGAAGCTGGCAGCGAGCTGGCCGCTGGAGCAGGATGAACTGCTGGAGCGTCTGCAAAAAAGCTGCGATATGCCGTCTCTGGCCGCCGAATACAACGCGCTGTTTGTCGGTGAAGAGTGCCGCGTGGCGCCTTACCGTAGCGCATGGGTAGAAGGCGCTACGGAAGCTGACGTTCGCGCTTTCCTCAGCGCGCATGGTGTCCCCACGGGGGAGGGCGCAGCGGATCATTTAGGCTCCTTGCTGCTGGCCGCTTCGTGGCTGGAAGATCACGCGCCGGAAGATGAAAGCGACGTTCTGGAAACCCTGTTCGCTGAGTATATTCTGCCGTGGTGCGGCGAGTTCCTGGGCAAAGTTGAAGCCCATGCAACCACGCCGTTCTGGCGCGCCATGGCCCCGCTGACTCGTGAAGCCCTCTCCGCTATGTGGGATGAGCTGCAGGAAGAAAATAAGCAATAAATTGTGATTAAGATCGCAATTTATTTGCAACAAAGCATTCTTAATTTCATTTAGTGTGTTCCGTGTCGCATTTGACGGGCGCGTTTCTGCTATGATACGCGCCATGAACATACTCTTCGCAATCGCATTAACGACGGGCATTCTCTCCGGTATCTGGGGATGGGTGGCGGTCGCATTGGGTCTGCTGAGCTGGGCAGGTTTCCTCGGCTGTACGGCTTACTTTGCCTGTCCGCAAGGTGGGTTAAAAGGGCTGCTTATTTCGACCTGTACGGTCATGAGCGGCGTGGTGTGGGCGCTGGTGATTATTCACGGTAGCGCGCTGGCGCCGCAGCTGGAAGTGGTTAGCTATATCATGACCGGCGTCGTGGCGTTTTTGATGTGTATCCAGGCGCGTCAGCTGATTCTCTCTTTTGTGCCGGGTACTTTTATCGGCGCGTGTGCGACGTTTGCCGCCGGCGGCGACTGGCGTTTAGTTGTGCCTTCACTCGCGCTGGGCCTGGTATTTGGCTATGCCATGAAAAATAGCGGCCTGTGGCTGGCGACCCGGGCGGAGAAAAATAAACCTCTGGCTAATCAAAGTCGCGAATCTTTTTAACCTATCCCACTTTTCATCACCAAAGAGCCCGTCGGGCTCTTTGGTTGTTTTTGCTGCCAGGTATTACCTCATCATAAATCTTCCCGCCATTTTGTTTTTCCTTATATATCCGCAACTTTAACTGTACCGGGAGTTAGTGAATCGATTTTGTTAGCACATTTAAACAAATGATATTTTTTGTTTTTAAATTGTTAATATAATTAAATTGAAGTAAAAAAAATTAACTCGTCGCACTCATGGATGGCTGGTGCTCTTCAGTAGCTATACCGATATGCAGAGGAGTTTTATAATGAAAACAATTAGATATGCTTCGCTTGCAGCCCTGTTTATATTACCCTCGTTTATTAGCCCTGCGATCGCCGAACAGACCGTGGCTGGCGTCGTCCATTTTTACGGACGGGTGGTGGAAGCACCCTGCCAGCTCGATGCAATCAATAATCAGGTAATTATGGATTGCCCGCGGGCGGAGACGATTAAAATTTCCGCTCAGCAGCTTGAGAAAGGGAATATCCGCAACGAAAATATCCGTTCTGCGCAATTACGCTATATTAATCCGCAACGGACCCTCGCCATTCTGGATGTTGATTATCGGTAACCCTCTGCCCCCGGGCTTTCGCCCCGGGGGCTATCGTGCCATATTATCCTCCTGTATTCCTTTCAAGACGTATGCCGACAGGAGGAGAAATGGCTGTTCAACCTGAAGTGGTTCTCGGCGATATTACCAGGCTTGAGGTCGATGTTATCGTCAACGCGGCTAATCCGTCGCTGCTTGGCGGCGGCGGGGTGGATGGGGCGATTCACCGCGCGGCAGGGCCGGAACTGCTGGCTGCCTGTAAAGTTGTGCGGCAACAGCAGGGAGAGTGTCCGCCGGGTCATGCGGTGATTACGGCGGCAGGAAATCTGCCCGCCAGCGCGGTGATTCACGCCGTAGGGCCGGTCTGGCACGGCGGTGACAGGCAGGAGGCGGAATTACTGGCTGACGTTTACAAAAATAGCCTGCTGCTGGCCTCGGCAAATAATTACCGATCCATCGCATTTCCTGCTATCAGCACCGGCGTATATGGTTACCCTAAACAGGCCGCCGCGGAGATAGCCGTGCGGACGGTAACTGCCTTTCTCACTCGCTACAATCCGCTGGAGCGCGTTTATTTCGTTTGTTTTGATAGCGAAACCGCCGGCATCTATAGCCAATTACTCGAGGCGAGTCGCGCGCAACTCGGCCATCAGAATAAGATATGATAGTTTCCTGCGAAGGCGGGAAACTATCATAACGGGAGAGTCATCGGTGACTGAAGGGAAGGTTCTACAAAAACAACGGCTTCGCCGGATGGAAATTGTTGCCGCGGCACAAAAATGTTTCGCGGAAAAGGGCCTGCATGGCGCCTCCGTAGCGGATATTGCGCGTCAGGCTGGCCTTAGCGTAGGCCAGCTATATCGCGTTTTCGCCAGCAAAGAAGAGATCATCGAAGTTATCGTCAGCGAGATCGTGAATGCCAGAGTGGGCGAAATGGTTGCCGGGAATCATGATTTAGCCCGCATGGCTTCAGTTTTAGCCGGCGTGCTCCCCGCGACCGAGTCTACGAAAAACGATAATTATCTGCTGATGGAAATTAACGCCGAGGCGTCCCGAAACCCGCGCCTGCGTGAAATTATGATCCAGGCCGATCGTCGCCTGAAAGAGGAGGGCGGACGGCTTACCCGCCACTACCATCCTGAGATGACCGCGGAGCAAATTAGCGTCGCCTGCGAATTTATCGCGATATTAACGGAAGGGGCGGCATACCGTTGCGACCTGGCGACGGCTCCGATGGTAGATAAAGCGGCGATGGAGAGCCTGTACCGCGATGTCTTTCAGCTGTTGTTTGCGCAAAAATAGCGCTGCTATGTGCGTTCCACACAGCAGCGCCCTGTTTTAACTGGCGGAAATTTGCGGCTTAGCCGTCTTTTGCTGGAATTTTCCGGAAAAAAGAAAGCGCAACAGCGGTATCCGCAGATGAATTTCATACAGCACCAGCGCAATCCCGACAACAAAAACCAGCCCGGTGATAAATCCAAGGGTATTTGATTGAATGACCGGGGTTATCCATGCCCCGTAGAGCAGGGTCAGAGGGTGGTGCACCAGGTAGATAAATAGCGATGCGTTGACGAAGTAGGTCACCCGCGCGGACTGGAAATTCAACAAACGGTGGCCAAGCGAAAAGACCACGTTGACCATCCATAGCCCCAGCACCATCGTAATCACGTACTCCGTTTCGTACATCCAGCCATCGCCCGAGCCGTACTGCTGATTCAGTCGGTAGGCGATAAATCCCAGTAAAGCCGCCACAAAGCACCACGGCGAGGGAGTCGTGAACATCGTCTTCAGCCGCGCGTTAATAAACGTCTGGGCGCCCAGGATAAAGAAAGGCAGATAGAACAGCGTCTGCATCACGATAAAGTTGAACAGACCGTTGCTGAGAATGGGCGGATAGAGAATAAAAATAGTGCGGCGGATGACCGCGTACAGCACGCCCAGAGCGAGAAAAATCATCGACAGCTGGCCTAATGTGACAGTGTCACCAAAGGTGGGCGCAGCGGCAGAACGCGGTCGCGTCAGCCATTTGAACATCACCACGCCCAGCGACGTCAGGACCACCAGCACCAACAAAAACCACAGATGAGAGATCAGCTCCCAGGCGAGGGTGTTGAACTTGTCATAGCCTGACAGCGTATGCCAGTTATCCGCTTTACCGTTGACGTACTGCAGCATAATAAACTGCGGCAGGGTCAGGAGCGGGATCGCCGTTAACATGGGAATGCCGACGCGCTCAACGCGTACTTTCCACCATTTTTTCAGCGGATAGCGCAGAAAAAGCATGTAGGAAAAATAGCCGGAAATCACAAAGAAGACCTGCATGCGAAAGGCATGGATGAAGTCGTTAAATAACGTCAGCCACCACGAGGGCTCGGCGCTGTTAACATGCCAGCTGTGGCTGGAGTAAATGAGCGAAATGTGAAAAGGGATGCCCAATAGCATCAGCCAGGCGCGGATGCTATCGAAAAAATATTCACGCTGTACCGGAGTATTATTCATACAATATCACTACATTCTCAGACAATTCGTCTTATCACTCAACGTGATAACGTTTAAATTCTCTGCAACCCTACATGAACTCTGGTTAACTGTCTCCAGGATAAGCACGCAAAGTGCAAACGGGGCAGTAACTGTGTATTCCCTGTGCCGCGATGCCGAACAATGCAGGGATTATGTTGTCGGAATGCCTGAGTTTCCATTAAAATAGATCGGATCGATTTAAGCACACAAAGGGGGAAGTGCTTACTTATATGAAACATAAACCACAGATGATGAAAATGCGTTGGTTAAGCGCAGCCGTAATGTTGTCCCTGTGTACTTCATCTGCATGGGCATTCAGCATTGATGACGTCGCAAAAGAGGCACAAACGTTAGCCGGCAAAGGCTTTGAAGCGCCTAAAAGTAACCTGCCCTCTGCCTTCCGCGACATGAAGTATGCGGACTATCAGCAAATTCAGTTTAATCACGACAAAGCCTATTGGAATAATCTGAAAAGCCCGTTCAAGCTCGAGTTTTATCACCAGGGAATGTATTTCGATACGCCGGTCACCATTAATGAAGTGACGGCAACCAGCGTACGTAAAATTAAATATAGCCCGGACTATTTTAATTTTGGCAACGTTCAGCACGATAAAGACACGGTTAAAGACCTAGGTTTTGCGGGCTTTAAGGTTCTGTATCCGATCAACAGCAAAGACAAGAACGATGAGATCGTCAGCATGCTCGGAGCCAGCTATTTCCGCGTGCTCGGTCAGGGCCAGGTATATGGGCTTTCTGCCCGCGGACTGGCTATCGATACCGCGCTGCCGTCCGGAGAAGAGTTCCCGCGCTTCCGTGAGTTCTGGATTGAGCGTCCTAAAGCCACCGATAAACGCCTGACGATTTATGCGCTGCTTGATTCCCCGCGCGCAACCGGCGCCTATCGCTTTGTGATCATGCCCGGTCGCGATACCGTGGTGGACGTGCAGTCTAAGGTCTATCTGCGTGACAAAGTCGGTAAACTGGGCGTGGCGCCGTTAACCAGCATGTTCCTGTTCGGGCCGCATCAGCCGTCTCCGACCACCAACTACCGCCCGGCGCTGCACGACTCCAACGGGCTGTCCATTCTTGCCGGTAACGGTGAGTGGATCTGGCGTCCGCTCAATAACCCGAAACACCTGGCCGTCAGCAGCTACGCAATGGAAAACCCGCAGGGGTTTGGCCTGCTGCAGCGCGGCCGTCAGTTCTCGCGTTTTGAAGACCTCGACGACCGCTACGATCTGCGCCCAAGCGCGTGGATTACGCCGAAAGGTGATTGGGGCAAAGGGAAAATCGAACTGGTCGAGATCCCGACCAACGATGAAACCAACGATAACATCGTCACCTACTGGACGCCGGATCAGCTGCCGGAACCCGGCAAAGAGATGAACTTCAAATACACCATCACTTTCAGCCGTGACGAAGACAAACTGCATGCGCCGGATAACGCTTACGTTATGCAGACCCGCCGTTCTACCGGCGACGTCAAGCAATCGAACCTGATCCGCCAGCCTGATGGCACCATTGCCTTTATTGTCGATTTCACCGGCGCCGAGATGAAAAAGCTGCCCGCAGATACGCCCGTAACTGCCCAGGCCAGCATCGGCGATAACGCTGAAATCGTCGAAAATACCGTGCGCTACAACCCAGTAACGAAAGGCTGGCGTATGATTCTGCGCGTCAAAGTGAAAGATCCTAAGAAAACCACGGATATGCGAGCAGCCCTGGTCAATACCGACCAGACGCTGAGCGAAACCTGGAGCTATCAGCTGCCTGCCAATGAATAAGATAACGAAGTACATCGACGCATTGCCGCTGTCGGATGCAGAAAAACGCGCGTTACCTGACGCAAGTCTGCAGGCCGTACATGAAGCACTGGACGCTGAACATCACGTTTACCACCGCGAAGACGACTCCCCGCTGGGGTCGGTAAAATCGCGGCTGGAGCACAGCTGGCCAGATTCACTGGCCGGTAACCAGCTGGTAAAGGATGACGAAGGGCGCACTCAGCTCAACGCCATGCCGAAAGCAAAACGCTCCTCCATGTTTCCGGACCCCTGGCGGACTAACCCGGTCGGGCGCTTCTGGGATCGGCTGCGCGGACGCGACGTGACGCCGCGCTATCTTTCTCGCCTGAGCCAGGAAGAGCAGGAGAGCGAGCAGAAATGGCGTACCGTCGGCTCTATCCGCCGCTACATTCTTCTGCTGCTGACGCTGGCGCAGACCGTGGTGGCGACGTGGTACATGAAAACCATTTTGCCCTACCAGGGCTGGGCGCTGATTAACCCGGCGGATATGGTGGGGCAGAACCTGTGGATCTCCTTTATGCAGCTGCTGCCCTATGTGCTGCAGTCGGGGATCCTGATCCTGTTCGCCGTGCTTTTTTGCTGGGTCTCAGCGGGGTTCTGGACCGCGCTGATGGGCTTCCTGCAACTGCTTATCGGGCGTGATAAGTACAGTATCTCAGCCTCGACCGTCGGCAATGAGCCGTTGAACCCGGAGCATCGCACGGCGCTGATCATGCCGATCTGCAACGAAGACGTTGACCGCGTATTCGCCGGCCTGCGTGCGACCTGGGAGTCGGTAAAGGCCAGCGGCAACGCTGAGCACTTTGATGTCTATATTCTGAGCGATAGCTACAACCCGGATATCTGCGTGGCAGAGCAAAAGGCGTGGATGGAGCTCATTGCCGAAGTGCAGGGCGAAGGGCAGATCTTCTATCGCCGCCGCCGCCGCCGCGTGAAGCGCAAAAGCGGTAACATTGATGACTTCTGCCGCCGTTGGGGTAGCCAGTATAGCTACATGGTGGTGCTGGATGCCGACTCCGTCATGAGCGGTGAGTGCCTGAGCGGCCTGGTGCGCCTGATGGAAGCGAACCCGAATGCCGGTATCATCCAGTCATCGCCTCGCGCGTCGGGCATGGATACGCTGTATGCTCGCTGTCAGCAATTTGCCACCCGCGTCTACGGCCCGCTTTTTACCGCAGGGCTGCACTTCTGGCAGCTGGGTGAGTCGCACTACTGGGGACACAACGCCATTATCCGGGTGAAACCGTTTATTGAGCACTGTGCCCTCGCGCCGCTGCCGGGTGAGGGTAACTTCGCGGGTTCCATTCTGTCGCACGACTTCGTCGAAGCCGCATTGATGCGTCGCGCCGGATGGGGGGTCTGGATTGCTTACGATCTCCCCGGATCTTATGAAGAGCTGCCGCCGAACCTGCTGGACGAGCTGAAGCGCGATCGCCGCTGGTGTCAGGGGAACCTGATGAACTTCCGCCTGTTCCTGGTTAAAGGGATGCACCCGGTTCACCGCGCGGTGTTCCTGACCGGCGTGATGTCATACTTGTCGGCGCCGCTGTGGTTTATGTTCCTTGCGCTCTCAACTGCCCTGCAGGTGGTGCATGCGTTGACCGAACCGCAGTACTTTCTGCAGCCGCGGCAGCTGTTCCCGGTCTGGCCGCAGTGGCGTCCGGAGCTGGCCATTGCCCTGTTTGCTTCCACCATGGTACTGCTGTTTCTGCCGAAGCTGCTGAGTATTATCCTGGTGTGGTGTAAAGGGCCAAAAGAGTACGGCGGATTTATCCGCGTGACCCTTTCTCTGCTGCTGGAGGTGCTCTTTTCGGTGCTGCTGGCGCCGGTGCGTATGCTGTTCCATACCGTATTTGTGGTCAGCGCGTTCCTCGGCTGGGAAGTGGTGTGGAACTCGCCGCAGCGTGATGACGACTCTACCCCGTGGGGCGAAGCGTTTATGCGTCACGGCTCGCAGATGCTGTTGGGTCTGGTCTGGGCGGTGGGCATGGCATGGCTGGATCTGCGCTTCCTGTTCTGGCTGGCGCCGATTGTGGTGTCGCTGATTCTGTCGCCGTTCGTGTCGGCCATTTCCAGCCGCGCCACCATCGGCCTGCGCACTAAACGCTGGAAGCTGTTCCTGATCCCGGAAGAGTACTCCCCGCCGCAGGTGCTTAAAGATACTGACGCTTATCTGACGCTCAACCGTCAGCGTTCGCTGGACGACGGCTTTATGCATGCGGTATTTAACCCGTCGTTTAACGCGCTGGCAACGGCGATGGCCACCGCGCGCCACCGTCACGGGCATATTCTGGATATCGCCCGCGAACGTCACGTTGAGCAGGCGTTGAATGAGACGCCGGATAAACTAAACCGCGATCGTCGTCTGGTATTGCTGAGCGACCCGGTCACGATGTCACGCTTGCACTATCGCGTGTGGGCCGCGCCGGAGAAATACTCTTCGTGGGTCGGCGCCTATCAGCAGCTGACGTTGAATCCGCTGGCGTTAAAAACGAAGTAAGCCGTACGTTAAGGAAAATACCGGCAATGGTGCCGGTATTTTTTTACCTGAAAATCGAGGTTGTTGATGAGAGTTTTACTGGTTATCGCAATGACGCTGTTTCTCAGCGGCTGCGGGAGTATTATCAGCCGCACAGTGCCAGGCCAGGGCCATGGAAACCAGTACTATCCCGGCGTTCAGTGGGATGTTCGTGATTCAGCATGGCGCTATATCACTATTCTCGATCTGCCCTTTTCGCTGGTGTTTGATACGCTACTGCTGCCGCTTGACGCCAGCCATGGCCCCTATAACTAATTAGCGTTCATCCCATTCATCGGCGGCAGCCTGGCCCTCCTCGGTATCGAGAGAGGGTTCAAGCTGAAACTCGCCTTCATCCCATTCATGCAGCGTGTTTTCTTCCAGCCACTCCTGGCGAAGCTCAATCTCATCATAATCGCCGTCAAAGACGCTCTGTGCAGCCTGACCGCTGAGGACAGGCAGACATTCGCCCTGTTCATCCTCGTCGGCGAAAAATTCGGCCTGCCAGGCAATATCACCGTCCTGGAGTACGTACTTCTGGATATTTAGCTGCTCAATGCTGGCGCTCTCTTCGTCGCTATCGGGATTATTAGCCAGAAACTCCTCGCGGGCTGCATCGATTGCTTCTTCAAGCGTGGCATAGAACATCGAATCCTTTGGCATGGCTAACCTCCTAAGATGAATAGAAATGAACACGATTCAATCTATAGAAGGCGGTTGGCAATGCGTCAAGGAGGTGAACGCCACACGGACATTAATTTACCGAATGCGTGCCGGAACCCGGATTGTCCGTTGCCCGGGGGCGGCGGGAGCGACCGAGGGTCAGGGTCGAGTAGACCGCATTGAACAGCACCACACCGGCGGTGACTAAAAAGACTGCCCGGAAGCCGTAGTTGGCGGAAACCGATGCGCCGATGAGCGGGCCCGTGACGTTACCGATATCGCGGAACGACTGGTTATAGCTGAATATTCTGCCCGAGATTTGGCTGGTGGAGTTGTACACCAGCAGCGTTTGCACTGCCGGCAGCAGCGCGCCGTCGGCGGCGCCTAACAGGAAGCGCAGGATACCCAGCTGCAGCGGCGTCTGGACAAACGACATGGGAATCAGGAGCAGGACAGAAATCACCAGCGCAACGATCAGGATCTTTTCCGGACCGATACGGTCGCCGAGTTTACCGAGGCGAGGGGCGCTAAGCAGGGCGGCAATACCGGGGACTGAAGCTATCATGCCGCTGATAAACGCAATATTACTGACGTTGCCGGCGAGATCGCGCACGTAAAGCGTCAAAATCGGCGCGATGGAACCGGTAGCCACCTGGATAATCAGCGATGTCACAAACAGACTCAGCACCAGCTTCGGATTTTTAAGCGATGTGAAAACGTCTTTCGCGCTGAGCATCTCTTTTTTACTGACGGCGACAAAATTTTCGCGGATGAGAAAAAGGGTAAATAAGAAACAAATAAACAGTACGCCTGCCGTCATAAAGAAGACGGTACGCAATCCCCAGTGATCGGCCAGGAAACCGCCGGCCAGCGGCCCCAGCAGCGCGCCGCTGACCGCCCCGGTAGAGAGGGTCCCCAGCGCCCAGCCGCTCTTATGACGGGGAATTTGCGTCGCTATCAGCGCATTGGCGTTAGGAATAAATCCGCCGAGCAGACCTAACAGCGCGCGCAGGATCAGAAACTGCCAGATATTCTGCGCCAGGCCCATCAGCAGCATAACGATTGCCATACCGAGGGCCGAGCGCAGCAGCATAATTTTGCGCCCTTTGCGGTCCGCGAGACCGCCCCAGAAGGGGGAGGCCACGGCGGAAAATAAAAAGGTAATGCTGAAAACCAGCCCTGACCACATATTGAGGGCGCTATGGCCGGTTACGCCGAGTTGTTCGACGTAGAGCGGGAGGAACGGCATCACCAGGCTAAAGGCGGCGCCGGTTAAAAAGCAGCCGAGCCAGGTGACGGTGAGATTACGTTTCCAGTTAATGGGGGTATCAGCAGAGGGCATAGGATTCCACTGGCCTGCCGCGCAGGTCAAATAATTGAAAATATGAGCCTGCTAATTATGCGCCTGAGAAATGGTTGCCGCAATGGAGGAGAGCTTTTAAAGCTAAAGGAGGGTGCTGAACGGTGGGGCTTACTCCGCATCCGGATTCAGATGCGGAGTCATTGCGCAAGCGCGCGCCGGGAGGCGCTAGTAACGAGAAGGAACGCCTTCAGGACGCGTTTTAAAGCGGCGATGCATCCACATATACTGTTCCGGCGCCATCAATATGCACTTCTCTACCACTTTGTTCATCCAGACGGCGGTAGTCTCCGCATCTTCCAGCGGCGGATCGCACTCCGGCGGCAGGATAATCAGCTCATAGCCTTTACCGTCCGGTTTACGGCGCGGCACGAACGGCACAACGCAGGCTTTAGACATCTTTGCCAGCATCCAGGTGCCCGAGGTGGTCGCGGCCTGGTCAACGGCGAAAAACGGCACAAATACGCTGGCGGCCGGGCCATAGTCGTGATCCGGCGCATACCAGATCACTTCACCCTTTTTCAGCGCGCGGATCATGCCTTTCAGATCCTTACGATCGATCATGTCTTTGTTGGAGCGCAGGCGTCCCCATGTCTGCAGCCAGTCGATAACCGGGTTATCGTTTGGACGATAAACGCCAATGCCCGGCTCGTTGATACCGAACATGCGCGCACCCATCTCCAGCGTGAGGAAATGAATGCCAATCAGCAAAATGCCGCGCTTTTGCGCCTGAACATCACGGATATGCTCGACGCCGATGGAGTCAGTCCAGCGCGCAATACGCTTCGTCGGCCAGAACCAGGCCATGCCGGTTTCCATTAACCCCATGCCGACGGATTCAAAGTTTGCCACGACCATGCGGTGACGCTCTTGCTCGCTCTTATCGGGAAAACAGAGCTCCAGATTCCGGTTGGCTATTTTGGCCCGGCGTCTCATTAGCCGCATGGCGAGGCGGCCAAGACCGGTTCCGAGGCGATAAATCAGCGGATAAGGCAGCTGAACAACCAACCAGAGCAGGCCGATCCCGAGCCAAAGCAACCAGTAACGCGGGTGCAGCAACGCTGCGGAAAATTTAGGTAAATGGGTCATCTCATACCTGTTTAATTAAGCAACGTGTTCTATTATCGCATTTTTTTATGCCTCAGCCAAAATACCGGCCGCAGATGGCATTTAATGTTAACGCAAGCAAATATGGGTGAGAAAAATGTAGCGCAAAATGTGGGGATGTAAATTAAGCGTGTTTGCTATATGATGCCCGCCGTTTATTTTACTCATTGACTATGCCGAGCAGGTACACCATGCCAGTGTTACATAACCGCATTTCAAATGAGACGTTAAAGGCGCAAATGTTGGCTGAGACCGAGCCGCGCACGACGATCTCGTTTTATAAATATTTCACTATTATCGACCCAAAAGCCACGCGCGATGCGCTGTGGATTGCGTTGACTAAGCTGAACGTCTTTGGCCGAATTTATCTGGCTCACGAAGGTATTAACGCGCAAATTAGCGTTCCGCAAAGCCGGGTCGATGCGCTGCGCGAATTCTTATACGCTTTTGATCCCGCCCTGAATGGTCTGCGCCTGAATATCGCCCTCGATGATGACGGTAAATCCTTCTGGGTTCTGCGTCTCAAGGTACGCGATCGGATCGTCGCGGATGGGATTGACGATCCGACGTTTGATGCATCGGACGTGGGCGATTATTTAAAGGCCGCGGAAGTCAACGCGATGCTGGACGACCCGGATGCGGTCTTTATTGATATGCGTAACCATTACGAATATGAGGTCGGCCATTTCGAGAACGCGCTGGAGATCCCGGCGGATACGTTTCGCGACCAGCTGCCGAAGGCCGTTGAGATGATGCAGGAACATAAAGATAAAAATATCGTGATGTACTGCACCGGCGGTATCCGCTGCGAAAAAGCCAGCGCGTGGATGAAGCACAATGGGTTCACTAAAGTCTCGCATATTGAGGGCGGGATTATCGAGTACGCGCGGCGCGCGCGCGAACAGGGGCTGCCGGTTCGCTTTATCGGTAAGAACTTTGTCTTCGATGAACGGATGGGAGAGCGTATCTCAGATGATGTTATCGCCCATTGCCATCAGTGCGGCGCTCCCTGCGACAGCCATACCAACTGCCTGAACGATGGTTGCCACCTGCTGTTTATTCAGTGTCCTGCCTGCGCGGAGAAATTCGCCGGCTGCTGTAGCGAAGCCTGCATGGAAGAGCATAAGCTGCCGGAAGAGGAGCAGCGAAAACTGCGCGCCGGCCGCGAGAATGGCAATAAGATCTTTAATAAATCTCGCGGTCGGTTGAATACGAAGCTGGGGATCCCGGATCCTGAGCCTTCAGAAAAACCATAGCCAGATAAGATCGATAAACGCCAGCAGAAGCCACAGCGCCAGATAAATCATAAAATGTTCGCGGACGTTGTTAACCAGTAATTCGAACAGGCGACGCATCATCTCTCTCATCATTCACGGCCTCAAGCGAGGCCGTTTCTTTAGCGTGGTTGTCAGGTTGTACGGCGGGCGCTTATTTCTTAAACCGCGCCAGTGAAAACGGGGATAGATCAAACCCAAAGGGTTCTTCAAGCGCGAACCGTGTGGCCAGTTCACCGAGTACCGGCGCGAACTTAAAGCCGTGCCCGCTCAGGCCGGTAATCAATAGCGTATCCGGCTGGCCGGGCAGCGTATCAATGATAAAGTCCTCGTCGGCGGTGTTGTCATAGGTACAGGATGCGCCATGCAGGCAGCCGCCGATACCGGGCAACACATTACGCAAGAAGCTAAAAGCTTCAGAGCCGTCCGTTGCAACGGCACCAAACGGCTTACGCTCTTCCGGCGTGGAAATAGGCTGCCCGCCGTTATGCTTGCCGATTTTCAATTCGTTATCTTCTGCCGGGAAACCGTAAAACTGATCGCCATTCGCTAACTCACCGGTAAACGCCGGGAAATTATTTTTGCTGCTGTAGCGGCCATCCGCCTGAAACCAGGCGAAAATTTTACGTACCGGCTGGACAGGGAGTTCTGGCATCAGCCGGGTAACCCAGGTACCGGCGCTAACCAGCAGTTTTTTGCCGCTGTACTCACCATCAATCGTCTCGACGGTTACGCCGTTCGGCGCGTGGTGAATGGCCGATACCGGGCAGTTGAAGAGCTGTGCGGCGCCCGCTTCGCGTGCCAGACGGATCCAGCTTTCAACGGCCAGTTCGCTGCGCAGTATGCCGGATGCGGGTTCAAATATTGCCCGATAATCATCAGGAATACGAATTTCCGGCCAGCGAGTCATCACCGTCTGCGCATCCATTTCTTCGATATTGAGCTGGAACTCGCGCGCGCTGCTGGCAACATTGCGCAGAAAGTCGGAACCGGCAGGCCCGAGGTTAATCACTCCTGTACGTTCAAAGACGGCTTCACCGCTGGCGGCGGCAAACTCATCCCATAGCTGTTGCGCGCGCAGTACCAGGGGGACATATCTTTCGCCTTCGCCGTAGGCGTGACGAATGAGGCGGGTGCTGCCGTGATGGCTGCCTTCCTGATGCGGCGGCTGATGGGCATCAATCATCAGTACGTTGAGCCCTGCCTGCCGCGCATAATAGCCTGCGGCAGCGCCGACCGAGCCGCTACCGATAATGATAAGATCGTATTGCATGGTGAGTTCCAGGTTATTGCTTTATTAGCAGGGTAATTAACAACCTGCTGTTATACAAGCCCGAAAATAATTCAGGCACCCGAGGGTGCCTGTTAAGTGAATATTCTGACATTAGCGCTAAATTTTAATGCCTTCGATACTCATTTTCCTGGTATTCGCCAGATTCAATCTTCGCAATACCTGCTTCCAGAATCGAAATAAACTGACGTGCGACGTCCGTCGTTAGCCATAGCGTCTGGCCAATCTCTGCGTCTCTACTGCTTTCTTGAGCGGGGTTTTGGTAGTGCAGGCGCAACATCAGCGCATCGTAACTATCAACGGTGCTGATGTCCCATCCGACGAGGGGATGGGTCTGGATGACTTCATTATTCTTTTCCATCATAACCCCTTATTCATATGTTAAAAGACAACAGTTCTCGAGGTTTAATGCGTGTTTTTTGAAGCAAGTTAATTATATCAGTAGTCAAGAATAAACTCGAGAAATTAAATGAAATAGAGACACATACGCGCCCATTTGCTGATTTTTTAGGCAAATCAGGGAGGGTTATTTGTTATTTATGAAGGTGCTAAGGAAAAGCAATAGGGGAGAGTCTGACTATGAAAAAAATAAAAAAGCCGGGGCGACCCGGCAAAAAATTGCACAATGAGGGAGCAAATTTAATTGGCTAGTCGCGGACAAACCAGTCGTCAGCGCTTTCCCAGGTTTCTTGCAGGATTTCGCTAATCCGGTCTTTGTCTTCTTTCAGGCCGCCGATAACCGACAGATTGTTATTAGCCGCGTACCGAACCGTTACCTGACTTGAGGTAGAGGGAAACTGCTGTTCGATACGACGCGAGAGTTCATTGTTCAGCGCATCTAAGGCGCCGTTGGGTAAGGCTGTTGATTTGGCGATAGAGACTTCAATACGCATAATTGCCCCCTGGATAATGTACTGTTTATTTATACAGTACGCTCTGAAGATTTACAACAGGGGGCAGGCTATTTATTTTTTCATCGTCCAGCGCACGGTTTCCCCGGCAAGGAACGGCACCAGCGCGTCGCCTGGCAGGGTGATACTCTCGACCACCTGGCTCTCTTCGCGCACCAGCTCCACGTAGCCCTCATTGACCGGCAGGCCATAGAAGCGGGGGCCGTTAAGCGAGCAGAAGGCTTCAAAGTGTTGCAGGGCGTTCATCTCCTCAAATACCGTGGCGTAGCTGCCCAGCGCGGTCGGGGCGTTAAAACAGCCTGCGCATCCGCAGCTGGCTTCCTTACGATGGCGGGCATGGGGAGCGGAATCCGTGCCGAGGAAAGCGCGGTCAAAACCGCTGGCAACCAGTTCGCGCAGCGCCTGCTGGTGAATATTGCGTTTCAGGATCGGCAGGCAATAAAGGTGGGGACGCACGCCGCCAACCAGCATATGGTTGCGGTTGAACATCAGGTGCTGCGGGGTGATGGTGGCCGCCAGCAGCTCGTTACCGTCGCGTACGTATTCAGCGGCATCTTTGGTCGTGATGTGTTCGAAGACCACCTTCAGGCCTGGCAGGCGCTGACGCAGCGGCTCCATGACCGTTTCAATAAAGCGCGCTTCCCGGTCAAAAATATCGATATCAGCATGGGTGACCTCACCGTGAACCAGCAGAGGCATCCCCAGCTTTTCCATGCGTTCCAGCACCGGCATAATGGCATCCGTACTGGTGACGCCGTGGCTGGAGTTGGTGGTGGCGTTGGCCGGATAGAGCTTGGCGGCAGTGAATACGCCTTCGTTAAATCCGCGCTCCAGCTCAGCCGGGTCGAGCGTATCCGTCAGATAGCAGGTCATCAGCGGCGTAAAATCATGGCCCGCAGGGATCGCATCAACGATACGCTGGCGATAGGCGAGGGCGGCTTCGACGGTAGTGACAGGCGGTACCAGGTTTGGCATCACGATTGCCCGGCCATAAAATTCACTGGTATAAGGCACGACGGTTTTTAACATATCGTCATCGCGCAGATGGATATGCCAGTCGTCAGGGCGGCGGATTTTCAATACCTGGGATTGTGCTGTCATGGAAGGCTCCGGCTAATAGGTTCAGTCATCAGGGCTGTTTTTGCCGGGCACTAAGGATAAGCGTAAACGTTTTCCTTTGCATCAACTTCCGTAAAAAATCGGGCGCTTCAGCGCCCGAGCTATCAGTTGGTGAACGGGATAATAATCTCGCCGGGCTTAACTTCAATCCCTTTAGCATACTTTTTCGCCAGCGCTTCACCGGTGCTGGCATCCTCGCGCAGGACGTAGGCAGGCTGCTGATTGAAGTAGCTACGCAGGGACTGATTCAGGTAAGGGATCAGCGTCTGTACGACAGACTGGAGCTTTTCCGGCTGAACTTTAGCATCGACGACTTCCATCTCCTGCAGGAAAATCGCCCCCTTTTCTTTATTGAAAACCGGCAGCGCTTTGAGCTTCAGATCGATGGTCGCTTTCTGGTTCCCGAAAAGTGAATTCAGATCTAAATTGGCCACGCCGCTTAACGTGACTTTGTTTGGTTCTTCACGGCCAATAGCGCTGGTAAGATTTTGCAGTTCAATATGGGCATCCGCTACGCCTGGCAGGCCAATATCCTTAGCGAAGTGGTTACGTTTCTGCAGCGCTTGATTGATTTCCTGCTCGCTCACGGAATATTGCGTGAGCTGATTACAGGCGCTAAGCAGGCCGCTAACGATAAGCGCGGCCGCGATAAACATCTTTTTCATTGGATTCCTTAATGTCATGCCATGGGTTCATCCTGACACAAAGCAGCATGGCCCGCCAGCGCAGGAGGTGCTAGCGGAAAAGACTGAAAAAGAGGCGTTCGGCAGCGAAGGGCTAAACCATCCGCTGCCTTGAGGCTAAATAGCCATTGAGGAAAGCAGGTTGATCTGCGTCTGTTTGGCCATATTGTCACGATAGGCGGCCACCCGACTCGGCCAGTTCACGCCGGCAACCAGCGTCAGATTCCTCAGCAGAGGAAAGAGCTGAATATCATCTTCAGAGAGTTCTCCGTTGACGGCGTTCGGCTGGACAATCAGTTTATCCAGCGCCCGCAGATCGTCGCTGATGTTCTTCACCAGACCGGGGGAATGGGCGAGATGGTCGGCAAAGCTGCCGATAGCTGCCTCTTTCTTTTTCACAAAATAGGCGCGCGCCTCTGGCGTGGCGAATTCATCAAACGCGGATTTGGCAAAGCGGGGGATCAGCAGGCGGTTCGCGTAGCCGTTGACCTTCCGCAGCCAGGTTTCCACCGCCGGATTACGCGGGCCGGTAAGCAGCGGTTTGCCGTCCAGCTTATCGACATAGTGCACGATATCCATGCTTTCCGGCATATAGCGGCTATCGTCTTTTTGCAGGATTGGCGCCATTTTCTGGCCGATCATTCGGGTGGGGGTTAATTCATCATCGTTCAGGAGCACAATCAGTTCGACGGGGATATTTTTCAGGCCGAAAATCATGCGGGCTTTAAGGCAGAACGGGCAGTGATCGTAGATATATAACTTCACGTTTCTCCTCCATTGTTGCTGAACATCCTCAATTCAGTATGGAGGAGAAACGAAGGCCCGGCAAATCAGGTTCGCGGCTCCAGCATTCCGGAGGTCGAACGTTTTGGACTGAACTGCCACCACAGCGCAATAAACGTCGCGAGGCCGATAATGCCCAGCATAAGCCACGGCAGCTCGGGCTGACCGACGGCCTTCCCGGCATCGAACAGCCAGCCGCCGCCTGCGTAGCCGAAAGCGCCGCCGAAGGCCAGGCCTAACCGGCTAAAGCCCATATAGCTGCCGCGCGCTCTGGCATCCGCCAGCGACGCCCCCAGCGTCTCACGCGCGGGTTCAGCGATGATTGACCCCATATAAAATACGCAGATCAGCGTAAACAGCTGCTGCAAATTGCTGCTCAGGCCAATTGGCATCATCGCGAGCGTCATGATCAGCAGGCCGGCCATCAGGCGCTGCTCCAGGCGAAAACGCTTTTCGCTCCAGCGGGCAATCGGATACAGCAGCGTTAGCGAAATGGTCGCTTCAATGGCGTACATCCATTTGACCGCCGCCGGAGAACCCGCAATATCATTAACCATAATCGGCAGCATCAGCATCACCTGCACCGCTAGCATGTAATACCCGGTCAGCGTCAGCACATAGGTGACAAAGCGTTTGTCGCGCAACACGCGCCCCAGTCCTTCACGAACCGGCGTTTTGACCGTCGACAGCTTCCAGGCGGGAAGATACCAGGCGTTGAATGCCGCACAGGCGATAAACAGCGCCGCTCCGGCGCTGCACACCAGGCGAAAATCATATTGCAGCAGCCAGCTGCCCAGCAGCGCGCCGATCACCGCTCCTGCGCTGTCCTGCATCATCAGGATAGAGAAGAAACGTCCGCGCTGGTGCGGGCGTACCAGCTTGACCACCAGCGCCGCCCGCGGGGGATCGAACAGCGTGCCGCCGAGGCCTGAAAGAATACAGGAGAGCCACAGCACCCAGGGTTCATGAGCGACGGCCATCGCCGCGAAGCCGGCCGCGCGCATCAGCATACCGGTAACGATCATCGGCTTGGCGCCAAAACGGTCGGCAATGGCGCCGCCAAATATTCCTAAGCCTTGCTGCACCAGCTGACGCAGGCCGAGCGCAATCCCGACCATCAGCGCAGCCCACCCCATCTGGTCGACAAAGCGAATGGAGATAAGCGGGAACACAACGAAAAAGCCGAGTACGACCAGCATGTTATCGACTAACAGGAAATATTTACCCAGGCTCCTTGCCTGCGATACGCGGGACATTTCCCCTCCAGGGAAAAATAAGAATAAGCTCTGACATTTTGCGGGGTTAATGGCTATTTTCCCAGCGCGCTCGCGACAATATTTTTTTATCAAAATGCAAGAACGATAGAGGCTATTCATCGAAAAGCAGAGATGGTGCAGAAAATGGTATGTTGCTGTTTTCACACCGCCGTGCAGGACAGGTATAGTAAAGTCAGCAAGTATTGCGTCAGGGGAACAGGAGAGGGGAATGTTTGGCTATCGCAGTAACGTACCGAAGGTGCGTTTGACGACGGACCGGCTGGTGGTTCGGCTGGTGCACGATCGTGACGCCTGGCGTCTGGCCGATTATTACGCGGAAAATAAAGGGTTCTTAAAACCCTGGGAACCGGTGCGCGATGACAGCCACTGTTATCCTTCCGGCTGGCAGGCGCGTTTATCGATGATTTCTGAGTTTCATAAGCAGGGCTCGGCGTTCTATTTTGCTCTGCTTGACCCGGAAGAAAAAGAGATCATCGGCGTGGCGAATTTTTCGAACGTGGTGCGCGGATCGTTTCATGCCTGCTATCTCGGCTACTCCATCGGGGAGAAATGGCAAGGGCAGGGGCTGATGTATGAAGCGCTGACGTCGGCCATTCGCTATATGCAGCGCACGCAACATATCCATCGCATAATGGCAAACTATATGCCGCATAATCAGCGCAGCGGCGATTTGCTGGCGCGTCTGGGCTTTGAAAAAGAGGGTTACGCCAAAGATTACCTGCTCATTGATGGGCAGTGGCGCGATCACGTACTGACGGCGTTGACGACACCGGACTGGACCCCGGGTCGCTAAGGAGACATCATGAAATATCAGTTAACCGCGCATGAGGCGCGGGTCATTGGCTGCCTGCTGGAAAAGCAGGTCACCACGCCGGAGCAGTACCCCCTGTCGGTCAACGCGGTGGTCACCGCCTGTAACCAGAAAACAAACCGTGAACCGGTAATGTCGCTCAGCGATAGTGAAGTTCAGGATCTGCTCGATACGCTAGTCAAGCGCCATTATTTGCGTACGGTCAGCGGTTTCGGCAATCGGGTGACCAAGTATGAACAACGCTTCTGCAACTCTGAATTCGGCGATCTGAAATTCACGCCGGCGGAAGTCGCTATCGTGACCACACTGCTGCTGCGCGGGGCGCAGACGCCTGGCGAACTCCGCGGTCGCGCGCAGCGAATGCATGAATTCAGCGATATGGCTGAGGTTGAAAGCGTCCTCGAAAATCTGGCTTCGCGAGAAGATGGCCCCTATGTTGCGCGTCTGCCGCGGGAGCCTGGCAAGCGTGAAAGCCGCTATATGCATCTGTTCTGCGATGATATGGATTCACTGATTACCGTCGTGGAGGCCGTGTCGCCGCCCGGCGACGATCTTCAGATGCGCGTTGAGGCGCTGGAGGCGGAAGTTGCCGAGCTGAAAGCGCGTCTCGATTCACTGCTGGCTCACCTGGGAGATTAAGCATGTCGGCGAAACTACGTATAGGAGTGGTTGGCCTGGGCGGTATCGCGCAAAAGGCGTGGTTACCGGTGCTGGGGGCCGCCGATGACTGGACGCTACAGGCGGCGTGGTCGCCCGGGAAAGAGAAAGCGCTGCGTATCTGTGAAACCTGGCGTATTCCCTATGCGGATTCTCTGGAACAGCTGGCGGCGCAGTGTGATGCCGTATTCGTGCATACTTCAACGGCTTCACATTATGAAGTGGTTTCCCGCCTGCTCAATGCCGGAGTGCATGTCTGCGTTGATAAACCGCTGGCGGATAAACTCAGCGATGCGGAGGCGCTGGTTGAGCTGGCCGCTCGCCGTCATCTCACGCTAATGGTCGGGTTTAACCGTCGTTTTGCCCCCCTCTATCGCGAGCTGAAGGCCCAGCTCGGGAGCGCTGCGTCGCTGCGGATGGATAAGCACCGTAGCGACAGCGTGGGCCACGATCTGCGCTTCACGCTGTTGGATGACTATCTGCACGTCGTCGATACCGCGCTATGGCTGGCGAGCGATAAAGCGCGTTTAAGCGGCGGTGCGCTGCATACCACCGCTCAAGGGGAGATGCTGTATGCCGAACACCATTTCAGTTGCGGAATGATGCAGATAACCACCAGTATGCACCGCCGCGCCGGAAGCCAGCGGGAGTGGGTACAGGCGGTAACCGACGGCGGATTATATGAAGTCCGGGATATGCGGGAGTGGCAGGAGGAGCGGGGGCGCGGCGTGATCCAGCGCCCGATCCCCGGCTGGCAGACCACCCTTGAGCAGCGTGGATTTACCGGCTGCGCGCGGCATTTTATCGAATGCGTGCAAAATCAGACGGTTCCTGAAACGTCTGGCGAGCAGGCGCTGCTGGCTCAGCGCGTTATAGAGAAACTCTGGCGCGAAGCGATGAGCGAATAATCCGTTGTAACAACTGACAGTAGTAATTCATTATGAACCCGGTAGACTATCGCCACTTTCCAGCGCCCGCATTTGCGGGCGTTTTACTCCAGGGTTGTGGAATAACACGTTAATGAATCTTTTAAAATCACTGGCGGCCGTCAGTTCGATGACCATGTTCTCGCGCGTGCTGGGCTTTGCGCGCGATGCGATTGTGGCGCGTATTTTTGGCGCGGGGATGGCCACCGACGCCTTCTTCGTTGCTTTTAAACTCCCGAACCTTTTACGGCGTATTTTTGCTGAAGGCGCTTTCTCACAGGCTTTTGTGCCGATTCTGGCGGAGTATAAAAGCAAGCAGGGTGAAGATGCGACCCGGGTTTTCGTCGCCTATGTTTCGGGGCTGCTGACGCTGGTGCTGGCGCTGGTGACCATAGCGGGTATGCTGGCGGCACCGTGGGTGATTACTATCACCGCGCCGGGATTTGCCAATACGCCCGAAAAGTTCGCCCTGACCACGCAGCTCTTGCGCATCACTTTTCCCTATATTCTGCTGATCTCCCTGGCTTCACTCGTGGGCGCCATCCTGAATACCTGGAACCGCTTTTCGGTGCCTGCTTTTGCCCCGACCTTCCTGAACGTCAGCATGATTGGTTTTGCGCTGTTTGCCGCGCCCTATTTTAATCCGCCGATGCTGGCAATGGCGTGGGCGGTAACGGTTGGCGGTATTTTGCAGCTCGCCTGGCAGCTGCCGCATCTGAAAAAAATCGGCATGCTGGTGCTGCCGCGGGTCAACCTTAAAGATGCTGGCGCGGTGCGGGTGGTAAAACAGATGGGCCCGGCGATTCTCGGCGTCTCAGTCAGCCAAATCTCGCTGATCATTAACACGATTTTTGCCTCATTCCTCGTTTCCGGCTCCGTATCGTGGATGTACTACGCCGATCGTCTGATGGAGTTTCCGTCCGGCGTACTGGGCGTGGCGCTGGGGACCATTTTGCTGCCTTCGCTGTCTAAAAGCTTCGCCAGCGGCAATCACGATGAATACTGCCGTTTGATGGACTGGGGATTACGCCTGTGCTTCCTGCTCGCGCTACCGAGCGCGGTGGCGTTAGGGATCCTGGCCAAGCCGCTGACGGTCGCGTTATTCCAGTACGGGAAATTTACCGCTTTTGATGCCGCGATGACCCAGCGCGCGCTGGTGGCATATTCTGTCGGGCTGATGGGGCTCATCGTCGTGAAGGTGCTGGCTCCCGGATTCTATTCGCGGCAGGACATTAAAACGCCGGTGAAAATTGCCATCGTCACGCTGATCATGACGCAGGTGATGAACCTCGCCTTTATTGGCCCCCTGAAGCACGCTGGTCTGTCGTTGTCGATTGGTCTGGCGGCCTGCCTGAACGCCGCGCTGCTCTACTGGCAGCTGCGGAAACAGAAAATTTTTACGCCTCAGCCGGGCTGGTTCCTGTTCCTGCTACGCCTGGTCATCGCGGTGATTATTATGTCAGCGGCGCTGCTGGGCGTGATGTACCTGATGCCGGAGTGGTCGCAGGGGACGATGCCGTTCCGCCTGCTGCGCTTGATGGTTGTCGTGGTGGCCGGCGTTGTCGCCTATTTCGCGACGCTGCTGCTGCTGGGCTTTCGCGTGAAAGAGTTTGCTCGCCGCACGGTTTGAGTTGTTCTGATGAAAGAAAAGCCGCTCTGCAGGAATTGCACAGCGGCTTTTTTTACCTGACGGTTCGCTCTTTATCTGGCGGTTCGCTGCGCCGATACGACCCTGGCGCTTTCCAGCAGGCGGATCCCAAGGGCAATCGCACCGGTTACGACGGCGAGGGTCACCACGCCGCTCCAGCCTGCGAGCACATACAGTTTGCTTCCCAGTACTGAACCCAGCGACATCCCAATAAACACGCCGGTGAACAGCAGCGCGTTGAGGCGTCCGCGCGCCTGCGGCTCCAGGCCATACACCAGATTCTGGTGCGCCACGAGGCTGGATTGCAGCCCCAGGTCAAAACCGACGGCCGAGATGGCTATCAGGATTAGCTGACCATGCGGCGGTAGCGCAGGCAGCAAAAACATCAGGGCAAACGAAACCGTCACCAGCGCCGCGCCCATTTGCGTGACTTTTTCTGCGCCGAACTTGTCGGCCAGGCCGCCGGCCAGCGGGGCGGCAAGCGCCCCAGCAGCCCCTGCGATACCGAAGCCACCGGCTACCGCGCTGCCCATCTGATAGTGCGCCAACAGCATGACCGCAAGCGTAGACCAGAAGGCGCTAAAGGCGATAGAGAGGAATCCCTGGGCGAATGCGGCGCGACGGAGTGCCGGATAGCGTTTCCACAGATGCGCCATTGATTTCATCAGCTGCGGGTAGCTGAGGGTTGAGTGAATTTCGAAGCGCGGCAGCACGCGCCACATCACCACACCAATCATCGCGATGCTGACCGCAGCCGCCTGATACATTACCCGCCAGCCGAATAGCGCCCCCACCAGACCACTAACGGTTCGCGACAGCAGGATCCCCAGCAGCAGGCCGGTCATCACCGTACCCACCATTTTCCCCTGCTTGCCCGCGGGAGCCAGAATCGCGGCTGCCGGTACGATATCCTGCGCCATGGTCGCGGCCATACCGATAAGCAGGCTGACAATCAGCAGAGAGCTTAGCTGACCGGTAAGGCTGCAGAGCAGCAACAGGACGGCCAGCGCGGCGCTTTTCATCAGGATCAGCTTTCTGCGGTCGTGGCGGTCGCCAAGCGGGAGAAGGAAAAGTATGCCCAGCGCGTAGCCGGCCTGGGTCAGCGTCGGAACCAAACCCATACCCTCAACGCTCAAATGGAGGTTAGCCCCCATCAGCGGCAGCAGCGGTTGCGCGTAATAGATTGAGGCGACGCTGAAGCCCGCGCCCAGCGCAAGGATGAAAATGACCCACCCGGCGGCGCGGGAGGTGAGTGGAGTTGGTGTCATGGTGGATTCCTCTTAGAAGCGATGGCGCTATTTTTCCCGTAATCCGGCTGGCGCGGTAGATAGCCCGGTGGTAAAACGGTTATACGCTAAACGTATAGGCAAAATATAAATGAAGAAGCAAGAGCGTATAGATCGTATCGAACTGATGCGTACGTTCATTCGTATCGTGGAGGCCGGCTCTCTCTCCACCGCCGCGGTACAGATGAATACGACCCAGGCGACGGTAAGTCGACGGCTTCAGTCTCTGGAGGGGCTGCTTGGCGCAAAGCTGATTCTGCGCACGACTCACGCGATGAAGCTGACCGATGACGGTGAGCGCTGTTATCAGCATGCCCGCCAGGTCGTCGATGCCTGGCTGGCGCTGGAGGACGACCTGCGGATCACCGATGACCGGCCGGTGGGAATTTTAAGGGTGCGGGCCCCGCATGCGTTTGGTCAGCAACAGCTGCTGGGGCCGCTGGTGGATTTTTTGCAGCGCTATCCCCAGCTGGCGGTTGAATGGATGCTGAACGATAAGACGGTCGATTTTCTGAGCGATGGTATCGACTGCGCGATTCGCGTGGGGGCCGAGGTGGATCCGGCTACGGTATCGGTACTGCTGGCCGAGGTTCCCCGCAGCGTGGTGGCATCCCCATCGCTGCTGGCGAACATGCCGCCGTTAAGCGCGCCGCAGGAGATGTCGTTGCTGCCGTGGATAGCCATCAGCACGTTCTATCAGCATGAGGTGAAGCTGCAGTCGCAGGTGGATGAGCAGCTTATTACCTTTGCCATCGCGCCGTGTCTGAGTACCGATAGCGTGCATGTGGCGCGTAATACCGCGCTGGCGGGGCTGGGCGCGGCGATTGTGTCGAGCTGGGCGGTAGCGGACGATATTGCCGCCGGGCGGCTGGTGGAGCTGTTCCCGCAGTGGCGAGCCTCACCGCTGCCGGTACACCTGGTGTATCCCTGGGCGCGCTACTATCCGACGCGGTTGCGTAAGTTTCTCGATCTGATGCGTGAGGTCATGCCGCAGATTGCGGGGATGCAGCGTCCGGAAGGGGAATAAAAAAAGACCGGCCGCGGGGGCCGGTCTTGTCGAGGTGACGTTACTCTACGGGCTGCGGACGGGTAGGTCCGGCAGCGGCTTTGTGCGTGGCGCTATGGCCGCCAGCAGAACCTTTACCGTCAAAATCAAAGTTCGGGCGAACCCACTCGCTTTGACGAGGCGCTTCAGGTACGTAGTCTGGCGCTGGGGCGCGGGTCATCGGCGCCGTGGCGTGACGATTGGCGACCTTAACTACCGGCGCAGCCGTGACAACAGGTTGAGTCGCAACGACCGGCTCCACCGCTGGTGCAGGTTCAACCACCGGTTCGGAAACAACAGGCGCTTCCTCAACAACCACCGCCGTTTCTTCAACCGCAACAGATTCAGCGGCCGCAGCTTCCGGTTCGACAGCCTCTTGCGCAACGACGTCAACGGCTTCTGCGACAACTTCTTCGGCCACGGCTTCATCGGCTTCGGCAATCAGCTGCGGCTGTTCATCAACCGGGGCGGCGATAGCCTCCGGATGCGTGGTTTCTACGACCGGAACTTCAGGTTCGTTAATCACCGCCACAGGCTCGGTAGTGGCCACTGGCTCGACTGCGCTTTCTGCGGCGACAGCCGGGGCAATGACGTCAGAGACAACCGGCTCAGCGGCAGCCACTGGCGCGACGACGGGCTCAGCCGCAGTGGTTGAGAACTCCTGAACCTGCACGTCTTCCTGCTGCTGGTCCTGAGGGCGAACGACCGGGTAGCGGATCCACACTTTACCAGACGCCATTTCCGGCGATGCGCAGGCTACGGTCAGCGGCATCGGGGATTGCGTCGGGTAACGCTCATCACGGTAGCGACGACGGCGCTGGCCGCTGACGCGCAGGTGACGAGGGGAACGACGTGAACGACGCGGCATACCGTTGGATTCGCGAGCTTCACCGTTCTCATCATGTTCCGCAGTGGTTTCAACAACCGCCGGCAGGTCGACTTTCGCCAGTTCAGTGCGCGGCGCTGCGGCTTCCGGCTGGACGACCGGCGCTTCGGCGACCTGAGGCGCGGCTACCGGCTCGACAACCTGTTCAGCGGCAGCAGATTCAATACGCACCTTCTGCGCCAGCTGGCGAGGTTTACGACGCGGCATCGTCTGCACGCGCTCTTCCTGCTCGCTCTCCTGAACAACCGGCTCTTCGCGGGTTTGCGCTTTGGCTTCCTGCTGAACCTGACGTTTATCATCGTTACGACGGCGATTACGTTCGCGGCGCGGCGGCTGCTCGTCGCGCGCTTTGCCTTTTTCGCTATCTTCGACCGTTGTCTGGCGGATTTCGCGCGGCTCAGCGTTCTGCTGCTGCTTCTCACGACGGTTGCGGCGGTTTTCTTCACGAGACTCGCGACCTTCGCTGTTCTCGGCACGACTATCGCGGTTCTCGCGGCTATCGCGATTATCCCGGTTGTCGCGGCGGTCATTGCGATCGCGGCGGTTGTTGGAGCGCGGTTTACGACGCTCCTGCTGACGCTCGGATTTCTCTTCCGCTTTTTTCTCAACCTGAACTTCTGCCGGTTTAGTCTCTTCCTCGCTGGAGAACATATTTTTCAGCGCGCTGAAGAAGCGGGCAACCAGGCCAGGCTGCGCCGGCGCTGCCGCTTTCGGTGCGGATGCGGCAGGCGCAACGGTAGCCGCGGCTCTGGCTGGCTCTTCCTGGGCCGGAGCCGGAGGCGCGTCAGGCATGACAAAAGCAGCCAGCGCCGGTTGTTCCGGGAGTTTACGCTCGGCCGGCTCTTCATCAGAAGGCATGGCCATCTCTTCTTCGTGCAGTTTCGGCAGCAGATAGCTCAGCGTGGAGGTCTCTTCGCCCTTACGCACGCGCAGAACAGAGTAGTGCGGCGTTTCCATCTGGTCGTTTGGCACGATAATAACGCGCACATCGGCCTGACGGGTTTCAATCGCGCTTACCGCGGCACGTTTTTCGTTCAGCAGGTAAGAGGCAATCGGCACCGGTACGATAGCGTGAACTTCTTTGGTGTTCTCTTTCAGCGCTTCTTCTTCGATCAAACGCAGAATAGAAAGCGACAGCGATTCGTTATCGCGCACGGTACCCGTTCCGCTACAGCGCGGGCAGACGTGATGGCTGGACTCCCCGAGCGACGGGCTCAGGCGCTGACGCGACATCTCCAGCAGTCCAAAGCGGGAAATATGGCTGATCTGGATGCGCGCTCTGTCCTGACGGACGGCTTCGCGCAGGCGGTTTTCTACCGCACGCTGGTGGCGAACCGGGGTCATATCGATGAAGTCGATAACGATCAGGCCGCCAAGGTCGCGCAGACGCAGCTGACGAGCGATTTCATCGGCTGCTTCAAGGTTGGTATTAAACGCCGTTTCTTCGATGTCGCCGCCGCGGGTGGCGCGTGCGGAGTTGATATCGATAGCGGTCAGCGCTTCGGTGCTGTCGATAACGATAGAACCGCCGGAAGGCAGACGCACTTCACGCTGGAAAGCGGACTCAATCTGCGATTCGATTTGATAGTGGCTGAACAGCGGGATTTCCCCGGTGTACAGTTTGATTTTGCTGCTGAAATCCGGACGACCCAGCGCCGCAATGTGCTGGCGAGCCAGCTCAAGCACCTTCGGGTTATCGATAAGGATTTCGCCGATATCCTGACGCAGATAGTCGCGGAAAGCGCGCACGATGACGTTGCTTTCCTGATGGATCAGGAACGGAGCAGGGCGGCTGTCTGCGGCTTTCTGGATGGCTTCCCAGTGCTTCAGGCGGAAGCTTAAGTCCCACTGCAGCGCTTCGGCGGATTTGCCGACGCCAGCGGTGCGAACGATAAGTCCCATGCCGTCCGGCAGCTCAAGGCTGGCCAGCGCTTCTTTGAGTTCGGTGCGATCGTCACCCTCGATGCGGCGTGAAATACCGCCAGCGCGTGGGTTATTCGGCATCAGCACCAGATAGCTACCCGCCAGGCTGATAAAGGTGGTCAGCGCGGCGCCTTTATTGCCACGCTCTTCTTTATCGATCTGGACAATCACTTCCTGGCCTTCACGCAGCACGTCCTTGATGTTTGGACGACCGTGAGAATTGTAGTTGGCAGGGAAGTATTCGCGGGCAATTTCTTTGAGAGGGAGGAAACCATGACGCTCGGCACCATAATCAACAAATGCGGCTTCGAGGCTAGGTTCAATACGAGTGATTTTGCCTTTGTAGATGTTCGCTTTTTTCTGTTCGTGCCCGGGGCTTTCGATATCCAGGTCGTACAGGCGCTGCCCATCAACAAGGGCGACGCGCAACTCTTCCTGCTGAGTTGCGTTGATTAACATTCTTTTCATCGTAACTTACTCATTATTCTTACATTGACGACTAAGCTACGGGCAGAGTAACGCCTTACCGGGGAAAACCGATGGCCTCGTGTCTGTTTCACGTCGCCAACCTCACGGCTGTCGCGCGCTTAAGAGGCGCAGAGTGTCGGTCGCCTGTATTTCAAACGGAAACACAGCGCACTTATCAGGGGAACTGCCTGGGATGTATCACCAGAGAAGATTCCATTTATACCCATCGTTTTTCATGCAGCAGGCGTGGCGGCTTAACCTGCTCATCTTAATCATTTGATCCAGATGAGCGCCGGGATATCCCAGTGTGAACGCCTTCCTGCGACGTGAAATCCATAGAGCCTGTACCGGTAAGGACTGCAACCCGCAGCCCGCTAACTGTCTGAAAGATCAATACGTCTTACGCCATTGCTGCGTTGATGATCGGTCAGACAAAATTGGTCATTCCGCTAATTTCTTGTTCTAACAAGTTTCAGCACGGAATACTGCATCATTATTCCATTGCTAAGCTCGTTATAGCAAGTTGACTTTCACCTTTTATCACCCGGTTACTCACAGTTTTTTCACCCGCGTATACAGATTGTTCTAATAACAAACAAAACGATGATGAAGCGTACTGTGAAATCCGGATGATGATAAATATAAGCATATAAAAATGAGTGGCGCTAATGCGTCGGGCTATTTAGAATCGCGCACCATGAAAACTGAGATCCCAAGCGTAAAAATGGTTGCCATTGCTGATGATGAAGCCGGGCAACGTATCGACAACTTTTTGCGTACGCAGCTGAAGGGCGTACCGAAGAGCATGATTTATCGCATCTTGCGTAAAGGCGAGGTGCGGGTTAACAAAAAGCGCGTGAAGCCGGAATATAAGCTGGAAGCCGGCGACGAAGTGCGCATCCCGCCGGTTCGCGTCTCTGAGAAAGAAGAAGAGGCGGTCTCTCCACACCTGCAAAAAGTGGCCGCGCTGGCCGATGTGATTTTATATGAAGACGATCATATCCTGGTGCTTAACAAGCCTTCCGGAACGGCGGTACACGGCGGCAGCGGATTGAGCTTTGGCGTAATTGAAGGTCTGCGCGCGCTGCGTCCGGAAGCGCGTTTCCTGGAGTTGGTGCATCGCCTGGATCGCGACACCTCCGGCGTGCTGCTGGTCGCCAAAAAGCGCTCCGCGCTGCGTTCCCTGCACGAGCAGCTGCGCGACAAAGGAATGCAGAAGGATTACCTGGCGCTGGTGCGCGGGCAGTGGCAGTCGCATACTAAAGTGGTGCAGGCGCCGCTGCTGAAAAATATTCTGCAGAGCGGTGAGCGCATTGTGCGGGTTAACCAGGAGGGGAAACCGTCGGAGACGCGCTTTAAAGTTGAAGAGCGTTATACCCATGCGACGCTGGTGCGCTGCAGCCCGGTGACCGGTCGTACGCATCAAATCCGCGTGCATACGCAATACGCCGGCCACCCTATTGCTTTTGACGACCGCTACGGCGACCGTGAATTTGATAAGCAGCTGGCGGGCACCGGCCTTAACCGGCTGTTTCTGCATGCGGCGGCGCTGAAGTTTACCCATCCGGGTAGCGGGGAGATTATGCGCATTGAAGCCCCCTTAGATAATCAGCTTAAGCGCTGCCTGCAGGTCTTGCGTAACGCGAAATGACCGCGCTCAGGCTCAGGGTTTGAGCCACCTGGCAAGCCAGGGGAAAACTTCATCCTGCTGTTGTTGATTAAAAACGTGGCCAAGTTCCGGCCACGTTTTTGTTTCCAGCTTATCCTGCGCGTTTTGCGACGCCCACACTTTATGTACTTTTGCGAAGGCGTCGTTAACGGCTTCCGCCGGGAAGAGCTTATCTTGTCCGCCGCTGTAAATAAGCATCGGTTTTGGCGCGGCAATGCTGGCGATATCGGGAATATCGAGGCGTCCGGATAAGCCAGGGTGAAGCATATAAAACGCCGACTGGCCGCGCAAAACGTTGTTGCCAGGCTGCATCAGGCCGTTCCAGGTTCCAAACCAGGAGATAACCGCAGTCGCGGCGACTTTGTCAGACAGGGCGGCCAGCTGCCAGGCGCGAAAACCGCCCATTGAGAAACCCACGACCCCAATGCGTTGACTATCAACCGTTTTTAAAGTGCTGAGGAAATCGACGGTACGCAGATCTTCATAGGCAACTTCACCTGCCAGCGAGCGCCCCAGGTTAAAGTAGTTGCTGGCGAGGGCCTGCTGCTGCACGTAGACCATCGGCCCTCGGTCCCCCCAACCCGGGCTATCAATGGCGATGACGACATAGCCGCGCTGCGCCAGTTCATCGCCGATAAACCGACCGCTGAAAAATTTATCCGCCCACGCCTCGGCGCTGGCCAGCCGTGCGGCGTCGTTCCACGGACGGATTAGCTTCTCCTTACCGATATCAAACTTTGAGCCATGGTCGTGCAGCAGAACAATTGCCGGGTGAGGGCCGGGGGAATTTGGCGTCAACATCAGCGCGGCAACCCTGTTATCGTCGGTTACGTTGAAGGCCAGCTTCTCGGCGGTATACGCGCCTCGATTTTCTCTCATCAGCGTTTGCGGCGCGAAGGGGAGTGTCGACGCCGGGGTTAGCAGAGACTGCCGAAGCAGCGTACGGGCCTGCTGTCGCCATTGCTCAAAATCACGGTAGTGGCCAGAGAGCCACGAGTCCGGGTAGGTCATCTGCGCTTTCAACTGCTGCCAGGAGGCGGGGAGATTGCCCTCTACGATGCCCTGGCGCTGCCAGTCATGGGCATTAACGCCGGCGGCGGCCAGCAGGGTGAGGGTCAAAAGCGTAGCGCGGGTTGGCATAGTGGCTCCATTTAAAAATAAAACAACGTTTCATAATGGATTCTAATGGCGCGGGTAAAATAAACTGTGACAGGCGATGCATTAATTAAGTTGGGGTAAACCTGCTCTGCTCCGTTGGGCAGCGGGTAAAACGCGTTGTAAAGTGGCGGCACGCGGCCTCAGGAAGAGACCGCGTGGGATCGGGAGGCCTTTATCATGTTTACGTGAGCAGGGGATTCAACGCTTCCCGGCGCAGCATCTGGCACAGGGCAATGAGCGGCAAACCGACCAGCGCGTTGGGATCGCGCCCCTCAAGCCGTTCGAATAGCGTGATGCCTAAACCTTCGCTTTTAAAGCTTCCGGCGCACTGCAGCGGGTTTTCCTTGCGGATATAGCTCTCAATTTCCTGGTCGCTTAAACGGCGGAAATGAACGTCGAAAGGTTCGCATTCCGTTTGTAGATGACCGTTGGCGGAATTGTACAGCGCCAGGCCGGTATAGAACGTGACGATGGTGCCGCTGGCCTTTCTCAGCTGGCGATGGGCGTTTTCTTCCGTATGCGGTTTGCCGGTAATTTCACCGTCCAGGACACAAACCTGATCGGAGCCTATAATGAGGTGCTGTGGGTAGCGTGCGGCAAGGGCCTGCGCCTTTGCCTGCGCCAGACGCATCACCAGCTGGCGGGCAGGTTCGCCGGGCAGCGGGGTTTCATCAACGTTCGGCGCAGCGCATTCAAAAGGCACCGACAGTTTTTCCAGCAGCATTCGCCGCCACGGCGAGGTTGACGCGAGGATTAGTTCAGACATATTTTTTCATCCACATATAGCGCTTCGCAGAGCATCATTTTAAACTATGCGCCGCAATGTGTGCGAATAAATGGCAAAAGGCAACCTGAGGCTGCCTTTTTCTTTGACTCTATGACGTTACAAAGTTAATATGCGCGCCCTATGCAAAAGGTAAAATTACCCCTGACTCTCGATCCGGTTCGCACGGCTCAAAAACGCTTAGATTACCAAGGTATCTATACCCGTGATCAGGCTGTGCGTGTCGCTGATTCTGTTGTCAGCGTGGACAGCGATGTGGAATGCAGCATGTCGTTCGCTATCGATAACCAGCGTCTTGCCGTTTTAAGCGGCGATGCGACGGTGTCGGTAACCCTCGAATGTCAGCGTTGCGGGAAACCGTTCCCCCATCATGTTCACACAACGTATTGTTTCAGCCCCGTCAGAAATGACGAACAGGCCGAAGCACTGCCGGAAGCGTATGAGCCGATTGAGGTTAACGAATTCGGTGAAATCGATCTGCTGGCGCTGGTTGAAGATGAAATCATCCTCGCCTTGCCCGTAGTTCCGGTGCATGATTCTGAACACTGTGAAGTGTCCGACGCGGACATGGTCTTTGGTGAACTGCCTGAAGAGGCACAAAAACCAAACCCATTTGCCGTATTAGCCAGCTTAAAGCATAAGTAATTGAGGAGTAAGGTCCATGGCCGTACAACAGAATAAACCAACCCGTTCCAAACGTGGCATGCGTCGTTCCCATGACGCGCTGACCGCAGTCACCAGCCTGTCTGTAGACAAAGCTTCTGGTGAAAAACACCTGCGTCACCACATCACTGCCGACGGTTTCTACCGCGGTCGCAAGGTTATCGCTAAGTAATCACGCATTACTCCATGGATTTCGCGTTGCAAGAAGACGCAAGCGAGAGAAGCACCAGGAGCATAGCTCACTATGTGACTGGTGTGAACGAGCGCAGTCAACGCACTTGCCGCGTGAAAGACGAAGAGTAAAAGCGTGATGAAGCTTAGTGAGGATCTCCCCGGGTAACTGGGGAATAACCGAACCGAGCAGCGACGATACCTTGACACGTCTAACCCTGGCGTTAGATGTCATGGGCGGGGATTTTGGCCCTTCCGTGACAGTGCCTGCAGCATTGCAGGCACTGAACTCTAATTCACAACTCACACTTCTTTTAGTCGGCGATCCCGACACTATCGCGCCATTACTTGCCAAAGCTGATTTTGAACAACGTTCACGTCTGCAGGTTATCCCTGCGCAGTCAGTTATTGCCAGTGATGCTCGACCCGCGCAAGCGATTCGCGCCAGTCGCGGTAGCTCAATGCGCATTGCGCTTGAGTTAGTGAAAGAAGGGCGGGCGGAGGCCTGCGTCAGTGCGGGTAATACCGGAGCACTGATGGGGCTGGCGAAGCTGCTGCTTAAGCCCATTGAGGGGATCGAGCGCCCTGCGCTGGTTACTATGTTGCCGCATCAGCTGAAGGGCAAAACGGTGGTGCTGGATTTAGGCGCTAACGTGGATTGCGATAGCACAATGCTGGTGCAGTTTGCCATCATGGGGGCGGTTCTTGCCGAAGAAGCGATCGGTATTAAGGATCCCCGCGTTGCGCTTCTGAATATCGGCGAAGAAGAGATGAAAGGTCTCAGCAGCATTCGCGACGCGGCGGCGGTTTTGAAGACTCTGCCAACCCTCAACTATATTGGGTATCTGGAAGCCAACGAATTGTTGACGGGCAAGACGGATGTTTTGGTTTGTGATGGATTCACGGGCAACGTCACATTAAAAACGATGGAAGGTGTTGTCAGAATGTTCCTTTCACTGTTGAAATCACAGGGAGAGGGGAAAAAAAGGTCGTGGTGGCTGCTTTTATTAAAGCGTTGGTTACAAAAAAGCCTGTCGAGGCGATTCAGTCACCTCAACCCCGACCAGTATAATGGTGCCTGTCTGTTAGGATTACGCGGTTCCGTGATTAAAAGTCATGGGGCTGCCAATCAGCGCGCTTTTTGCGTCGCGATAGAGCAGGCAGTGCAGGCTGTGCAGCGGCAGGTTCCTCAGCGAATTGCCGCTCGCCTGGAATCTTTATACCCTGCAGGTTTCGAATTGCCTGAAGGCGGCAGAAGCGGAAATTCCAGGCCTCAAACCCGGATGACCGGCAACGACTGACGCCTCGCAGTTTGAGTTAACCCGGTATATTACCCAAGAGTGACTGAGCGTACATGTATACGAAGATTATTGGTACCGGCAGCTATCTGCCTGAGCACGTGCGTACGAACGCTGAACTGGAAAATATGGTCGATACGTCTGACGAGTGGATTGTTACTCGTACCGGTATCCGCGAGCGTCGTATTGCCGCACCGAATGAAACAGTTGCTACGATGGGCCTTGAAGCCGCTAAGAATGCGCTGGACATGGCGGGCGTCAAGCCGGAGCAAATTGGTCTGATTATTGTTGCGACCACCTCCGGTACCCATGCGTTTCCTAGCTCGGCTTGCCAGATTCAATCAATGTTGGGTATTAAAGGCTGCCCGGCGTTTGACGTCGCTGCGGCCTGCGCGGGGTTCACCTACGCGCTCAGCGTTGCCGATCAATACGTGAAAAACGGTGCGGTGGATTACGCGCTGGTGATCGGCGCTGACGTGCTGGCGCGCACCTGCGATCCTGCCGATCGCGGAACCATTATTATTTTTGGCGATGGCGCCGGTGCCGTGGTGCTGGGCGCTTCTGAAGAGCCGGGCATCATCTCCACCCATCTGCACGCGGATGGCAGCTACGGTGAGCTGCTGACGCTGCCGAACGCCGATCGCGTCGAACCGGAAAACCCCATCTATCTGACGATGGCGGGTAATGAAGTCTTTAAGGTGGCGGTAACCGAGCTGGCGCACATCGTGGATGAGACTTTAGCTGCGAACAACCTCGAGCGCTCTGCGCTTGACTGGCTGGTGCCGCATCAGGCCAACCTGCGTATTATCAGCGCCACGGCGAAGAAGCTGGGCATGTCGATGGACAACGTGGTCGTCACGCTCGACAGACACGGCAATACGTCGGCGGCATCTGTTCCCTGTGCGCTGGATGAAGCCGTTCGCGATGGCCGCATTCAACGTGGTCAGCTTATTCTGCTGGAAGCCTTCGGTGGTGGTTTCACCTGGGGTTCCGCGCTGGTTCGTTTTTAGGATAAGGATTTAAACATGACGCAATTTGCTTTTGTGTTCCCGGGACAGGGCTCTCAGAGTGTCGGGATGCTGTCAGACATGGCGGCCGCTTACCCGGTCATTGAAGAGACGTTCCGTGAAGCCTCTGCGGCGTTGGGTTACGATCTGTGGGCGCTTGCACAGCAGGGCCCGGCGGAAGAGTTGAACAAAACCTGGCAGACGCAGCCGGCTCTGCTGACCGCCTCCGTAGCGCTGTATCGCGTCTGGCAGCAGCAGGGCGGTAAAGCGCCCGCTTTGCTGGCGGGCCACAGCCTCGGCGAATACTCTGCGCTGGTATGCGCAGGCGTTATTGATTTTGCTGATGCCGTCCGCCTGGTTGAGATGCGCGGCAGGTTTATGCAGGAAGCGGTACCGGAAGGTACCGGTGCGATGTCCGCGATCATCGGGCTTGACGACGCTGCGATTGCCAAAGCCTGCGAAGAATCTGCTGAAGGGCAGGTGGTTTCTCCGGTAAACTTTAACTCGCCAGGACAGGTGGTTATTGCGGGTAACAAAGAGGCCGTCGAGCGCGCGGGAGCCGCCTGTAAGGCTGCGGGTGCGAAACGTGCCCTGCCGCTGCCGGTCAGCGTACCGTCCCACTGCGCGCTGATGAAGCCGGCGGCGGAAAAACTGGCGATTGAGCTGCAGAAAATCACCTTTAACGCGCCGACGATTGCGGTGGTAAACAACGTCGACGTGAAAAGTGAAACGGCGCCTGATGCTATCCGTGATGCCCTGGTTCGCCAGCTGTATAGTCCGGTTCAGTGGACCAAAACCGTTGAGTTTATGGCATCACAGGGCGTAGAGCATCTGTATGAAGTTGGTCCGGGTAAAGTCCTCACCGGTCTGACTAAACGTATTGTTGACACCCTGACCGCTTCCGCGCTTAACGAGCCGGCGGCGATGTCTGCGGCGCTTGAGCAATAAAAGAGGAAAACCATGAGTTTTGAAGGAAAAATCGCGCTGGTTACCGGTGCAAGTCGCGGGATTGGCCGCGCAATCGCTGAAACGCTCGTTGCCCGTGGCGCGAAAGTTATCGGTACTGCGACCAGCGAGAGCGGCGCGCAGGCGATCAGCGATTATTTAGGTGCTAACGGTAAAGGTCTGCTGCTGAATGTGACCGATCCTGCATCTATCGAATCTGTTCTGGGAAATATTCGCGCAGAATTTGGTGAAGTTGATATCCTGGTGAACAATGCCGGGATTACTCGTGATAACCTGTTAATGCGCATGAAAGATGATGAGTGGAACGATATTATCGAAACCAACCTGTCATCTGTTTTCCGTCTGTCAAAAGCGGTAATGCGCGCTATGATGAAAAAGCGTCATGGACGTATTATCACTATCGGTTCTGTGGTTGGTACCATGGGAAATGCGGGTCAGGCCAACTACGCTGCGGCGAAAGCGGGTCTGATTGGCTTCAGTAAATCACTGGCTCGCGAAGTTGCGTCCCGCGGTATTACTGTAAACGTTGTTGCTCCGGGCTTTATTGAAACGGACATGACGCGTGCGCTGACCGATGAGCAGCGTGCGGGTACGCTGGCGGCAGTTCCTGCGGGGCGCTTAGGCTCTCCAAATGAAATCGCCAGCGCGGTGGCATTTTTAGCCTCTGACGAAGCGAGTTACATCACCGGTGAAACTCTGCACGTCAACGGCGGAATGTATATGGTCTGACCGAGATTTGTGCAAAACGCTCAGGAACCGCGCAGTCTGTGCGGTTCACCGTAATGTTTTGTACAAAATGATTTGCGTTATGAGGGCAAACAGCCGCAAAATAGCGTAAAATCGTGGTAAGACCTGCCGGGATTTAGTTGCAAATTTTTCAACATTTTATACACTACGAAAACCATCGCGAAAGCGAGTTTTGATAGGAAATTTAAGAGTATGAGCACTATCGAAGAACGCGTTAAGAAAATTATCGGCGAACAGCTGGGCGTTAAGCAGGAAGAAGTTACCAACAATGCTTCCTTCGTTGAAGACCTGGGCGCTGATTCTCTTGACACCGTTGAGCTGGTAATGGCTCTGGAAGAAGAGTTTGATACTGAGATTCCGGACGAAGAAGCTGAGAAAATCACTACTGTTCAGGCTGCCATTGATTACATCAACGGCCACCAGGCGTAAGTGAACATCTCCAGGCGGTCATTCGACCGCCTGAGTTTTATCTATATTTTGTCCCACAAGAATCTATTTTCCCTCCCTGGAGGACAACCGTGTCTAAGCGTCGTGTAGTTGTGACCGGACTGGGCATGTTGTCTCCTGTCGGCAATACCGTAGAGTCTACCTGGAAAGCTCTCCTTGCCGGTCAGAGTGGCATCAGCCTGATCGACCATTTCGATACTAGCGCCTATGCAACGAAATTTGCTGGCTTAGTAAAGGATTTTAACTGTGATGACTTCATCTCGCGCAAAGAACAGCGCAAGATGGACGCCTTCATTCAATATGGAATTGTCGCTGGCATTCAGGCCATGCAGGATTCTGGCCTTGAAGTGACGGAAGAGAATGCTACCCGCATCGGTGCCGCTATTGGTTCCGGTATTGGCGGGCTTGGCCTGATCGAAGAAAACCACAGTTCGCTGGTAAAAGGCGGACCGCGTAAGATCAGCCCGTTCTTTGTTCCTTCCACAATCGTTAACATGGTGGCCGGGCATCTGACCATCATGTTTGGTCTGCGTGGACCAAGCATTTCCATCGCAACCGCCTGCACGTCTGGCGTACACAACATTGGTCACGCCGCGCGCGTTATCGCCTATGGCGATGCTGACGCAATGGTCGCCGGTGGTGCGGAAAAAGCCAGTACCCCGCTGGGCGTAGGCGGCTTTGGTGCAGCGCGCGCGCTGTCCACGCGCAATGACAACCCGCAGGCGGCAAGCCGTCCATGGGATAAAGAGCGTGACGGTTTCGTGCTCGGCGACGGCGCCGGCATGGTCGTGCTGGAAGAGTATGAGCACGCGAAAAAACGCGGCGCGAAAATCTATGCGGAAATCGTCGGCTTTGGTATGAGCAGCGATGCCTACCATATGACTTCGCCACCGGAAGATGGTGCTGGAGCCGCGCTGGCGATGGTGAACGCCATTCGTGATGCTGGCATTGAAGCTAGCCAGATTGGCTACGTCAACGCCCACGGCACCTCTACGCCGGCAGGCGATAAAGCAGAAGCGCAGGCGGTGAAATCTGTCTTCGGTGACGCTGCCAGCCGCGTCATGGTCAGCTCGACTAAGTCAATGACCGGCCACCTGCTGGGCGCCGCGGGCGCAGTAGAGTCTATCTACTCCATCCTCGCGCTGCGCGATCGGGCGGTTCCGCCAACCATCAACCTGGATAACCCGGATGACGGTTGCGATCTGGACTTCGTTCCGCACGAAGCGCGTCAGGTTAGCGATCTGGAGTATACCCTGTGTAACTCCTTCGGCTTCGGCGGCACTAACGGCTCGCTAATCTTTAAAAGGGTGTGATGCGCGCCTGACGCCACGTCTTTGCTGACGTCAATGCTCATCGAAAAACTGGCCCGCTTGTCGGGCCTTTTTTTATTCAGTTTTCTCCGCTTGTTCAATGTATCTCCTCCTGCGAAACTAACCGGCCAGCGATAAGGAGACTTTTATGTATTTGATAAATGGCGCTGAAAGTGAAACGCTTGCGGTGAACGATCGCAGCGTTCAGTTCGGCGATGGCTGCTTTACCACGGCGCGCATCGTCAGAGGCCGGGTTCAGCTGCTGTCAGCCCATCTGGCCCGCCTGCAGAAGGCCTGTGAACAGCTCTTTATCCCCTACGACGACTGGGCGCTATTAGCGCAGGAGATGGCGCATCTGGCACAGCCCCATCAGGATGGCGTGCTGAAGGTCATCATCACGCGCGGGGCGGGGGGGCGCGGATACAGCGCTGCCGGCTGCGTGAATCCCGTGAGAATCCTCAGCGTATCGCCCTGGCCGGAGCACTATCTTCGCTGGCGCGAGGAGGGGATCTCCGTGACGTTGAGCCCTGTCAGGCTGGGACGCAATCCCTCGCTCGCCGGCCTCAAACACCTGAATCGGCTGGAGCAGGTGCTGATTCGTTCTCATCTTGAGCAGACGGACGCCGATGAAGCGCTGGTCCTTGACAGCGACGGGTGGCTTACGGAATGCTGTGCCGCGAACTTATTCTGGCGTAAAGGATCCGACGTCTTTACCCCGCGCCTCGATCAGGCGGGGGTCAACGGTATTATGCGCCAGTACATTCTCGCTAAGCTGGCACCATCGCCGTTTCGCGTTGTCGAAGCCACCATGCGCCCCGAGGCGTTACGCGAAGCCGACGAGGTCCTTGTCTGTAACGCATTAATGCCGCTGGTGCCTGTTCGCCGCTGGAACGATAAACGTTGGTCCACGCGCGAGCTTTATCATTTTTTAGCCCCCTTGTGTGAGCTGTCTGATTAGCCATGAAGAAAATGTTACGTTTCATTCTGCTGTTGGTGGTGGTGCTGGGCATCGCCGCAGGCATCGGTATGTGGAAAGTTCGCCAGCTGGCGGACAGTAAGTTACTGATTAAAGAAGAGACCATCTTTACCCTTGAGGCCGGAACGGGGCGCCTGGCGCTTGGGCAACAGCTGTATAGCGATAAAGTCATTAACCGCCCTCGGGTGTTCCAGTGGCTGCTGCGCATCAAGCCTGAGCTGTCCCACTTTAAAGCCGGGACCTATCGCTTTACGCCTGATATGACGGTACGCCAGATGCTGCAGCTGCTGGCCAGCGGTAAAGAGGCGCAGTTTCCGCTGCGCTTCGTTGAAGGTATGCGGGTGAGTGACTACCTGCGTCAGCTGCGCGATGCGCCTTACGTCAAGCATACGCTGGCGGATGATAGCTATGAAACCGTGGCGAAGGCCCTTGAACTGGAACATCCCGATTGGGTCGAAGGCTGGTTCTGGCCGGATACCTGGATGTATACCGCCAATACCAGCGATGTGGCGATCCTTAAGCGCGCGCATCAGAAGATGGTTGCCGCGGTCGATAAAGCCTGGGAAGGGCGGATGGAGAATCTGCCGTATCATGATAAGAATCAGCTGCTGACGATGGCCTCTATCATTGAAAAAGAGACGGCGCTGCCGGAAGAGCGCGACCGCGTCGCATCGGTATTTATTAATCGTTTACGTATCGGCATGCGTCTGCAAACCGATCCCACCGTGATTTACGGGATGGGGGAGAGTTATAATGGCAAATTGACGCGTAAAGACCTGGAAACGCCGACCGCTTACAATACCTATGCCATTAACGGTATGCCGCCCGGACCCATTGCCGCACCGGGCGAGGCCTCGCTGAACGCCGCCGCGCATCCGGCGAAAACGCCGTATCTTTATTTTGTCGCGGACGGCAAGGGCGGGCATACGTTTAACACCAACCTGGCCAGCCATAACCGCTCGGTTCAGGATTATTTGAAAGTACTTAAGGAAAAAAATGCGCAGTAACTATATCGTCATCGAGGGCCTGGAGGGCGCAGGGAAAACCACCGCGCGTGAATGTGTGGTAGAGACGCTAAAACAGCTGGGCGTTAGCGATATGGTGTTTACCCGCGAACCGGGCGGCACCATTCTGGCCGAGAAGCTGCGCAGCCTGGTGCTGGATATTCAGTCCACCGGCGATGAAGTGATTAATGATAAAGCGGAAGTGCTGATGTTTTACGCGGCGCGCGTACAGCTGGTAGAGACGGTGATTAAACCCGCTCTGGCGCGCGGTCAATGGGTCATTGGCGATCGTCACGATCTCTCTACCCAGGCCTATCAGGGCGGCGGTCGCGGTATCGACCAGACGATGCTGGCGACCCTGCGTGACGCGGTACTGGGAGACTTTCGTCCCCATCTGACGCTTTATCTTGATGTGACTCCGGAGGTGGGCCTGAAGCGCGCCCGCGCCCGCGGCGAACTTGACCGAATTGAGCAGGAGTCGCTGGATTTCTTTAATCGAACTCGCGCGCGCTACCTTGAACTGGCGGTGCAGGATCCCACCATCCGTACCGTTGACGCCACCCAGCCGCTGGAGGCCGTCGAGCGCGACATCCGTGCGGTGGTCAATCAGTGGGTTGCGGAGCAACTCCCATGAAATGGTATCCGTGGTTACGCCCGCCCTTTGAACAGCTGGTTGCCAGCTATCAGGCGGGACGGGGCCACCATGCGCTGATGGTCCAGGCGCTGCCGGGCATGGGGAGCGATGCGCTGATTTACGCGCTTTGTCGCTTTCTGATGTGTCGCCAGCCGGAAGGGCATAAAAGCTGCGGTCATTGCCACAGCTGTCAACTGATGCAGGCCGGTACCCATCCTGATTATTATGCGTTGACCCCGGAAAAGGGGAAGAGCTCGCTCGGGATCGATGCCGTGCGCGAGGTGAGCGAAAAGCTTTATGAGCACGCCCGGCTTGGCGGCGCGAAGGTGGTGTGGATAGGCGATGCCGCTATGCTGACGGATGCGGCGGCAAACGCGCTGCTGAAAACGCTGGAGGAGCCGCCGGAGAATACCTGGTTCTTCCTGGCCTGTCAGGAGCCAGCGCGCCTGCTGGCAACGCTGCGCAGCCGCTGTCGTTTGTATCACCTTGCTCCGCCTTCAGAACGCTACGCGCTGGCGTGGTTAGAGCGGGAAGTGACGATGTCACAAGACGCGCTGCTCGCGGCGCTGCGGCTGAGCGCCAACGCGCCAGCGGCAGCGCTGGATCTGCTGCAGGATTCTCACTGGGCACCGCGCCAGCAGCTTTGTCAGATCCTGGGTAATATTTTAACTCACGGCGACTGGCTGACGCTGTTGCCGATTTTGAACCATGAACAGGTAGCGATTCGCCTGCACTGGCTGGCATCGCTGCTGGTCGATGCGCAAAAAAGGCAGCAGGGGATTACGCTTATCAGCAATCCGGACGCCTGGCCACTGGTCAATCAGCTGGCCGCTGCGCTGCCGGCGGCGCGCCTGCAGGCGATTGCGCGTGACGTCAGCGCCTGCCGCGAACAGCTGTTGAGCGTTGTCGGCATTAATCGCGAACTGCTGCTAACCGAGCGCCTTCTGCGCTGGGAACATTACCTGCAACCCGGGGCGGTTCTTCCCGTATCCCACCTCTGAGAGAGACATCATGTTTTTAGTCGACTCCCATTGCCATCTCGATGGCCTGGATTATCAAACGCTGCATAAAGATGTGGACGATGTACTGGCAAAGGCTTCCGCGCGCGATGTGAAATTTTGCCTGGCCGTGGCGACGACGCTGCCGGGATACCGCGGTATGCGCGAGCTGGTGGGGCAGCGTCACGACGTCGTTTTTTCCTGCGGCGTCCATCCGTTAAACCAGGATGAAGAGTATGACGTTGAAGAGCTGCGCAAACTCGCAGCAGAGGACGGCGTCGTCGCGATGGGCGAGACCGGGCTCGATTATTTCTACACGCCGGAAACAAAAGCGCGTCAGCAGGCGTCGTTTCGCGATCATATCCGTATAGGCCGGGAGCTGAATAAGCCGGTTATTGTTCACACCCGCGATGCCCGCGCCGATACGCTGGAAATTTTACGCGAAGAAAAAGTGACGGATTGCGGTGGCGTACTACACTGTTTCACTGAGGATAGGGAGACAGCGGGTAAACTGCTGGATATGGGGTTCTATATCTCGTTTTCCGGCATTGTGACGTTCCGTAATGCGGAGCAGCTTCGCGATGCTGCGCGCTATGTACCTCTCGATCGCCTGCTGGTGGAGACCGATTCGCCGTATCTGGCGCCGGTACCGCATCGCGGCAAAGAGAACCAGCCGGCAATGGTCAGGGACGTCGCCGAGTATATGGCGGTCCTCAAGGGCGTATCGCTGGAGCAGCTGGCACAACAGACGACTGAAAATTTCGCGACGCTTTTTCATATTGACCCCTCCCGGCTGCAACCTCTCTGATATTGCTTATTATTTTAAGGCTCGTAATTAATAGCTAAAGCGAGTAAAGTTCACCGCCACAAATGGGGCGGTGAAGGTTTTTTGGCAACATTCAGACACGAGTTATGTAAATCAATGTCAGTTTTTAATGGGTGTCTGATTGAAACGTGATAGCCGTCAAACAATCATCCCGGTAATTATTTTACTCTGTGTAATAAATAAAGGGCGCTTAGATGTCCTGTCCACGGCGCGGTTCTCCCCCCGGGCCAATGCGTGAAAACGTAAAAAAGCACCAAATACTCAGGAGCACTCTCAATTATGTTTAAGAATGCATTTGCTAACCTGCAGAAGGTCGGTAAATCGCTGATGCTGCCGGTATCCGTACTGCCTATCGCAGGTATCCTGCTGGGCGTCGGTTCCGCAAACTTCAGCTGGCTGCCAGCCGTAGTTTCCCACGTCATGGCGGAAGCGGGCGGTTCGGTCTTCGCTAACATGCCGCTGATTTTTGCTATCGGTGTCGCACTTGGCTTCACCAATAACGACGGCGTATCCGCTCTGGCATCGGTCGTCGCTTACGGCATCATGGTGAAAACCATGGCCGTGGTTGCACCTCTGGTTCTGCATTTACCTGCTGAAGAGATTGCGGCTAAACACCTGGCGGATACCGGCGTCCTCGGCGGTATCATCTCCGGTGCCATCGCAGCCTACATGTTCAACCGCTTCTATCGCATTAAGCTGCCTGAGTATCTGGGCTTCTTTGCGGGCAAGCGTTTTGTGCCAATTATCTCCGGCCTGGCAGCGATCTTCACTGGCGTGATCCTGTCCTTTATCTGGCCACCGATCGGTACCGCAATCCAGACTTTCTCCCAGTGGGCCGCTTACCAGAACCCGGTTGTCGCGTTCGGTATCTACGGCTTCATTGAGCGCTGCCTGGTGCCGTTTGGTCTGCACCACATCTGGAACGTTCCTTTCCAGATGCAGATTGGTGAATACACCAACGCAGCAGGTCAGGTCTTCCACGGTGATATTCCGCGCTATATGGCAGGCGACCCGACTGCGGGCAAACTGTCCGGCGGCTTCCTGTTCAAAATGTACGGTCTGCCGGCCGCCGCTATCGCTATCTGGCACTCTGCTAAACCAGAAAACCGCGCGAAAGTGGGCGGTATCATGATCTCCGCAGCGCTGACCTCGTTCCTGACCGGTATTACCGAGCCGATCGAGTTCTCGTTCATGTTCGTTGCGCCGATCCTGTACATCATCCACGCGATTCTGGCAGGTCTGGCCTTCCCGATCTGTATCCTGCTGGGTATGCGTGACGGTACGTCGTTCTCTCACGGCCTGATCGACTTCATCGTTCTGTCTGGCAACAGCAGCAAGCTGTGGCTGTTCCCGATCGTCGGTATCTGCTATGCGATTGTTTACTACGTGGTGTTCCGCGTGCTGATCAAAGCGCTGGATCTGAAAACCCCGGGTCGTGAAGACGCCACCGAAGACAGCAAAGCTGGCGCGACCAGCGAAATGGCTCCGGCTCTGATTGCCGCGTTCGGCGGTAAAGAGAACATTACTAACCTCGACGCATGTATCACTCGTCTGCGCGTGAGCGTGGCGGATGTGGCGAAAGTTGATCAGGCTGGCCTGAAAAAACTGGGTGCCGCAGGCGTGGTTGTTGCAGGTTCAGGCGTTCAGGCTATTTTCGGTACCAAATCCGATAACCTGAAAACTGAAATGGATGAATACATCCGCAACAGCTAAGTTGTGATATGGGGAGACTAAGGCAGCCTACGGGCTGCCTTTTTTAATGGCCGCAGGCGTTAAAAGCGCGCCCGCGGCTTTTGTCACGTTAAGCAGAGATCAGAACTGATAGCTGGCCGTAATGCTGACGTTGCGCGGTTCGCCGTAGACGATGGAACCATCGACGTTGGTGTCGTAGGTTTTGTCGAACAGGTTATTGACGTTACCCTGCACAGCAAAATTTTTAGTGACCTGGTAGCGAGTGAACACATCCACCAGCGCGTAGCTGCCTTGTTCCGCACGGAACGTCCCGTACGGCGTCGCGGTATCTTTATACACCCGGTTCTGCCAGTTAACGCCGCCGCCGACGGTCAGTTCAGGCATTACCGGCAGACGGTAGCGGGTGAACAGCTTGACGCTGGTACGCGGCAGGTTGGGATTCACCGCATTGCCTTCATTGTCTTCAGCGACAAAACGCGTCGCCCCAAAGGTCATCTGCCAGTTATCGGTAATCGCCCCGTTGATTTCGAACTCCACCCCTTTGCTGACGGTACCGTCGACGGTTTTATAGGCTGCTTCGCCATTGCTGCCGGGGATTTGCCCGCCGGTCGCCTGGCCGAGGTTATCCTGCTCGATGCGGAATAGGGCGAGCGTCGTCGTTAACCGGCTGTCCATCCAGTCCGACTTCAGGCCCACTTCATAGTTGTTTCCGGTAACCGGGGTCAGGTATTTTCCGGAACTATCGCGCTTATTCTGCGGCTGGAAGACCGAGGTATAGCTGGTGTAGGCCGACCAGCTGTCGTTGATGTCGTAAACCAGCCCGGCGTACGGGGTGGTATGGTTTTTCTCCATCGTGTAGGTTAGCGTCTCGATGCTCCAGTTGTTATAGCGGACGCCAAGAATCAGATGCAGCGGGTCAAGCAGGGAAAAACGCGTCGCCGCATACAGCGACTTCATTCGCGTGGTATCGTCCTGCGCCAGGCTCTGCGGGCCCCAGCTGGTTTCCGGGAATGTCGCGCTATTGAAGCTATAGAAGCTGCCAACCTCATCGGGAAAGACGTTTGCCCACGAACTGAAATAGCGGTTGTTTTGTTTACTGTAGCTGGTGCCGATCATCAGGTTGTGCTGGCGACCAAACAGGTCGTAGCCGCCGTCGGCGAACAGGTCAACGGCGTCGACTTTACGTTTGCCGCTATTCCAGCCGGTACCGCCGACGTAATCATAGCCCGGGCCGTAGCTGCTATAGGGGCCCACCAGCATTCCGGTCGCTTTGTTGACGTACGCGTCAACGTACATCATCTTGCTGTCGAACGTGATCTCAGAATGGGTGGCATTCAGCGTTGCCTGCCAGGTATCGGCAAAGCGCTGTTTCAGCGTGACGAAGACCTTGTTGATCTCTTTGTCGTTATAGGCCCAGTCGGGCGCGGTGCTGTGGGCGCGGTCATAGCGGTTCTTGCTGCCATCGGTATTCCAGCGAGGCAGGCCACCCCATGTCGGGCTATTCACGTCGATACGCTGATACTCGTAGCCAGCGGATAAAGCGGACGACGTACCGAGATCGGCATCAAGAATGCCGGAGAAGAACGTTTTTTCGCTGTTATAGCGATCCAGCCACGAGTCATTATTTTGATAACCGGCGATAATGCGCGCCCGTACGCTGCCATCGTCAGTCAGCGGGCTTTGCATATCAGCAACGTAGCGCTGCTTATTCCAGCTGCCGTACTCCGCAGAGACATTTCCCTTGAACTCCCGACTGGTCGCGTGCTTGCGGATCATATTGACCGACGCGGCAGGGTTGCCGGTACCGGTCAGCAAGCCGTTGGCGCCGCGTACGACCTCAACCCGTTCGAAGAGGGCCATATCGGAAAGCGCGTCGCCCAGATTCCAGCGAGATTCAAACCAGGTCGGAATGCCATCGACCATATAATTGTCGATCTCAAAACCGCGGGAATAATAGCTGGTGCGGTCTGAGTCCGCCTGGCTGCTGCTGATCCCCATGGTATGGTCCATGACGTCGCCCAGCGTTTGCAGCTGCTGATCCCGCATCCGCTGTTCGGTAATGATACTGACCGATTGCGGGATATCGCGCTGGGCCATCTCCATTTTAGTCCCGGCTGAGGTGGTTCTGACGCTGTAGTCCTGCTCTTGTGTCTCCGAGGCGCTATCTGCGGAACCTTCTACAATAATAGTGTCTTCGGACGTGCCGGCTGCCTGACTGAGGTTGGGAAAGATCGCCAGCGCGATACCCATAGCAAGCAGGGACGGCGCGTTACGCCCATCCCGAAAGTTGGTGGAGAGAGACATCATAAGCCCTTGATCGTGTGATTGTTGTTATTTGCTGCGGCGCGATGGCCGCGGTAGATCGTCAGTGCACTGTATTTGCTTTGAATGCAAATGAGAAATATACGCATTAATATTTAATGTGTAAACAAGCGGGAAAACGGCTGTACCCGGGTCTTGTTGACCGGTACCGGGGGGGCATACAGCGAAGAAACGCTTAATCCGTCAGCAGCTAAGCGCTTGGTCGCGTAAGAAAAAACGCATTCAGGTTGAAAGAGGGGGAGTAACTCGCTCATACTCTTAGGGGAATCCTGTGCATCCGCGTTTACCTGCAGAGGCAGGCCAGAGCACGGTATAAAAATTATTAAGGAATCAGTCATGGCAGAAGAAACGATTTTCAGCAAAATCATTCGCCGGGAGATCCCGTCGGATGTGGTTTATCAGGATGAGCTCGTGACCGCTTTTCGCGACATCTCTCCGCAGGCGCCAACCCATATTCTGATCGTTCCCAATATCCTGATTCCCACCGTCAACGATGTGACCGCAGAGCACGAGCTTGCCCTGGGACGCATGATGACCGTCGCGGCGAAAATCGCCCGCGATGAGGGGCTTGCCGACGATGGCTATCGCCTGATCGTCAACTGCAATCGCCACGGGGGCCAGGAGGTCTACCATGTCCATATGCACCTGCTGGGCGGCCGTCCGTTAGGCCCGATGCTGGCTCATAAAGGTTAACATTCATGCGCGCAGCCCACTTCGGCGCACTTCTGGCCGTGACGTTACTGGTCGGGTGCAGTTCACATCCGGAAATTCCGGTCAGCGATCAGCAAAGTCTGGTGATGGAATCAAACGTACTGGCAGCGGGCATCAGCGCTGAAGTACCGACGGTGACCGCATCCGAGATTCAGGCGACGGCGACCACCCGATTGTTCAATGAACGCCAGGTACCGGTGACCGTGCATTATCGCTTTTTCTGGTATGACGCCAGAGGGCTGGAAATGCATCCGCTGGAGTCCGCGCGCAGCATAACGGTGCCTGCGCACTCTTCCGTTACGCTTTATGGCAGCGCCAATATTCTGGGGGCGCACAAGGCCCGTCTTTATCTTTATCTGTAAGAGGTAATCGTAATGATTAAACTATGTCGCTATGCATTAGTTACCGCACTGGCGATATTCCTTGCCGGATGCGTGGGTCAACGTCAGGAACCCGCTCCCGTTGAGGAAGCGCAGCCGAAGCCGCAGCAGCCCGTTCAGCCGCAGCCGACTGTGCCGACTATTCCCGTGATACCTACGCAGCCGGGTCCGATTGAACACGGCGAGCAGCCAGCGCAGCCGGCGCCGCGCGTGCGTCATTTTGACTGGAATTCCGCGGTGCAGCCGATGATAGGGCAGATGCTGCAGGCCAGCGGCGTAAATGCGGGCAGCATTTTGCTGGTCGACAGCGTCAATAACCGCACCAACGGCACGTTGAATGCGGGAGAGGCCACCACGGCGCTGCGCAACGCGCTGGAAGGCAATGGAAAATTCACCCTGGTCTCGCAGCAGCAGCTGGGCGTAGCCAAACAGCAGCTTGGCCTGTCGCCGCAGGATAGCCTTGGCAGCCGCAGTAAAGCGATGGGCATTGCGCGTACCGTTGGCGCACAGTACGTGCTCTATTCCAACGCGACCGGCAACGTTAATTCCCCTGAGCTGAAAATGCAGCTAATGCTGGTCCAGACCGGCGAAATTATCTGGTCAGGCAAAGGTGCTGTTCAGCAACAATAAGCTCACGCGCGACGAAGTGCTGTCGCGCTTTTTCCCGCGCTATACGCCTGTCGCCGCGCCGCCCCAAAACGGGCTGAGCGGCGGCAGCTGCATTCTCAGCGATGGTCGGCAAAAGCGGGTGCTGCGCCAGCCGCACGATCCGCATGCGCCGGCCTGCGACTTTCGCCGTCAATATCACGTTCTGTCACGCCTTCCCGATTCGTTAGCGCCCGCGCCGGTGTTTTATTCTCCCGCCTGGATGGTGGTGGAATATTGCTCAGGCGATGTGGTTAACGCATTACCGGAGTGTCCGGCGCTCGCAGGGTTACTGTATCATCTGCACCGACAGCCGCGCTTTGGCTGGCGTATCGCGCTGCGGCCGCTGCTTGAGCGCTACTGGCAACAGTGCAGCCCCGCGCGGCGCACACCGCAGTGGCTACGTTGGCACAAACGGCTGCTGCGTCGCGGCGAGCCCCGGCCGCTGCGTCTCGCCCCGTTACATATGGATGTCCATGCGGGCAACATCGTTCACGGCGAGGCGGGGCTGCGGCTGATTGACTGGGAATATGCGGGCGATGGCGATGTTGCGCTGGAGCTGGCGGCGGTGTGGATCGAGCCCGCCGCGCATCGTCGGCTAGCCGCAGAATACGCGAGACGGGCGAGCATCGATGAGCTTCAGCTCTGGCGGCAAATTCAGCGCTGGCGTCCGTGGGTGCAGCTGCTGATGGCGGGCTGGTACGAGCGACGCTGGCAGCAAACCGGTGACCGACAGTTTATTGCGCTGGCGGATGAGGTATGGCGCCAGTTAGACAAAAAGTAAAAGGATAAGAGAGGTGGATGTGGGCCCGGTAATGTTGGATGTCGAAGGTTTTGAACTGGATGCGGAAGAGCGTGAGATTCTGGCGCATCCTTTGGTTGGCGGGCTGATCCTGTTTACCCGCAACTATCACGATCCGGCGCAGCTGCGTGAGCTGGTCCGCCAGATCCGCGAGGCCTCGCGCAACCATCTGGTGGTGGCGGTAGATCAGGAAGGCGGGCGCGTACAGCGTTTCCGCGAGGGCTTTACCCGCCTTCCCGCGGCGCAATCTTTCGCCGCGCTGCTCGGCATGGAGGAGGGCGGTAAGCTGGCCGCAGAGGCCGGCTGGCTGATGGCCAGCGAAATGATCGCCATGGATATTGATATCAGCTTTGCGCCGGTTCTGGACGTTGGGCATATCAGCGCCGCTATTGGCGAGCGATCCTATCACGACGATCCCGACAAAGCCCTGGCGATAGCTCGTCATTTTATTGACGGCATGCACGCCGCGGGAATGAAAACCACCGGTAAGCACTTTCCCGGACACGGCGCGGTGACGGCCGATTCCCATAAAGAGACGCCGCGCGATCCGCGCGCGGAAGCGGAAATTCGCGCCAGAGATATGGCCATCTTCCGTACGCTGATTGGCGAGCAGCGGCTTGATGCGATCATGCCCGCTCACGTCATCTACAGCGACGTTGACCCGCGTCCGGCCAGCGGATCTGCGCACTGGCTAAAAACGGTTCTGCGCGGTGAGCTGGGATTTGAAGGGGTGATTTTCTCTGACGATCTGTCGATGGAAGGGGCGGCGATTATGGGCAGCTACGCCGAGCGCGGCCAGGCATCGCTGGATGCGGGTTGCGATATGATCCTTGTCTGCAATAATCGTAAGGGTGCGGTCAGCGTGCTGGATAACCTGTCGCCGATCAAAGCAGAACGTGTTACGAAATTGTATCATAAAGGTTCCTTTAGCCGTCAGGCGTTAAGGGATTCCGCCCGCTGGAAGACGATCAGCGCGCAGCTTGAGCAGCTTCACGCGCGCTGGCAAGAGGCGAAATCCGCGTAATAAACCTGAAAGGCGTTGTTGTCTGGTGAGGATGCGATGATTATCTATTTACATGGTTTTGACTCAAACAGCCCCGGTAACCATGAGAAGGTGCTTCAGCTTCAGTTTATTGACCCCGATGTTCGGTTGATTAGCTACAGCACGCGGCATCCCAAACATGATATGCAGCACTTATTAAAAGAGGTCGATAAGATGCTGCAGCTGAGCGCCGACGATCGGCCGCTGATTTGCGGCGTGGGTCTCGGCGGCTTCTGGGCGGAGCGAATTGGCTTTCTTTGCGATATCCGCCAGGCCATTTTTAACCCGAACCTGTTTCCCAATGAAAACATGGAAGGGAAAATTGATCGGCCGGAAGAGTATGCGGATATTGCCACCAAATGCGTGAATAATTTCCGCGAAAAAAACCGCGATCGCTGCCTGGTGGTGCTATCTCGTCAGGACGAAGCGCTGAATAGCCAGCGTTCGGCGGACCTGCTGCACCATTACTATGAGATAATCTGGGATGAAGAACAGACCCACAAGTTCAAGAATATCTCCCCGCATCTCCAGCGCATAAAAGCCTTCAAAACCCTCGGCTAAACGCGCGCCGGCCCGCAATGTGAAAACATCGCGGGCTTTTTTTATTCATTTTTGCGATTCTGCGCTCAAAAAATATGCGGTAAAACTTGATGCATATCAATTTTGGTATGACCAATGCACCGTTCATGTTATTCTCGATCTCGCTGAATGGTTTCACTGCCGTAACCTGTTGTTAATTAAAGGTTATATGTATAACTTTTAGTTAACAATTGGTTAATAATTTTAGGGGGTCGCGTGACTACGCCATTGAAAAAAATAGTGATTGTGGGTGGTGGTGCCGGTGGGCTGGAGCTGGCTACCCAGTTGGGTAAAAAGCTGGGCCGTAATAAAAAGGCCAAAATCACGCTGGTTGATCGTAACCACAGCCACCTGTGGAAACCGCTGCTGCATGAAGTGGCGACCGGTTCACTTGATGAAGGTGTAGACGCGCTGAGCTACCTTGCTCACGCCCGTAACCACGACTTCCAGTTCCAGCTGGGATCGGTGGTGGATATTAACCGTGAAACCAAAACGATCACCCTCGCCGAGCTGCATAACGAGAAGGGCGAGCTGCTGGTGCCCGAGCGTAAGCTGCCTTACGACACGCTGGTCATGGCGCTGGGAAGTACGTCGAACGACTTCAACACGCCTGGCGTGAAAGAGAACTGCATCTTCCTCGATAATCCTCATCAGGCGCGTCGTTTCCATCAGGAAATGCTGGATCTGTTCCTCAAGTATTCGGCGAACCTCGGGGCGAACGGCAAGGTGAATATCGCCATCGTCGGCGGCGGCGCGACCGGCGTTGAGCTGTCGGCCGAGCTGCACAATGCGGTGAAACAGCTGCACAGCTACGGCTACAAAGGTCTGACTAATGAAGCTCTGAACGTGACGTTGGTTGAAGCTGGCGAGCGTATTCTGCCCGCGCTGCCGCCGCGCATTTCCGGCGCTGCGCACAGCGAGCTGACCAAGCTTGGCGTTCGCGTATTGACCAAAACCATGGTCACCAGCGCCGATGCAAACGGTCTGCACACGAAAGAAGGCGAATTTATCAACGCTGACCTGATGGTCTGGGCGGCCGGGATTAAGGCGCCGGACTTTATGAAAGAGATTGGCGGACTGGAGACTAACCGTATTAACCAACTGGTGGTCGAACCGACGCTGCAAACGACGCGCGATGCGGATATTTACGCCATCGGCGACTGCGCGTCCTGCGCGCGCCCGGAAGGCGGTTTTGTCCCGCCGCGCGCTCAGGCTGCGCACCAGATGGCGACCTGCGCCCTGCACAATATTCTGGCGCAGATGAAAGGTAAGCCGCTGAAAGCTTATACCTATAAAGATCACGGTTCGCTGGTGTCGCTCTCTAACTATTCCACCGTGGGCAGCCTGATGGGCAACCTGATGCGCGGTTCAATGATGATCGAAGGTCGCATTGCGCGCTTCGTCTATATCTCTCTGTATCGCATGCACCAGATTGCGCTGCACGGCTACTTTAAAACCGGCTTGATGATGCTGGTAGGACGTATCAACCGCATTATTCGTCCGCGCCTGAAGCTGCATTAATGTCTCTGGGCGGCAAAGCCAGAAGGTTTTGTCCGCCCGTTTGCTTTTCGCATTAAGAGACTCATAACCAGAATATCCTCCTTTCCTTGCCGGGAAACCCTCTCAGATTCCTCCGAATCCCGTTGATTTGCCACACGTTCACGCACTTTTCATCCGCTTTCTTATTTGCAAGCCTGATGCCTGGATTGCAAAATTAGGGGCAATAGCAACGAAGGAGGAAGTCCCGTGAATAAATCAATGTTGGCGGGTATAGGAATTGGCGTGGCTGCCGCGCTGGGCGTCGCAGCCGTTGCCGGTCTTAACGTGTTAGATCGCGGCCCGCAGTATGCACAGGTAGTATCCAGTACGCCGATAAAAGAGAGCGTCAAAACCCCGCGTCAGGAGTGCCGGAACGTCACCGTGACCCATCGTCGACCGGTGCAGGATGAAAACCGCATCGCCGGATCCGTGCTGGGCGCGGTGGCCGGCGGGGTTATTGGCCATCAGTTCGGCGGCGGACGCGGCCGCGACGTTGCCACCGTCGTGGGCGCGCTGGGCGGCGGCTATGCCGGTAACCAGATTCAGGGCTCAATGCAGGAAGGGGATACCTACACCACGACGCAGCAGCGCTGCAAAACGGTGTACGATAAATCAGAAAAAATGCTCGGCTACGATGTCACTTACAAAATCGGCGACCAGCAGGGCAAAATCCGTATGGATCGCGACCCTGGTACGCAAATCCCGCTGGACAGTAATGGCCAACTGATTCTGACTAACAAAGCGTAAAAAAGATGTGTATCTTTATTCGCCCCTCAGGCTCTCTGGCTGAGGGGCTTTTTTTATCAGAAGCTCAAAGCGTAGTTCAGGCCGAAGGTGCGTCCGCGACCTTTATACTCGTAGAGAGAGCTGCTGCCGTAGGTCGGGCTATACAGCAGCGGCGCGCGCTGGCCCCAGAGGGTGACATAATCTTCATTGAGCAGGTTCTCAATGCTGAAGGTCAGCTTGCCGAGAGGGAGCGCGTAGCTGCCGATAAAGTCTACCGTATTGTAGCCATCGAGCTTATTACCGCTGGCATCGCTGATATCAAACACCTGCTGGCTCTGCACCCGCAGCGACCACGGCTCCGGCGCCCAGCCCACCCACGCGGTGGCTTTTGACGGCGAGGCGAGAGTGACGTCCCACTTCTGCCAGCTACCGTCGCTTTTCACCTGCGATTTCAGCACGTTAAAGTTAGCTCCGGCGCTCCAGTCGCTGTTCGGGAAGTAGTAATCCACCGCGCCCTCTACGCCATAAATACGGCGTTTATCGGACTGCACATCGATGGTCATATCGGTACGGTTAACGACGATCGTTTTATCGGAGGTCGAATAGTAAGCCGCCAGCTGAGTGCGCAGATTATCGCCGGTGTAGCGCCAGCCCAGTTCGTACGAGTTAACTTTAATTCCCTGCAGCGGCGAATCGCCAACGTTCACGCTTGAGAGAAGCGGAAGGTGGCCGTTGACCGCCGCGCCGTACTTTCCGATGCCGTAGTATTTGCCCGGATCCGGCAGCTCAACGCCCTGAGAGAAGTTAAACCAGGTCTGCTGGCGATCGGTGAGATGGGCGACAATCCCGGCGTTAAACAGGAAGTTGTCGTAATCGGTTTTTCCGCCCGGAATGGCATCCGCAGAGCTGACCTTGCCGCTGGCGACATCCTGCTGTTGGGCATAGCCGACAAAATCATCGACCCGGTTTTCCGTCCACTGATAACGTACGCCGCCGCTGATAGTGAAGATGTCGTTCAGGTCATAGCTGGACTGCAGGAACGGCGCCAGGTTGGTAATGCTGTAGCCGGGATAACGGCCGGTGGTGTAGATAGCCTGGTTATTCAGACCGCCGGAAGACATAGACTGGCCCAAATCGAAGAACATCTGATTGGCGTTGAAGGTTTCGTGGTCGGCGTCCACTCCCCAGGTCAGATCCCAGCCATCCAGCGGCTGGCTATTCAGGGTGATCTTCGCGCCGTACTGATCGGTATCCTGCTTTGAAGAGGAGAAGCTGCTGACCTGGCCTTTGCTGAGCGTAGGGAAAGGGTAAAAAGTCAGGGATTCATCACGATAATAGACCTGGCTGACCAGATTCTGGCCGAGGAAATCGGCATCGGAATACTGCAGGCTTATCAGGTGACGTTCGGTGCCGGGGACGCGGTCGGAGTTCAGGCCATCGGTGGTAAAGGCTTTGCCGTCGCCGGTCACCGCCGACATATTTTTCCCGAGGTACAGACCGTAATCGTCGCCCTGGCTTTTATAGTACTGGGTTACCAGCTGCAGCTGACGGTTCTCGTCAATCTCAATGGTTCCCGTTCCCATCACATCCAGGCGGTCGGAATGTTGAAGCCCGGTCTGGGTATTATCAAGGATCAGCGCATCATTATTGCCATCATACCAGCCGCCAAAACGCTGATAGGCGACCGATAAACGGCCGGAAGCGTGGTCGGTACCGCCGCTGACCGCTGCCGCCACGCGTTCATCATGATCGTTGCTGTTGGCAAAACCGGTTTTGCTCCCCAGCTCCAGGTCGACCTGGCGCTCCTGCTGGCCCTTTTTGGTGACGATATTAATAAGGCCGCCGGTACTACCGCCGCCGTACAGCGATGTGGCGCCGGAGATCACCTCGATATGCTCAATGTTAAACGGATCGATAGAATCCAGCTGGCGGCTGTCGGTACGGGAGGAGTTAAGGCGAACGCCGTCAATCAGCACGACGATCGCGCGGCCGCGCATATTCATGCCGTAGTTGGTGCGTCCCTGGCTGCTGACGTCGATGCCGGGGATCAGCTGCGCCAGCACGTCTTTAAATTCTTTTCCGCCCTGAACTTGCTGTTCAATTTCCTGGCCTTCGATAACCCAGGTGGTCTGGGCCATTTCAGCGACGGTGCGGTGCGTTCGGTTTGCGCTGACGATCATGCTGTCATCAGCGGCCCAGGCGGGCAGGGCGGTTGCCAGCAGCAGTGGGTTAAGCACCCAGAGACGCTTGTTCATGCTCATTCCTTTTATGAGTTTATGCCCGTCATTCTTCAAGTTGCAGGTGTGTTGACTGCGGATTACTCGGCCCATCCATGGGCCTCGCCCCTACGGGGCCAGCGCTAGCGCAGATCAAGGCACAAGTGCCATGTCCTGCAACTCGAATTATTTAGGGCTTACGATATCGTTGTTTTCGTTATTCGGTACGGGCGTACCGGTTGTTACACGGTGAAATATACAGAAACGTTTAACACCGAATTTTGCCCGTATTGATTATTGTTATCAATATCATTCTCGCGAAATGAACAAAATAAATGACTGAAAACATTGCGTTATGTAGGGATAAAGGGGAGGGGAACCGGTGGGGAGCCCACCGGTAAGCGAGGTGTTAGCGCTGAAGAACCTGGGGCCACAGACGCAGCGTGGTTTCGGCGATTTGCATGATTTTAGTGAAGTCGGCGCCTTCGCGGGCGCTGATCGACATGCCTTGTAATATGCAGTTGAGGAACTGCGCCAGCTGACGTACGTCGCCGTCTGGCGGCAGCTCGCCGCGCAGCTGCCGCTGCTGGAGAAACTGCGTTAGCGTTTGTTCCTGCATCGCGTGCCGGGACTTAACGGTATTGGCGATATCGGTGGACGCCGCCGCCAGCGCTGCGGAGGTATTAATCATAAAGCAGCCTGCCGGCGTTTCTTTGCTGGTAAAGCAAGTCGCGACGGCGGTGAAGTAGTCGCGTAATGCTCGATCGACGCTTTTCTCTTCGTCAAAGAGGAGCGCTTCGTGCCTGGCGGCAAAACGCGCGATGTAGCGATCCAGCACCGCGCGAAACAACCCCTCTTTATTCACAAATTCCGCGTAGAGCGTAGGCGCTTTTGCGCCCGTCGCCTCCACTAAATCGGCGAGAGAGGTCGCTTCATAGCCGTGCTGCCAGAAGAGTGTCATGGCCTTATCCAGCGCCGCTTCCCTGTCGAACACTTTAGGTCGGCCACGGCTTTTTTTTGTGCAACTTTGAACGTCAGTTGTCATGGTGCCGCTGTACCTGTGTTGGTTTGTTGAAAGGGCATTATAAAAATAAACCTTACGTGCTACCAGCGATGTTGCTCTAAAAATAAATAATTCATATATGTATGAATTTTAAGCTGTTTATAAATAGTTAAACGGTCGTTATAAAAATAGTTTGACGTGTGACTTAGATCACATTATCATTTCCCTATCGATCGTTAATTAAATGCGTTCGCCCCTACAAAAACATTCATCTGCACAGGTATAACAATCATGAAAAACGTTAAAACACTCGCTATCGCCGCTGTTCTTAGCTCACTCTCTTTCGCCAGCTTCGCCGCTGTAGAAGTTCAGTCAACGCCGGCGGGTCAGCATAAAATCGGTACCGTTTCCGCCTCAGCCGGGACCAACCTGGGTTCACTGGAAGATCAGCTGGCGCAAAAAGCGGAAGAGATGGGCGCAACCTCTTACCGTATTACGTCCGTAACCGGTCCTAACACCCTTCACGGGACTGCGGTTATCTACAAATAATTTGTTGCGCTACCCCTGTTATGCCACTGACTACGCGCGGTTCTGACCCCCTTCAGCAGTCCGCGTAAAGTAAGAAGTACGTTGTTCTCTGACGAGAGGCGGTGCCCACCCCTTATATGGCGCCGCAACCCGCAGAAAAGCAGGACCCTGTTTGATTATTGCCATAAAAAAAACCGCCTCAGTGAACTGAAGGCGGTTTTTTTTCGTCGGCAGTTTAGCGAACTAGAGCGACTGCTCCGTTACGCGATGGTGGCGGGTGACGTCAATCGGCATGCCCGAACGCAGCATCATCGCGCGTTCCATTACCTCGGTGTCGGTCAACTGTGCCTGCTTAAACGCCTGCATGCTGTCGGTAAGGGTAATGGGCAGCGTCTGCGGGTCGTCATCAATATGTTTTGACAGCGGCTGATGGACCTCCACCAGACGGGTGCCGTTCGGCTCCACGGACACCTTGATTGGCGTATTGATAATCGTCACCTTCGTTCCCGGGGTGATTTCGTTGTACAACGCTTTGATGTCGTCATCGCGCAGGCGAATACAGCCGGAGCTGACGCGCATGCCGATGCCGAAGTCGGCGTTGGTGCCGTGCAGCAGATACACGCCGCCGTACGCCGCCAGGCGAATAGCGTGGTGCCCCATGGGGTTATCCGGGCCAGCGGGCATGACGGCAGGCAGGTCAATGCCCATTGCTTTATAGCGGGCGCGAATATTGGCCGTCGGCGTCCAGGTCGGGTTGGCGCGTTTGTCGGAGACGGTGGTGACCATCGTCGGCGTGATGGTGTCGCCGCCGAGCTGGCCAATGCCGATAGGATAAACGGTTACTTCACTTCTTCCTGGCGGATAGTAATAGAGGCGAAGTTCGGCCAGGTTAAGGACTAATCCTTCGCGCGGCGCGTCGGGCAGCAGGGTTTGCAGCGGAATCGTCAGCACGCTACCGGCTCGTGGAACATACGGATCCACCCCGGGGTTAGCCTGGAGCAGGGCCAGAAAACCGACGTTGTACTTTTTGGCGATCGCTTCGAGGGAGCCGCCGTTGTTCTCGACGACATGAAACTGGTTTTGCCCGACCAGACGGCTGCCCGGAGGCGGCAGGGGCCAGGTATTGGCGCGAGCGGGCAGCGCCAGCGCGGCGGCGATAGCTATCATCCCCAGCCAGAGAGAAATTCGCGTAAAGCTTTTCATCACCCTAATTCCATAATAAGTAAGTGGTTATTTTTATACGAAAAGTCCCTGAGATTATGGCGAAGAGAGTGTCTGGAAGTTCAGAGGGATTGCAAAATGTTTGTAAATTTTGCCGAACAAGTGGGGAGGGGCGGGATACGACGCACAGGCCGTATCCCGCCTGCTATCAGGCGGCGGCGTTCTCTTCGAGCTGGCGCATAAACTGGCGCACCCACTCCATCCGCGTTTTACGCTCGGCAAGGTCCTGCGTAAACTTGAGGCGCGTTGGGCCATCCAGGCGATAGTGCTGAGGCTGCTTTTGCAACAGGCCAATTAGCCACATCGGGTTCACGTTATTCTTCTCGTTAAACTCAATGGTGCCGCCCTTTTCGTTGCTCTCCAGCTTGCGGATCCCCAGCTTCTGCGCCTGCTGGCGCAGTCGGGCGATATCGAGCAGGTTTCTTGCCGGATCGGGCAGCAGGCCAAAGCGATCGATAAGCTCGACTTTGATCTCCTCCAGCTCATTCTCGTTCTTCGCACTGGCAATGCGTTTGTAGAACGACAGGCGCGTATTCACATCCGGGATAAAGTCGTCCGGCAGCAGCGACGGCATCCGTAGCTCAACTTCGGTCTGCTGACTGGTAAGATCCTCCAGCGAGGGTTCGCGGCCTGCTTTCAGCGCGTCAACGGCATTTTCCAGCAGCTCCATATAGAGGGAGAAGCCGATGGTTTCCATGGAACCGCTCTGATCCTCGCCCAACAGTTCACCCGCGCCGCGAATTTCGAGGTCATGCGTTGCCAGCGCGAAACCAGCGCCGAGATCTTCCAGCGATGCAATAGCCTCAAGGCGTTTTTGCGCATCGGTGGTCATCGCCTTCGGATGCGGCGTCAGCAGCCAGGCATAGGCCTGATGGTGCGAACGACCGACGCGACCGCGCAGCTGGTGCAGCTGTGCGAGACCGAAGTGATCGGCGCGCTCGATAATAATGGTGTTCGCCGTTGGAATGTCGATCCCGGTCTCGATAATGGTGGTGCACACCAGCACGTTAAAGCGCTGGTGATGAAAATCGTTCATCACCCGTTCGAGTTCGCGCTCGCGCATCTGGCCGTGACCGATGGTAATGCGCGCTTCCGGCACCAGCTCCGCCAGCCTCTCGGCGGCTTTCTGGATGTTTTCCACGTCATTATAGAGGTAGTAAACCTGGCCGCCGCGCAGTACCTCACGCAGGATCGCCTCGCGGACCACCAGCGCGTCATATTCGCGGACGAACGTTTTGACCGCCAGACGGCGGGCGGGCGGGGTGGCGATGATCGACAGATCGCGCATACCGCTCATCGCCATATTCAGCGTACGCGGAATAGGCGTGGCGGTCAGGGTCAGGATATCGACGTCGGCGCGCATCGCCTTGATGCGCTCTTTATGGCGCACGCCGAAGCGGTGCTCTTCATCAACAATCAGCAGGCCGAGATCGCGCAGCTTAACGTCCGGCTGCAGCAGTTTATGGGTGCCGATAAGAATATCGACTTTCCCTTCCGCGACCTGCTCGAGGATCTGCGCCTGCTCTTTGGCGCTACGAAAGCGCGAGAGCATCTCGATGCGCACCGGCCAGTTGGCGAAGCGATCGCGAAAGTTATCGAAGTGCTGCTGGGCGAGCAGGGTGGTCGGCACCAGCACCGCCACCTGCTTATGGTTTTCAACCGCCAGAAACGCGGCGCGCATCGCCACTTCCGTTTTGCCGAAGCCGACATCGCCGCACACCAGACGGTCCATCGCCAGCGGCTGACACATATCGCTTAGTACGGCGTTAATAGCCTGCGCCTGATCGGGCGTGGTCTCGAACGGGAAGCCGTCGCAGAACAGCTGATATTGCTCTTTATCATGTTTAAACGCGTAGCCCGCTTTCGCCGCACGCTGAGCGTAGATATCCAGCAGTTCGGCGGCCACGTCGCGCACTTTCTCGGCCGCTTTCTGCCGCGCCCGCGCCCAGACGTCGCCGCCCAGTTTATGCAGCGGCGCATTCTCTTCCGCGCCGCCCGCATAGCGGCTAATCAGATGCAGCGACGACACCGGCACGTACAGTTTGGCATCGTTGGCGTAGGTCAGCATCAGGTATTCGCCGTTGATGCCGCCCGCTTCAAGGGTGGTCATTCCGGCGTAGCGCCCAACTCCATGCTCAAGGTGCACCACCGGTTGGCCGATATGCAGCTCCGCCAGGTTACGAATCAACGTATCGGGATTGATGGTGCGGCGAGAGTCCTGACGACGGCGCGCGACGCGCTCGCCCAGCAGGTCGCTTTCGCAAATCAGCGCCAGATTACGCTGGCTATCGACGAACCCATGCTCGGCGGCGCCGATCATCAGATAGCGGCCATTACCCGTCGCCTCTTCAAGACGCAGGATATGCTTTGGCGCGATCTTAATACGCGCCAGCATTTCGCCAAGCGCCTCTCGACGCCCCTCGCTCTCGACCGAAAAAATCACCGGCCCGCTGAAGGACTCGAGGAATCGGCGCAGGTTATCCAGCGGCGCTTTGTTCTGCGCCTGGATCGCCAGCTCGGGTAATTTCTGATAACCGAGATTGGTGTTGGCGGCTTTTTCCGCCAGACGCTCGGTTTTGAGCTGGACGCGCGGCCATTTTTTGAGCTCGCTAAACAGCTCATCGCTGCGCAGCCACAGCTGTTCCGGCGGCAAAAGCGGGCGCATCGGGTCGACGCCGCGGTTTTCAAAGCGGGCGCGGGTTTCGTTCTGGAAGCGTTCGGCGCTGGCCTCCAGATCGCCGGTATTAACGATCAGCGTTTTCGCCGGGAAATAGCTGAACAGCGGCGGCAGCGGCTCGTTAAAGAACAGCGGCTGCCAGTATTCGATTCCCGCGGGCAGCGTGCCTTTACTGACCTGCTGATAAATATGCTCGGCGTCGCGTTTGACCTCAAAGCGGTCGCGCCACTGGCTGCGGAATAGCTCGATAGCGGCCTGATCCGTCGGGAATTCGTGCGCCGGAAGCAGGTTAATGCTGGCGACTTCCTCCAGCGTACGCTGGCTGTCGACGTCGAACAGACGCAGGCTGTCTATCTCATCATCAAAAAAATCGAGACGGTAGGGCTGCTCGCTGCCCATAGGAAACAGGTCAAGCAATGCGCCGCGCGTGGCGTACTCGCCGTGCTCCATCACCTGGTCGACATGACGATAGCCGGCGCTATCCAGCTGGGAGCGCAGCGCATCCCGCGACAGGCGCTGGCCTTTTTTCATCACCAGCGCGTGGCCGTGGAGGAAATTATGCGGACAGACGCGCTGCATCAGGGTGCTGACCGGGATAATTAATACGCCGCGTTCCATGGTCGGGAGCTGGTACAGGGTGGCGAGACGGGAAGAGATAATGTCCTGGTGAGGGGAAAAGCTATCGTAGGGGAGGGTTTCCCAATCCGCCAGGCCCGCCACCATGCTATCGGTAAACTGCCTGATTTCATCATTCAGACGCAGGGCGTTTTGCATATCGGGGGCAATCAGTACCACCGGTCCGCCGTGGCGCTCGGCCATTTCCGCCACCAGAGTGGCGCAGGCCGCGCCGGTCAGTTCGCCAATCTGGCGCTGATCGCCGGCTTTAACCGGCAGAGAGTATCGGTATTGTTCAGGCATAGACGGTATCATGATCTCTTGGGTATTCGCTCTGCCGATATGGAGGGCAACTCGCTGATATTCAATAGTGAGATTATCCGCGATCGACCCGGATTCGCCAACCCGTATCGCAAACATCCTGTCGTGGCCAAAAATGTAACGAACTCCGATAAGCGTAAAGTTAAATAATGACTTACCTGTCTATCTTGTTGTTTATATTGATTTTTTGCTATTTTTGTCAATAAAATCTACAGGTATCAGTCATTTACGCTGCCCATAATCGCTTATATACTCGGGCATCGGCTATCAGCAATCAGATGGATTACATGTATCAACCTGCCGCACTCTTTATCGGCCTTCGCTATATGCGTGGGCGCGCAGCCGACCGCTTCGGTCGTTTCGTCTCCTGGCTTTCGACCATCGGCATTACGCTTGGCGTGATGGCGCTGGTGACCGTTCTTTCGGTGATGAACGGCTTTGAACGCGAGCTGCAAAACAACATCCTGGGGCTGATGCCGCAGGCCATTCTTAGCGCCAAGCAGGGGTCTGTAAACCCGCAACAGCTGCCGGAAAGCGCGGCCAGATTACAGGGGGTCACCCGCGTGGCGCCGCTGACCACCGGCGATGTTGTGCTGCAAAGCGCCCGCAGCGTGGCGGTCGGCGTGATGCTCGGCATCGACCCGGCGCAAAAAGATCCCCTGACGCCCTACCTGGTTAACGTCAAGCAGAGCGATCTGCAGGCCGGCAAGTATAACGTCATCCTGGGCGAGCAGCTGGCAGGACAGCTGGGCGTCAATCGCGGCGATCAAATCCGCGTGATGGTGCCTTCCGCCAGCCAGTTTACCCCGATGGGGCGGCTTCCCAGCCAGCGCCTGTTTAACGTAATCGGTACCTTTGCCGCCAGCAGTGAAGTCGATGGTTATCAAATGTTGACCAACATCGACGACGCCTCGCGCCTGATGCGCTACCCGCAGGGAAATATTACCGGCTGGCGGCTGTGGCTGAATCAGCCTTTACAGGTGGATACCCTCAGCCAGCAGACGCTGCCGGAAGGGACCAAATGGCAGGACTGGCGCGAGCGTAAAGGCGAGCTGTTCCAGGCCGTGCGGATGGAAAAAAATATGATGGGCCTGCTGCTGAGCCTGATCGTCGCCGTCGCCGCCTTTAACATCATTACCTCTCTGGGAATGATGGTGATGGAAAAGCAGGGCGAGGTGGCGATTCTCCAGACCCTTGGCCTGACGCCGCGGCAGATCATGCTGGTCTTTATGGTTCAGGGGGCCAGCGCCGGGATCGTCGGCGCGCTGCTTGGCGCCGGGCTGGGCGCGCTGCTGGCCAGCCAGCTGAATAATTTGATGCCGATTATCGGCGCGTTCCTCGACGGCGCCGCGCTGCCGGTGGCCATTGAGCCGCTGCAGGTCATTGTGATTGCCCTGGTGGCAATGGTGCTGGCATTACTCTCTACGTTGTATCCTTCATGGCGCGCTGCCGCCACTCAACCCGCTGAGGCTTTACGTTATGAATAAGATCCTGCTGCAATGCGACAACCTGTGCAAACGCTATCAGGAAGGCACCGTGCAAACCGACGTGTTGCATGATGTCAGCTTCAGCATTGAGGAGGGCGAGATGATGGCGATTGTCGGTACCTCCGGTTCCGGCAAAAGTACGCTGCTGCATCTGCTTGGCGGGCTGGATACGCCGACCTCCGGCGACGTTATCTTTTCCGGCCAGCCGATGAGCCAGCTCTCCGCCGCCGCCCGCGCCGATCTGCGCAACCGCGAACTGGGCTTTATCTATCAGTTTCACCACCTCTTACCAGATTTTACCGCGCTGGAAAACGTGGCGATGCCGCTGCTGATTGGTAAGCAGAAGGCGGCGGATATCGAGCGGCAGGCGAAAGCGATGCTGCGCGCCGTCGGGCTTGAGCACCGCAGCGACCACCGTCCGTCGGAGCTCTCCGGCGGCGAGCGTCAGCGCGTTGCGATTGCCCGCGCGCTGGTCAATAAACCGCGCCTGGTGCTGGCGGACGAGCCCACCGGTAACCTTGACGCCCGCAACGCCGACAGCATTTTTCAGCTGCTTGGCGAGCTGAACGTGGCGCAGCGTACCGCCTTCCTGGTGGTGACCCACGACCTGCAGCTGGCAAAACGCATGAGCCGCCAGCTGGAGATGCGCGACGGGCGCCTGACAGCCGAACTCTCCCTGATGGGGGCTGAGTAATGGCTTCTCCGTTATCGTTATTGATTGCCCTGCGCTTCAGCCGTGGACGGCGGCGCGGTGGGATGGTGTCGCTGATTTCGGTTATTTCGACGATCGGTATCGCGCTGGGCGTGGCGGTGTTGATCGTTGGCCTGAGCGCGATGAACGGCTTCGAACGCGAGCTCAACAACCGCATTCTGGCGGTGGTCCCGCACGGTGAGATTGAACCGGTGAACCAGCCGTGGAACAACTGGAACGAGGCGCTGGCGAAGGTTGAGAAGGTCAAAGGCATCGTTGCCGCGGCGCCATATATTAACTTCACCGGGCTGGTGGAGAGCGGCAGCAATATGCGCGCCATCCAGGTGAAAGGCGTTGACCCGCAGCAGGAGAGCCGTCTCAGTTCGCTGCCCAACTTTGTGCAGAACAATGCGTGGGCCAGCTTTAAAGCCGGCGAACAGCAGGTGATCCTCGGTAAAGGCGTCGCCGATGCCCTGCACGTTAAGCAGGGGGACTGGGTGTCAATTATGATCCCTAACTCCGATGCCGAGCATCAGCTGCTGCAGCCAAAGCGCGTCAGGCTTCACGTTGCCGGTATTTTGCAGCTAAGCGGACAGCTCGATCATAGTTTTGCCATGATTCCCATGCAGGATGCGCAGCAGTACCTTGATATGGGCAGCAGCGTGACGGGGATCGCCATCAAAGTGACCGACGTGTTTCATGCCAACACCCTGGTACGCGATGCGGGCCAGGTGACCAATAGCTACGTTTATATCAAGAGCTGGATAGGCACCTACGGCTATATGTACCGGGACATTCAGATGATCCGCGCCATTATGTACCTGGCGATGGTGCTGGTGATTGGCGTGGCCTGCTTTAACATCGTCTCGACCCTGGTGATGGCGGTGAAAGATAAAAGCGGCGATATTGCGGTGCTGCGCACGCTTGGCGCAAAAGACGGGCTGATCCGCGCGATTTTCGTATGGTATGGTTTACTTGCCGGTTCGGTAGGGAGCCTGATTGGGGTGGCGATTGGCGTTATCTGCGCCTTTAAGCTGACTGCAATCATTAACGGTATTGAGAGCCTGATCGGGCATAAATTCCTCTCCGGCGACATCTATTTTATTGACTTCCTGCCGTCTGAACTGCACTGGCTGGACGTCGTTTACGTGCTGGTGACGGCACTGTTGCTGAGTTTGCTGGCCAGCTGGTATCCCGCCCGCCGCGCCAGCCGCATTGACCCGGCGAGGGTGCTGAGTGGCCAGTAATTTATCGTCATGGTCGGCTTTGCTGACCAGTAAAGAGGAATTGCTGAAATGTACTATGGATTTGACATTGGCGGCAGCAAGATAGCGCTGGGCGTATTTGATAAAGCGCGGCGGCTGCAGTGGGAAAAACGCGTCGCCACGCCGAAAGAGAGCTACGAAGCATTTTTGCAGGCGGTAGAGGAGCTGGTTGAAGAAGCCGACCAGCGCTTCGGCTGCCAGGGCTCGGTGGGCATCGGTATTCCGGGCATGCCGGAGACGGAAGACGGCACGCTCTACGCCGCCAACGTGCCCGCCGCCAGCGGCAGGCGGCTGCGGGCCGATCTGAGCGAACGTCTGGGCCGCGATGTGCGGCTTGATAACGACGCCAACTGTTTTGCCCTCTCCGAAGCGTGGGATGACGAGTTCACCCAATATCCGCTGGTGATGGGGATGATCCTCGGCACCGGGGTTGGCGGGGGGCTGGTGCTCAACGGAAAATCGATTACCGGGCATCGCTATATTACCGGCGAATTTGGCCATATCCGCCTGCCGGTGGATGCGCTGGAGGTGGTGGGACGCGATTTTCCGCTTACGCGCTGCGGCTGCGGCCAGCTGGGCTGCATTGAAAACTACCTTTCCGGACGCGGCTTCGCCTGGCTGTATGAACATTTTTACCAACACGCTTTAACCTCGCCCGAGATCGTCGCGCTATGGCAGCAGGGCGACGCGAAGGCGCGCGAGCACGTCGAGCGCTATCTCGATTTACTGGCGGTATGCCTGGGCAATATTTTAACGATTGTCGACCCGGATCTGCTGGTGCTTGGCGGTGGATTGTCTAACTTTACAGCAATAACCGAAGGGCTGGCGCAGCGCCTGCCGCGACATCTGCTTCCCGTTGCCAGCGTGCCGCGCATTGAGCGCGCGCGCCATGGCGATGCCGGAGGCATGCGCGGTGCGGCCTTCCTTCATCTGACTCAATAACGACAGAGGTAGCTATGCAGTCGCGCCGCTTACATCGATTAAGCCGATTTCGCCGCAATAAGCGTCGGTTACGAGACCGTCTGCGTCAGCGGATTTTCTTCGGCGAAGATAAGGAGACCCCTGAAACGATGGAAAAACCAAGAGTCGTGGTGCTAACCGGCGCGGGTATTTCGGCAGAGTCGGGAATTAAAACCTTCCGCGCCGCCGATGGCCTGTGGGAAGAGCATAGGGTGGAAGACGTGGCGACGCCGGAAGGCTTCGCCCGCGATCCGGCGCTGGTGCAGGCGTTTTACAATGACCGCCGCCGCCAGCTGCAAGGACCGGACATCGTGCCCAACGCGGCGCATCAGGCGCTGGCGCGGCTGGAAGAGGCGCTGGGCGATCGTTTTCTGCTGGTCACCCAGAATATCGATAATCTGCACGAGCGCGCGGGCAATCGCCGGGTGATTCATATGCACGGCGAGCTGCTGAAGGTGCGCTGCTCGTGGAGCGGCCAGGTGCTGGCGTGGACCGGCGATGTGACGACGGAAGACAAATGCCACTGCTGCCAGTTTCCCGCGCCGCTGCGCCCGCACGTGGTGTGGTTCGGCGAGATGCCGCTGGATATGGATGAGATCTACCTTGCGCTGGCCGAGTGCGATATCTTTATCGCCATCGGCACTTCCGGGCACGTTTATCCGGCGGCAGGCTTTGTTCACGAAGCGCGGCTGCAGGGCGCCCATACGGTAGAGCTCAACCTCGAGCCAAGCCAGGTGGGCAGCGAATTTGCCGAAAAGCACTATGGCCTGGCAAGCGAAGTGGTGCCGCGCTTTGTGGAAAAGCTGCTTAAACAGCTGGCAGGATAAACGCAACCTCATCATTACAGCGTTACGGAAAACAGGAGTGGCTATGGATAGCCCATTAGCAATATCTGCCGCGATATTTTTGGCCGCAGTAGGGGCGGTTCGGCGTGGTTCGGCCCGCTTATCGTGCTGAGCGCGTTGTGGAAGCCGCTGAATTATGTTGCGGGAAAGCTTGCTGCTGTCTTAACGAAAACCAGGACAAGAAATAATCCACGCTTTTGCCACCGCCCGAGAAAAAGCGTACGACAATCGCCAGGGCAGGTCGCTCATGAAATTCAGGACGCCGCGGCGCCCTTTATTCATAGCGCCTTCTGCATATTAATCACCGCCCGGGCATTGGATGCGCTGGTGGCCAGCACGTCAATCACGCCGGTGCGCAGCGCGCCGAGAATCGCCGTTGCCTTGGTGCTTTCCGAAGCAATGGCGATCACGCACGGGATGGCGCGGAGCTGTTCAAGGCTCAGGCCGATAACCCGATCGTTCATCACCGTATCAACCGGTTTACCCTGGATATTGAAAAAACTATAGCCGGCGAGATCGCCCACTACGCCCTGTTCCTGGCGCGCGGTCGCAATCTCCTGTGGGGAGAACCAGCCGAGCTGCACCATAAAGCTATTTTCATTCATATCGCCAAGGCCAATGATGGCGACATCCGCCTTGCTGGCCTGTTCGAGCGTGGCTTTAATCAGCCGGTTTTGCATAAACGCCGAGCGCAGTTCCGGCGTTTCGACATAGGCCGGGGCGTACAGCGTTTCGCTAAAACCGTTGAATTTACGCGCCAGGTTTCGACTGATGTGATCGGCATCGATCAGCTGGTTGTCGCGCTTGGTGCCGCCGATACCGCAAATAAAGCGACAGTTGCGCTCCGGAAAAATCCCCACGTGGTTGGCCACGGCGGCGACGTTGCGACCCTGCCCGACGGTCACCGTCATATCGCTTTTGAGGATCCCGGCGAGATAGTTGCTGACCAGCGCCGCGACCTGCTGGCGCTGTTCATCCTCGTCGTGATGGTCCAGGGCGATAAGCGCGCGCTTGATGCCGAAATGGGAGATAAACTGCTGCTCAATCTGGGAGCTGAAGACCGGGTGGTATTTCACGCTGATCTCGACAATTCCTTCGTGGCGAGCTTTTTTCAGCAGCCGACCGACCTTAATGCGTGAGATCCCAAAGCGTTTTGCAATCTCTTCCTGGGTTTGCTCCTGATCGTAATAGGCCACGGCAATTTCTGTCAGCAGCGCATAATCTGAGTCTTGTTCAGTCATAGTTATCGCCTGGTATTTCCATCTTTGATGTCTCCCTAATACTACTGCGCCTGAAGAATAAATTCCTCTGTAACGCGTTGAACAATGTCGCAATAGCCGTTGGCATCCCATGCCGCGCGGCCAATAAACAGTCCGTTAATGTCATCCTGCTGAAGGAGTTCTACGGCATTTTGCCGATTGACGCTACCGCCGTACAGCAGGGGAATGCGCCGTCCGATTTCTTCGCCGAAGGTCTCGCATAACGCCTGACGCAGCGCCCGGTGGATCTCTGCGGCCTGCTCCGGCGTCGCCGGCGTGCCGTGTTCGCCGATAGCCCATATGGGCTCATAGGCAACCAGAGTGTGTAAAACCTGCTGTTCATTCAGGCCATAAAGCGCGATTTTCATCTGCCGCACTACCGTTTCCCGTGAGACCTGCCAGCGTTTTTCATCGGCGCTGTCGCCGATACAGATCAGAGGCCGGAGGCCGTGACGCAGGGCGCGATGCACTTTTTGGTTAATGGCGGCGTCGGATTCATTGAACGCGCCGCGACGCTCGGAGTGACCAAGCTCGACCAGGGCGGCGCCGGTTTCAGCCAGCATGGCGGCGGATATTTCACCGGTCCAGGCGCCGTTTTCCGCTTCATGCATATTCTGCGCGCCGGTCAGGCAGGGGATCTGATGCTGCTGTAGATACTGGCTGACGGGATAAATGGCGGTGAAAGGGGGAATAATAAACGGCTGGATTTTCGGATGCCTCACCTGCGGTAACCGCTGCGCCAGCGTTTCACAAAAGGCCATGGCTTGCGATAACGGTTTGTTCATTTTCCAGCTGGTTCCTAACCAGATTTGTTCCATTTTGTTCTCCGTAATAGGTAAATCAATAGCTTGTCGTGAAATGGCTTTCGCTTATGAGTGAGATTGAACTTTTTATCACCCAATGAACATATGTTAGATCACATTTTTTTATAAAATAAATCTATGGATTTTTTTATGTGATTTAAATCACCAATAACCTCTCAATCATCAGGTAATGTTTTGACCATATGATTCACTATTGAACATATGAACAAAACGATTTTCACTACGAGAGGTCCACGATGTCACAAGAGAAAAAGCCCGTTGTCGCACTTACCATTGGCGATCCTGCCGGGATTGGTCCGGAGATTTCAGTCGCGACGATGATGGAGAAAAGCGTCTACGACGAGTGCAAACCTTTTTTGATTGGCTCAGCGCCGATTATCGCCAGAGCAATGAAAATCATGGGCTGTGATTTTCCGATTAACAAAATTAGCCATCCGCAGGAAGCTCGCTTCAGCTGGGGTACGCTGGACGTGCTGGAAACCGATGATTATGACTGCGAGAGCATTGAATGGGGCAAAGTGCAGAAGCTGGCGGGGCAGATGTCGCTGGACTATGTTCTGAAATCTATCGAACTGGGGAAAGCCGGCCTGATCGATGTGGTCTCTACCGCGCCGATTCATAAAGAAGCAATCAAGCTGGCGGGGTGTAAACTTCCGGGTCATACCGAGATCTATCAGGTTGAAACGCAATCCGATTATGGCCTGACCATGTTCCACGTTCATAACCTGCGGGTCTTCTTCGTGAGCCGTCATATGGCGCTTAAAGACGCCTGCGATTACGCCAATAAAGAGCGCGTTCTGGCCTGCGTGCAGCAGATCCACCATGAGTTCACCGCGCTAAATATCAAAAATCCGCGCATTGCGGTAGCCGCGCTGAATCCGCATGGTTCAGACAACGGCCTGTTTGGCCACGAAGAAGCCGATAACCTCATCCCGGCAGTCAAAGCGGCGCAGGAAATGGGGATTAACGCCATCGGCCCGGTGCCGGCAGATTCCGTCTTCCATCTGGGTAAACAGGGGCGCTATGACGCCATCCTCTCGCTTTACCACGATCAGGGGCATATCGCCTGTAAAACCCTCGATTTTGAGCGTTCCGTGACCATTACCTTTGGCCTGCCGTTTATGCGTAGCTCGGTAGACCACGGCACGGCGTTTGATATTGCCGGCACCGGTAAAGCGGGCACCGTCAGTATGCTGGAGTCCACGATGGCCGCGGTGAGCTACTGGAAAATGAAAAACCACTAATCGCTGAGGTTAATGCGAAGCAAAAGGGCAGAGAAATGGAAAAACATCTGTTAATTAGCAAAGGCTGTAAGGGCTGGGGCGGGCCGCTGACCATTAATATTAGCCAGGCGAAAAAGATTGCTTATATCACCGGGGGGATTTGTCCCCCGGTTGTTGAGCGCCTGAGCGAACTGACCGGCTGGCCTTCCGTCGACGTATTTAAAAATGGCGAGCCGCCGGAAGAGGAGATCGGCCTGATGGTTATCGACTGCGGCGGCACGCTACGCTGCGGTCTCTATCCCAAACGCGGTATTCCGACGATTAACCTCCATCCCACCGGTAAAAGTGGCCCGCTGGCGGAGTTTATTCATGAAGGGATCTACGTCTCCGGCGTGACGCCCGCCTGTATTGAAATGATCTGGCCGCAGGGGGAAGGCGGTAAGCTGGGGATCGTGGCCGACGATCTGACCGGCGCGACCACCGTCGGGGTACTGCTGGCGCGTAGCGGGTTAAAAACCGCCGCGTTCTTCGATACTGAATCCTTCGCCCGCAATGAGGTGGAGTATCCGGCGATGGTCGTTAGCAGCGACAGCCGTCCTTTGCCGAAAGCGGAAGCCCAGCAGCAGGTCAGCGCCGCGGTGAAGCAGCTGCAGGCGCGCGGCGCGCACTACTTTACCAAGCGTATTGATACCACGCTGCGCGGCGGTATCGGCTTTGAAATTGACGCCATGCTGGAACAATTGCCGCTGGAAACGGTTGCCGTCGTCGTGCCGGCGATGCCGCAGTCGCGGCGTATTCTGGTTGGCGGCTATTCGGTAATTGACTCCGTCGCGCTTTCGCGAACCGATGTCGCACGCGATGTACGTACCCCGGTTACCGAATCCTGGGTGCCGGGATTGCTGGCGGCACAGACCCATCATCAGGTCGGACATATCGCGCTGGCCTCGGTGATGAAAGGCGAGGAGCAACTGCAGCGGGATCTCCAGGAACAGCAGCAGCGCGGCGTGCGGGTGATCGTCGTCGATGCGATTACCGTTGACGATGTCGATGTGATTGCCGGGGCGGTGGTGGCGCTGAACTGGAACGTGCTGGCGGTCGACCCGGGGCCTTTTACCGAGCGGCTTGCGGTCCGTCGTGGCCTGATGCGGGAAGCGCGCAGCAGCGCGACAGCGTCGTCAGGGGCGGAAAACCCGCGCGGTTCGATTCTGGTGGTTGCCGGTAGCGCCACGCCGGTGACCAAAAAGCAGCTTCAGCATCTGATCGCTAATGACGAAAGAGTATGTCACATTCCTGTTGATGCCGAACTGCTGGTTGACAGGAAAAACGCCGCTGAAATCGAAGTGAATCGCGTGGTGCAGCATGCCCGGCAGTGCGTGCCGGCACAGCAGAATGCCATCTTCGTTTTTGAATCCGCGTTAACCGGGCGGCTGCTGAATCTTCAGGAAGAAGAGCAGCGCTTTGGGCTGGCCCACGGACAGGCTGCGGAAAATATTAACCAGGGACTGGGGAATATTGTTCGTGACGTGCTTAACTGCGCAGCCGGAGAAATTAAAGGCCTGTATATGACCGGTGGCGATACGATGGTGAATGTTCTTAAAGAGCTCGGCGCTACCGGGATTGAAATGATTGACTACGTGATACCGCAAACCGATATGGTGCGTATTATCGGCGGCGATTATGCTGGATTGATTTGCGTCGGCAAAGGCGGTTTAACCGGGCCAGAAGATATTATTAGTACTATTGTTGAAAGAGTTTATAAAGAAGCGCAGCTATAACCCACCGGTCATATAAATAAAAAGCGACGTAATGGTCGTCCGGGTAGTATTGCGTCGTTATCTCTGTTAAATCATAATTTATGAGTTACCCTATGAACATAAATATATTAGAGAAGATGAATAAGGTGCCAGGCGGTTTAATTATTATTCCGTTGCTCGCGGCAATTCTTATTAATACCTTTGCGCCGGAAGTCCTGGGCATCGGCGGCCCGACGACCGCATTATTCAAGGTTGGTTCCAGCGCAATGATGGGGATTTTTCTGCTAATTTGCGGTACCTCGATCAATATCCGCCAGGCCGGCCTGCCGCTCTATAAAGGCGCGGTGCTGCTGTTCCTGAAATGCCTCGCCGGCGCGCTGGCCGTATGGGTGGCCGGAGCGATGTTTGGCCCCAACGGTTTCCTCGGTATTTCGACCCTGGCGCTGATTGCCTGCTTAACCAGCTCCAACAGCTCGCTATATATCGCGCTGTGCAGCAACTACGGCGATGCCAGCGACGCCGGGGCGATCTCCGTCTTCTGCGTCAAGGATGGGCCCTTTGTTACCATGATGGTGCTGGGGGTCAGCGGCCTGGCCAATATTCCTTTCGCCGCGCTGCTATCGATGCTGATCCCGCTGCTGATTGGTATGCTATGGGGCAACCTTGATGATCGTTTCAAACAGCTGTGCGCCTCCGCTCAGCCGCTGATTATCATTATTATGTCGTTTGCCATCGGCGCCAATTCCAGCATTAACACGGTCTTTACCGCCGGACTGTCCGGGATCCTGCTTGGCATTATCTCTGCGCTAACCGGCATTGTGTTCTATTTTATCTACAACCTGTTCCTGAAGAAGAAAACCGCGCTGGGCGCCGCGCTGGGAACAACCGCCGCCAGCTCTGCGCTGACGCCGGCAATGGTGGCTCAGGCCGACCCCTCGCTGGCGATGTACGTGGATGCCGCGACCGCGCAGCTGGCGACGGCGAGCATCATCACCATGATTACCGCGCCGATACTGGTGGCCTGGTTTGATAAACGTCTGAAAAAGCGCGCGCCGAGGGTTGAACTAGTAAAAGAAGAAACCAGTGAAGAGAAAGTGACATTATCTTCGCCTGCCACCAAAGGGAACAAATAATATGATCGCGCCGTTGTATTCATTACTTATCACGGCTGTTGGGGAATATGTCAAAAACTCTCTACAGGAGCATCAGCTGATTTTATTTTCTGAAACCGTTCCTGACGATATTGCGATGTATTGCGCCGTACATCAGAGCAGTGAGCTGACAGCTGAATTGTCACCCGGGCAGATAATGAAAATAAATGAGACTATTTATCGAGTCACGGCGGTAGGTAGCGTTGCAACGGCAAATTTAAAACGGCTTGGCCATATCACTTTAAAATTTGATGGCGCTGCCACCGCTGAATTACCGGGGATGGTGCATCTCAATGGTGACGCCCCCCAGGATATTCAGCGCGGCGACCAAATTTTTTTTATCCGGAACTAAATTAAGACGTACAGCTAAATTAAGGAAATTATCATGAAAACAATCGCTATTGGTGCGGATGATGCCGCCTATGCTTTTCGCGACGCTATCGTCGCTTATCTGAATGGGCAGGGAATTAAGGTCGCGGATTACAGCAGCGATAAACGCCAGGGCAGCATGGTCTATCCGGATGTTGCCCACGCGGTGGCAATGTCAATAAAGCAGGGCGAGCACGATCGCGGCATTCTGATTTGCGGCACCGGCATTGGAATGAGCATTGTGGCAAATAAAGTGCCGGGGATACGAGCCGCCCAGTGCCACGATACTTTCTCCGCCGAGCGGGCGCGCAAAAGTAATAACGCGCAGATTATCACTCTTGGCGCGCGCGTGATTGGCCCGGAGTTGGGCAAAAAAATTATTCAGGCCTGGCTTGAATCCGAATATGAAGGCGGCGGCTCCGCGTCGAAAGTGGAGCGTATCGACTATTACGAACACCAGCACGCCAGAGATTAATATCCGCAGTCGTAATATAAGGAACAGACTATGAGCCAGTTAGACGAACTGAAAAAATACACCACGGTGGTTGCCGACACCGGCGATATCGAATCGATTAAAAAATTTGCCCCGCAGGATGCGACCACCAACCCTTCACTGGTGCTGAAGGCCGCGCAGCTCCCGCAGTATCAGGCGCTGATTGCCAACGCAATCGGCAAGGCGCGTCGGCAGGGCGGCAGCCCGGAAACGCAGCTGATAAACGCCTGCGATCAGGTGGCGGTGGATATCGGTACCGAGGTACTGCGTCATGTGCCGGGGCGTATTTCTACCGAAGTCGATGCCCGTTTTGCCTGGGATCGCGGGATGTGCGTGTCGAAGGCGCGCAAGCTTATTCAGATGTATGAAAAGAACGGCATCGGGCCGGAACGCATCCTTATCAAACTTGCCGCCACCTGGGAGGGGATTCGCGCCGCAGAGGAGCTGGAACAAAGCGGTATCAACTGTAACCTGACCCTGCTGTTCTCCTTTGCCCAGGCGCGGGCCTGCGCCGAAGCGGGCGTCTTTTTAATCTCGCCGTTCGTGGGGCGTATTTACGACTGGTATCAGAAAAACCAACCGCAGTCGGAGTATCAGGTCGACAGCGATCCGGGCGTGGTTTCCGTGCGCCAGATTTATCAGTACTACAAATCGCACGGCTACGACACCGTGGTTATGGGGGCCAGCTTCCGCCGTATCGAGCAGATCCAGGCGCTGGCGGGCTGCGATCGCCTGACTATCTCCCCGGCGCTGCTTGATGAACTGGCCGCCAGCGAAGGCGCGCTGAGTCGCCAGCTGGCGCCCGGCTGCGTGACGGAAACCCGCCCCAGCCCGATGACTCAGGCGGAGTTCCTCTGGCAGCATCATCAGGATCCGATGGCGGTGGAAAAACTGGCGGAAGGTATCCGCCTGTTCGCGGTCGATCAGGTCAAACTGGAAAATCAGATTCAGCAGATGCTGTAAGGGCAGGAAAAGAGACTTATGAATACCACAAAAACCACCCGCAGCCTGTGCGCCAACGCGCTGCGAGCCCTGAGCATGGACGCAGTACAGAAAGCCAAATCCGGCCACCCGGGTGCCCCGATGGGTATGGCTGACATTGCCGAAGTCCTGTGGCGTGATTTCCTGAATCATAACCCGCAGAACCCGTCATGGGCCGACCGCGACCGTTTTGTCCTGTCCAACGGCCACGGTTCCATGCTGATTTACAGCCTGCTGCACCTCACCGGTTATGATCTGCCGATTGAAGAGCTGAAGAACTTCCGTCAGCTGCACTCTAAAACCCCGGGTCACCCGGAAGTCGGCTACACCGCGGGCGTGGAAACCACCACCGGTCCGCTGGGGCAGGGTATTGCGAATGCGGTTGGTATGGCCATCGCGGAGAAAACTCTGGCGGCGCAGTTCAACCGCCCGGGCCACGACATTGTTGACCACTTCACCTACGCGTTCATGGGCGACGGCTGCATGATGGAAGGTATCTCTCACGAGGTATGTTCTCTGGCCGGTACCCTGAAACTGGGCAAGCTGGTGGCGTTCTATGACGACAACGGCATCTCTATCGACGGTCACGTGGAAGGCTGGTTCACCGATGACACCGCGAAGCGTTTTGAAGCCTACGGCTGGCACGTGGTGCGCGGCGTTGACGGTCACGATGCTGACTCGATTAAACGCGCGGTAGAAGAAGCGCGTGCGGTCACCGACAAACCATCCCTGCTGATGTGCAAAACCATCATCGGTTTCGGTTCGCCGAACAAAGCCGGTACCCACGACTCCCACGGCGCGCCGCTGGGCGACGCGGAAATCGCGCTGACCCGCGAAGCGCTCGGCTGGAAACACCCGGCGTTTGAAATCCCGTCTGAAATCTATGCCCAGTGGGATGCCAAAGAAGCCGGCCAGGCGAAAGAGTCCGCGTGGAACGAGAAATTCGCCGCCTACGCCAGAGCCTTCCCGCAGGAAGCTGCCGAGTTTACCCGCCGTATGAAAGGCGAGATGCCGGCCGATTTCGACGCGAAAGCGAACGAATTCATCGCGAAGCTGCAGGCTAACCCGGCGAAAATCGCCAGCCGTAAAGCGTCCCAGAACGCCATTGAAGCCTTCGGCCCGCTGCTGCCTGAGTTCCTCGGCGGCTCCGCTGACCTGGCGCCAAGTAACCTGACCCTGTGGTCCGGCTCTAAGGCCATCAACGAAGACGCTGCCGGTAACTATATCCACTACGGCGTGCGTGAATTCGGTATGACCGCGATTGCCAACGGCATCGCCCTGCACGGTGGTTTCCTGCCGTACACCTCCACCTTCCTGATGTTCGTCGAGTACGCGCGTAACGCGGTACGTATGGCGGCGCTGATGAAGCAGCGTCAGGTGATGGTCTACACCCACGACTCCATCGGTCTGGGCGAAGACGGCCCGACGCACCAGCCGGTTGAGCAGGTGGCTTCCCTGCGCGTCACCCCGAACATGTCCACATGGCGTCCGTGCGACCAGGTGGAATCCGCCATTGCGTGGAAATACGGCGTGGAGCGTCAGGACGGCCCGACCGCGCTGATCCTCTCCCGTCAGAACCTGGCGCAGCAGGAGCGTACCGAAGAGCAGCTGGCGAACGTCGCCCGCGGCGGCTACGTGCTGAAAGACTGCGCGGGACAGCCGGAGCTGATCTTCATCGCCACCGGTTCTGAAGTGGAGCTGGCGGTTGCCGCTTACGAAAAACTGACTGCCGAAGGCGTGAAGGCGCGCGTGGTTTCCATGCCGTCCACCGACGCGTTCGACAGGCAGGATGCCGCTTACCGTGAAGCCGTGCTGCCGAAAGCCGTCTCTGCGCGCGTGGCCATCGAAGCGGGTATCGCCGACTACTGGTTCAAATACGTGGGCCTGAACGGCGCGATCGTTGGCATGACCAGCTTCGGTGAGTCTGCGCCGGCGGAGCAGCTGTTTGAAGAGTTTGGCTTCACCGTGGATAACGTGGTCGCGAAAGCGAAAGCGCTGCTGTAGTTCTTTTACCGCCTCCGGGTTACGGGCCAGCGCGGTCGGGTAGCCCGGACAGGCGCGCAGCACCGCCTCCGGGGGAAAAGCCTGTCTTCGCCGTGCCTCACACCGTTGCCAGAGCGGCAGCGCTGGTATTATTTTGGCCGTTAATATTTTGATTTTGCATTTCACATATATGTAACGCTGTGATTAACAAAACAGTATCAGACAGACATTTGTGGCATGTTTCTTCACTCGGACAACAGAGAAGGAATAACACCATGGCCACTGAATATGTTGACTACCTGATCCTCGGCGACGAGCATCACGGCGAAATCCACAGGGATATTAAAAGCCACTCTCTCCGGGTCCGTTCGAAATACGCCGCCTGTTCCGTCCGGGGAGATACCTCTGCCGAGCAGCCAAAAATGGTGAACTACAATGTCCATGAATATCCGGCGCAGGATGGGCGATTTTATCTGGTGGCGACCAACTACCCGCTGGCCGATTTTGACGTTGAAGACGCGCTGGTTAAATCAAGAATTCATCCGTTGAGAAGCTAGAAACGCACTTCCTGAAGCGGTCGGGTAAGCACCATGCTACCCGACCTGTGAGGTGATTAACGACCCGCTTTCAGCTTCTGATAATACTCTTCATAAAGCGTACTGGCGCTGCCGACATCGTTCTGCCATTCGCCTTTCTGAATCGTTGCGGCGTCCGGGTAGAGCGATTTATCGTTAGCGATTTCCGGGCTTAGCATCTTCCGCGCGGCAAGGTTTGGCGTCGGGTAGCCGATAGTTTCCGCTACCTGTTTGGCCACTTCCGGGCGCAGCAGGAAGTTGATCAGCTTCAGCGCGCCATCGACGTTTTTGGCGTTTGCCGGAATCGACAGGCTATCCATCCAGAAGATGCCGCCTTCTTTCGGCCACACCACTTCCAGCGGCGTACCGGCCTGACGCGCAACCCACGCGGAGCCGTTCCATACCATGCCAAGGTTGACCTCGCCTTCCATATACGGGTTCGCCGGGTTATCGGAGTTGAACGCCGCGACGTTCGGCATCAGTTTTTTCAGCTCGTTATAGGCCGCTTCAATCTCTTTCGGATCGGTGGTATTACCGGAGTAGCCCAGTTTACGCAGCGCGACCTGGAACACTTCGCGCGCGTCGTCGGTCAGCAGCAGGCTGCTCTTATACTCGGGTTTCCACAGATCCGCCCAGCTGGTGACGGTCTTCGGATCGATCTCTTCGCTATTCACCCCAATGGCCGTCGCGCCCCAGATGTACGGAATGGAGTAGTCGTTGTTGGGGTCGAACGGTTTGTTGAGCATTTCAGGGTCAAGATTGCTGAAGTTGCTCAGTTTGCTCTTGTCGATCTTCTGCAGCATGCCCTCTTTACGCATTTTGTCGACGAAGTAGGTGGAAGGCACGACCAGGTCGTAGGCGCCGTCTTTATAGGTTTTGAGCTTGGCGTACATGGTTTCGTTCGACTCGTAGGTCGAATAGATCACCTTGATGCCGGTCTCTTTGGTGAACTGCTCCAGCAGCCCCGGCGGGACATACTCGGTCCAGTTGTAGAAATAGAGCGTTTTGCTATCGTCCGCGTGCGCGGCGCTCATACCGACTGCCAGAGCGCCCGCAGCGAGCAGGTGGCGTGACCATTTTTTCATTTTAACGTCCCCTGAGTTTTATCACGTGCAATTATCTGGCTGGCAATAACCATCACCAGCGACAGAACCAACAGAATGGTCGCCAGCGCATTAACCTCCGGCGATACCCCAACTTTAACCATCGAATAGATCTTCAGCGGCAGGATCTCATAACCCGGCCCGGTGACGAATGAAGAGACCACCACATCATCCATCGACAGGGTAAAGCTCAGCAGCCACCCTGCGGCCACCGCGGGCAGCGCCAGCGGCAAAATGATCTTTCGCAGAATGGTCAGTTCGCTGGCGCCGAGATCTTTCGCTGCTTCCAGCATCCGCACGTCAAAACCTTTCAGGCGCGAAAACACCGTGACCACCACGAAGGGCAGGCAAAAGGTGATGTGGGAAAACAGCAGCGACCAGAATCCCAGCTGAATACCGATCAGCATAAACAGCACCAGCAGCGAAATCGCCATCACGATATCCGGCGACATCATCACCACAAACAGCATCCCGCTGACGAACGGCTTGCCGCGAAAGCGATAGCGGTACAGCGCCACGGCGGTCAGCGAGCCGATAAGCGTAGCAAAGGTCGCCGAGAGCACCGCCATGGTCAGCGAGTGCTGCGCCGCCTGCAGCAGGCTGTCGTTATTCATCAGCAGGCTATACCAGTTGGTGGTAAAACCCTGCCAGTTAATGCCAAAGCGTGAACTGTTAAACGAGTTAACGATCAGAATAATAATGGGAATATAGAGATACGCGTAAATAGCGGTCATAAAGCCGCCGCGCAGCAGTCGACCGATCATTCCAGCTCCACCTTTTTATTCAGTAAACGCGCCGCGCGCCAGTAAATCAGCAGCATCAGACCCATCACCAGCGTAAGCGTGATGCTGGTCGCCGCGCCAAACGGCCAGTCGCGGATGTTGAGGAACTGGCTCTTAATCACGTTACCAATCAGCAGGTTCTTCGCGCCGCCCATCAGGTCGGAAACGTAGAACAGCCCCATGGCCGGAAGCATCACCAGCAGGCAGCCGGCGATAATCCCCGGCATGGTCAGCGGAATGATGATACGGATAAAGGTTTGTAGCTTACCGGCGCCAAGGTCTTTTGCCGCTTCCAGCAGCGGGCGATCGAGCTTCTCGATGCTCGAGTAGAGCGGCATCACCATAAATGGCAGCAGAATATAGACCAGGCCGATAATCACCGCCGAGGGGGTGTACATGATGCGCAGCGGCGTATCGATGATACCCAGCCACAGCAAAAATTCATTAAGGTAGCCCTTGGTGCTGAGGAAAATCTTCAGGCCGTAGATACGAATCAGCGAATTGGTCCAGAACGGCACGATCAGCAGAAACAGCATCAGCGGGCGCACCTTTTCCGGTAGCCTGGCCAGGAACCAGGCGAAAGGGTAGCCGAGCGCCAGGCAGGCCAGCGTCGCCAGCAGCGCCATATTCAACGAATGCAGCAGCACGTCGTAGTAGAGCGGGTCGAGCAGGCGCGCGTAGTTGTCCAGCGTAAAGACCAGCTTGACGAAGTTGGTGTCGTCGCGGGTCAGAAAGCTGGTGGCGATGATCATCAGGTTGGGCAGAAAGACAAACAGCACAAGCCAGCCCACGATGGTGGCGATCGCCACATTCTGGAATTTACTGGTGTTCTTCATCGGCCAGCACAACCTCCCAGCTTTCTACCCAGTTAATGGCCATTTTCTGGTCGAGAGAGTGGTCAAAATCAGGATCGTCTTCATTAAAGAATTCGCTGACCATCACCATTTTACCGTTTTCCAGTTCAACCACCGATTCCAGCGTCATGCCTTTATAGTTGCGTTCGCGGATATAGCCTATCAGGCCATCGGCGTCATTACTGTCGTGGATCTCGTCCACGCGCAGGTCTTCCGGGCGCAGCAGAACGTTAAGCCGCTGGCCTTTTTCAACGGCGAAGTTGACGTAGATATTGCACTCGCGGCCTTCGACGCTGGCGCGCACCCGCCGATCGTCAATCCGTTCAATGACCGTGGCGCTGAAAATGTTGATTTCGCCGATAAAGCTGGCGACGAACAGGTTTTTCGGTTCTTCGTAGATTTCGCGCGGCGTACCGTCCTGCTCGATTTTACCCTCGCGCATCACCACGATACGGTCGGACATGGTCAGCGCTTCTTCCTGATCGTGGGTCACGAAGACGAAGGTGATGCCGAGCTTACGCTGCAGCGCCTTCAGTTCGTTCTGCATCTGCTTGCGCAGTTTATAATCAAGGGCGGAGAGGGATTCATCAAGCAGCAGCAGGCGCGGTTTGTTCACCACCGCGCGGGCAATCGCCACGCGCTGCTGCTGGCCGCCGGACAGCTGATGCGGTTTACGTTGAGCAAACGCTTCAAGCTGCACCATGCGCAGGGCATCGTGGACGCGGGGCGCGATGTCCACCGTCGGGGTTTTCTGCATACGCAGGCCGAAGGCGACGTTTTCAAACACCGTCATGTGCGGAAACAGCGCATAGCTTTGAAAGACGGTGTTCACATGGCGGTTTTCCGCCGGGATATGGGTGATATCGTGATCTTCGAGATGGATTTGGCCGCTATCGACGCTTTCCAGTCCGGCGATAAGACGAAGAACGGTTGTTTTACCGCAGCCAGAGGGGCCAAGCAGGGTGAGAAACTCACCGTTGTTGATGGTCAGATTGAGGTCGGAGATAACCGTTTTACCATCAAAGCTTTTGCGAATTCCCGCCAGCTGAACCAGCGGAGAACGCGAACGCGGTTGTGTATTCAATTTTCGACTCTGTCCCATGTAGACGCAGCGGAAAGCTTACCGATGCGGGGTTTGTGGTTAACCACCTTTGGTTTTGCACATAAAATAATAAGGCCGAGCATTCTACGGCAAACGATTGTAATCGCCAATGATTGATGCGCCATGATGAACTACCTTTACAACATTATCGTGTGAAATGTATTAAATTCTCATTTGCCGGGCTAAAAATGACCTGACGCAATATTTGGTTTTTCCGGCTTATCAATAATGTTGTCACAAAAGAAGAGGGTGGCTACATGGATAAATTGCTTGAGCGTTTTTTGCAGTACGTTTCTTTAGACACGCAGTCGAAACCGGGCGTGCGTCAGGTACCGAGCACGGAAGGTCAGTGGAAGCTGCTACGTCTGCTTCAGGCGCAGCTGCAAGAAATGGGACTGGTGAATGTGACGCTGAGTGAGAAAGGGACGATCATGGGCACCCTGCCAGCTAACGTTGAGGGTGATATTCCGGCCATTGGCTTTATTTCTCATGTCGATACGTCGCCTGACTTCAGCGGCAAGAACGTGAATCCGCAGATCGTAGAAAACTATCGCGGCGGCGATATCGCGCTTGGTATTGGCGATGAGGTCCTCTCGCCGGTGATGTTCCCGATACTGCACCAGCTGCTCGGGCAGACGCTGATCACCACCGATGGTAAAACGCTCCTCGGCGCCGATGATAAAGCCGGTATCGCAGAGATCATGACCGCGCTGGCGACGCTAAAGGCGAAGAATATTCCTCACGGCGATATTCGCGTGGCCTTTACCCCGGATGAAGAGGTGGGCAAAGGGGCGAAGCATTTCGATGTTGCCGCGTTTGACGCCTGCTGGGCCTATACCGTCGACGGTGGCGGCGTAGGTGAGCTGGAGTTCGAGAACTTTAACGCCGCGTCGGTGACGATTAAGATCGTTGGCAACAATGTTCATCCCGGTACGGCGAAAGGGGTGATGGTCAACGCGCTGTCGCTGGCGGCGCGCATTCATGCCGAAGTCCCAGCGGACGAAGCGCCGGAAACCACCGAAGGCTATGAGGGCTTCTACCATCTGGCCAGCATCAAAGGCACGGTCGACCGGGCCGATATGCACTACATCATCCGCGATTTTGACCGCAAGCAGTTTGAGGCCCGCAAGCGCAAAATGATGGAGATCGCCAAAAAGGTCGGCAAGGGGCTGCATCCGGATTGCTATATTGAGCTGGTCATCGAAGACAGCTATTACAATATGCATGAAAAGGTGATGGCGCACCCGCACGTGGTGGAGATTGCCCGCCAGGCGATGGTGGATTGCCAGATCGATCCGCAGATGAAGCCGATTCGCGGCGGTACCGACGGCGCGCAGCTCTCCTTCATGGGTCTGCCGTGCCCGAATCTGTTTACCGGCGGCTATAACTACCACGGCAAGCATGAGTTTGTGACGCTTGAAGGCATGGAGAAGGCGGTGCAGGTGATTGTACGCATTGCGGAGCTGACGGCGAAACGAGGCGCATGAAGGCTATAAGCTACGGGCCCGGTGAGGCCTCAGCCGTCACCGGGCAGTCGAAGACTCAGTCCTCAAAGAACCAGTAGCCGCTGTTGACCAGCGCGGCCAGCAGGGCGAGGAAGGAGGGATCTTCCAGCGCATCGCCGAGATGCTCTGCGTTTAGCGTCAGGTGGGTTGCCAGAGCATCCAGCGCCGGACGGTGCGGAGAGTTGATCTTCTCGCCGTTGACGAATACCTCGCCATCAATCCGCAGCACGCGCAGGCCCCCAAGACGCGTCAGCTTATCTCCCTGCTGCAGGGCATCGTAAATTTCATCCGGCTGGTACGGTGGCTCCGGCGGCGCCACGTCCAGCTCGTGCCGGGACTGGGTGATAAATTCGCCGAACCACTGCTTAAAGTGCTCCGGCTGATTAATCAGCCCCAGCATCATATCGCGCAGGCGATCCAGCTCCGCGGGCAGAATATCCGCAGGGTGCTCGCGAGACGGTACGTCCGGGTCGGCATAACGCTGGCTGCCCAGTTCACGCTGCAAAATATAATCAGCAAAGCCGCTGAACAGCTCACGCGCGTTAGGCGCGCGATAGCCAACTGAATAGTTGAGCGAGTTTTCCAGCGAGTAGCCTTCGTGCGGGAACCCCGGCGGAATATACAGAATATCGCCCGGCTCCATCTCTTCATCAATGATGGCTTCAAACGGGTCGACCTGCAGCAGGTCCGGGTGCGGGCAGTGCTGTTTCATCGGCACTTTTTCACCCACGCGCCAGCGGCGGCGGCCGGTACCCTGAATGATAAACACATCGTACTGGTCGAGATGCGGACCGACGCCGCCGCCGGGGACGGAAAACGAGATCATCAGATCGTCGATGCGCCAGTCGGGCAGGGCGCGGAACGGATGCATGAGCGCCGCCGTTGGCTGATGCCAGTTATTGACTGCCTGTACCAGCAGCGACCAGTTATTCTCGCTCAGGTGATCGTAGCTCTCAAAGGGGCCGTGGCTGACCTGCCATTTACCGTCCTGATGACTGACCAGGCGACTGTCGACTTCGCTCTCCATTGCCAGTCCGGCCAGTTCGTCCGGGCTTAACGGATCGACGAAATTAGCAAAGCCCCGTTTCAGCACCACCGGGCGTTTTTGCCAGTAGCGTTCGATAAAGTCGGGCCAGTTAAGCGTTAATTGATAATCCATATTTATATTCCACAGCAGGTGTCTGTTAGGGATTATAACGGATGCGGCACCAGCATGATGCAGGCGCCGTTAAAAAACCGACGGTTTTAGCTCTCTTTATCTTCCAGGGCCTGACGACCAAAAATAACTTCCATGCAGGCGCCGCCGAGCAGGCTCTCTTCGGCGAGGATGCGGCCATCGTACTGGGCTACGATATCGCGGGCAACCGAGAGACCGACGCCCTGTCCGGGGCGCAGCGTATCTGCGCGCTGGCCGCGGTCGAATACCGCGCTGCGCATCGCGGCGGGGATCCCCGGGCCATCATCTTCAACCAGAATATGCAGATGGTTGTCGTTGGTCTGCCGGACGGAGACTTCCACAAACTCAAGGCAGTATTTACAGGCGTTATCGAGCACATTGCCCATAACCTCCATAAAATCATTCTTTTCACCGACAAAACTGATTTCCGGCGAGATATCCAGGGTAATGTTCACGCCTTTACGTTGATAGACCTTATTCAGCGCCGAGGTCAGGCTGTCGAGGAGCGGAGCGATGGGATGCAGCTCGCGACTGAGCAGCGAACCGCCGCTGCGCATGCTGGCGCGGTGCAGATAGTAGCCAATCTGCTGCGAGATGCGGCTAATCTGCTCCAGCATCACCGGCTCTGCTTCATTGACGCTCATTTTCTCGCCGCGCATGGAACGCAGCGTGCTCTGCATCACCGCAAGCGGGGTTTTCAGACTGTGGGTGAGGTCGGTCAGCGTCGTGCGGTATTTATCATAGCGTTCGCGTTCGCTTTTCAGCAGGCGGTTGAGATTGCTGACCAGCCGCGTCAGCTCGCGGGTGGTATTCGGATTGAGCATCTCGCGGTGATGCTCCTCCAGTTCGCGCACCTCTTTGGCCAGCGATTCGATAGGGCGCAAGCTCCACCATGCCGCGACCCACAGTAGCGGGATCACCAGCAGCAGGTTAGCCGCGAGGACATAGATAAACCAGCTCCACACCATGTAGGAGCGCTTAAGCTCTACCGGAATGGTGTCGACAACCACGATACTGAGCTGCGGCATGGTGCTGGTGGCCGGATAGATATTGATCGCCACCGAGTGGGTCATTTCGGAGCCATCGTCCTCTTGCCGAATGGCGTCCAGCTGTTGTTGAATCTCATGGTTGTTGTGCTGCAGCATACTGCTGCTGTCAACGTCGGCCTCAATTTCGTGAAAGCCGTTGTTTTTGAGCCAGTCCGGTTGAATACGTTTTACCAGCCAGGGTACGTCGCGCTGTGCCCACAGCAGCTGGCCGCGGGCGTCGTAAATGAGCGTCACCGTGGGGCTTTGCATATTCAGGTTTTCGGGGATATCAACATCGATGGTGTTGTTTTCCCATTTCGCCAGCATATAGAACAGATTGCTCTCGCCGCGCAGCAGGCGGAAGGTGGTTTTATCGAAACTGACGCTATACCCCACCAGCGCGACCATGCCATAGGAGAGTGACAGCACCAGCACTACGGCGGCCGTCGCCAGCAGAAAGCGAACGCGTAACGACAGCGGCAGAATATGCCGCAGCACCCCTTTCATCCGCGCAGTTCGAACAGATAGCCCTGACCGCGCACGGTGGTAATCACATCCTGCGGATACTCAGCCTGTATTTTTTTGCGCAATCGTCCCATCAGCACATCGATGGTATGGCTTTCGCGCAGCTCGGCGTCGGGATAGAGCTGCAGCATCAGCGAATCTTTGCTGACCACTTTGCCCCGGTTACGGATCAGGGTTTCCATAATGGTGTATTCAAATGCCGTCAGCTTGATGGGCTGGTCGTTGACCGACAGCTCGCGACGCGACAGATCCACCTGGAAAGGCGGAATGGAGATAACCTGTGATGCCAGGCCGCTATTACGCCGCAGAAGCGCCTGCATGCGGGCGGCAACCTCTTCGATATGGAACGGCTTAGTGACGTAATCATCCGCTCCGGCGCTCAGGACCTCAACCTTATCCTGCCAGCCTTCGCGGGCGGTCAGCACCAGCACCGGTACCGACACGTCGTGGCTGCGCCAGCGGCGAATCAGCGAAAGGCCGTCTTCATCCGGCAGGCCAAGATCGACGATGGCGATGTCCGGAACGTGCTCACCCAGATAGTAATCCGCTTCCTTTGCGTCTTCCGCCGCATCGACCTGATGTCCCAGCTCCTGCAGCTGAACTTTCAGGTGGTGGCGCAGCAGAGCGTTATCCTCAACCACGAGTACGCGCATGCCAGTTCTCCATTTTATTTATGATATTGAACAGTTTAGCGTTTATTATACACCTTTAATATAAACAGCTGTTAAATAAAGAATTTTATTCGATTTTTTGTACCTCGGTCTCTTGGGCGGTGAGGACGAGTCCATCTTCGGCCGCGGGCGACATCATCGGTATCGGGCGCAGCGTACGTTTATCGATCAGTACGGAATGGGGTTCCCCATGGGCAAACAGATGCAGCTCTCCCCACTGGCGTAGCGCAACGACAACGGGGAACAAACGCTCTCCTTTTGCCGTCAGTACGTATTCCTGATAAGCCGTGCCATCCGAGGCGGATTGCATAGTGAGAATACCTGAGTTTACCAATTTGTGCAGACGGTCAGAGAGAATATTACGCGCCATACCGAGGCTTCGCTGAAAATCGCTGAAGCGGCGTATGCCATCAAAGGCGTCGCGTACAATCAACAAGGACCAGCGATCGCCGATAATATCCACGCTTCGGGCGACGGGGCAGGTTTCGTTTTTCATTTTTTCACGCGCTGGCATGGGCTCTCCGAACGGCCTGGTAAGTAGTTGCATTTTAAAACTTGATGTTCTAGCCTTCAACTGGTTTTATTTTGAAACCAGGTAACCAAGGTGGGCATCATGAAAGCGACACTGATATCTCCAACGCTAAGCGATCCGCAAACGGTTATGCCTCGCAGCCTGGTCTGGCTGTTTGCTATCGCCAGCGGCCTGAGCGTGGCAAACGTGTATTACGCGCAACCGCTGCTCGACGCGCTAGCGCGAGATTTTGCGATCGGCGACGCCGCGATTGGCGGGGTGATTGCGGCGACCCAGATTGGCTGCGCAATGGCGTTGCTACTGCTGGTGCCGCTGGGCGACAGGGTGAATCGCCGCCGCCTGATGGCGACGCAGGTGATTTTACTGATCGCTGCCCTGGCGGCGGTGAGTATGGCTTCCACCGCCGTGATGCTATTGGGCTGTATGCTTGCCGTTGGCCTGCTGGGTACCGCGATGACCCAGGGGCTAATCGCGTATGCCGCCAGCGCCGCCGCGCCCCATGAACAGGGGCGCGTGGTGGGCGCTGCGCAAAGCGGAGTATTTATCGGGCTGCTGCTGGCGCGGGTCTTCTCTGGGTCGATTAGCGATCTCTTCGGCTGGCGCGGGGTGTACATCTTGGCCGCTTTACTGATGCTGGGTATTGCGCTTCCGCTGTGGCGTCGGCTGCCGGTATTGGCGGCTGCGCCGAACCCTCTGAGCTATCCGCGGCTGTTGATATCCATGCTGGCTCTGCTGCGCCAGGAAAAAGTGCTTCAGGTGCGCGGCGTGCTGGCATTACTGATGTTTGCCGCTTTCAATATCTTCTGGAGTGCGCTGGTTTTGCCATTAAGCGCTCCGCCCTTTCGCTTTTCCCATACTGAGATTGGCGCCCTGGGCCTGGTCGGGGTCATCGGCGCTCTGGCAGCGGGGCGTGCCGGTAAATGGGCCGATCGCGGATATGGGCAGCGCACCAGCGCCGCGGCCCTGGCGATGTTGCTGATAGCCTGGTGGCCGCTGTCGCTGATGGCATGGTCGCCCGCGGCGCTGTTGGTTGGCATTGTACTGCTGGATCTCGGCGGTCAGGCGCTGCATGTCACCAATCAAAGCATGATTTTCCGTACCCGTCCCGAAGCGCACAGCAGGCTGGTCGGTTTGTATATGCTGTTTTATGCGCTTGGCAGCGGTTTGGGCGCGGTGAGTACGACAGCGGTATATGCGCGCGCGGGATGGCAGGGCGTTTGCCTGCTGGGGGCTTCGGTCAGTCTGCTGGCGCTGCTGTTCTGGTTGATGACCCGGGGGATGACGACGAGCAGATGAGGGGGAGGAAAAATAACCCTCTTTCCTGAGCGGAAAGAGGGTGGAAAGGTTTACTTCAGTTCGTCAACCATGGTGGTCGCACGGCCGATATAGTTAGCCGGGGTCATGGCCTTCAGGCGAACTTTTTCCGCTTCCGGCAGCGCCAGGCTGTCGATGAACTGCTGCATGCCTTCGGCATCAACGCGCTTGCCGCGGGTCAGCTCTTTCAGCTTCTCGTACGGCTTCTCGATGCCGTAGCGACGCATGACGGTCTGAATCGGCTCGGCCAGAACTTCCCAGTTGTGGTCCAGTTCATCCAGCAGGCGGTCCTGATTCAGCTCCAGCTTGCTCACGCCTTTCAGGGTGGATTGATACGCGATCAGCGCGTAGCCGATGCCCACGCCGAGGTTACGCAGGACGGTGGAGTCGGTCAGGTCGCGCTGCCAGCGGGAAACCGGCAGTTTGCTTGCCAGATGCTGCATCACCGCATTGGCCAGACCGAGGTTGCCTTCGGAGTTCTCGAAGTCGATCGGGTTCACTTTATGCGGCATGGTGGAAGAGCCGATTTCGCCGGCAATGGTCTTCTGCTTGAAATGGTTGAGCGCGATATAGCCCCACACGTCACGATCGAAATCAATCAGGATGGTGTTGAAGCGGGCGACGCAGTCAAACAGCTCGGCGATATAGTCGTGCGGTTCAATCTGGGTGGTGTACGGGTTCCACTGGATACCCAGCGAGGTGACGAACTCTTCGCTGAACTGGTGCCAGTCGACTTCCGGGTAGGCGGCGATGTGGGCGTTATAGTTCCCCACCGCGCCGTTGATTTTGCCAAGAATTTCAATCTGATTCAGCTGACGATACTGGCGCTCCATACGGTAAGCGACGTTCGCCATCTCTTTACCCATGGTGGACGGCGTGGCCGGCTGGCCGTGGGTGCGGGAAAGCAGCGGGATATCGCGATACTGTACCGCCAGGTCCTTAACCGCGTCGATCAGCTTGCGCCAGTATGGCAGGATCACTTCGTCGCGGGCGGTTTTCAGCATCAGCGCGTGGGACAGATTGTTGATGTCCTCGGAGGTGCAGGCGAAGTGGATAAACTCGGAGACCGCGTGCAGTTCTGCCACGTCGGCGACTTTTTCCTTGAGGAAATACTCAACCGCTTTGACGTCGTGGTTGGTGGTGCGCTCGATCGTTTTGATGCGCTCTGCATCTTCTACGCTGAAATCGGCGACGATTTTATCAAGGTAACCGTTTGCGTCGGCAGCAAAAGCAGGAACTTCCTTGATCGCTGCGTGCGCGGCCAGTTTTTGCAACCAACGCACTTCTACCTGAACGCGGAATTTCAGCAAACCGAATTCGCTGAAGATACCGCGCAGCGCGCTGACTTTGTCGCCGTAGCGGCCGTCGACTGGGGAAACGGCGGTCAGTGAGGATAATTCCATAGATCACAACTCCGGGGTTAAATGAGCAAGAATTTGTTTTGCCTGGTTAACCAGACGATTACGGGAAAACATCAGCTGCAGACGTCCGCCGCCGACCTGGTGCCAGAGCACCGCGGAGCGAATACCTGCCAGCAGGGCAGAGCGAACCTTCGCCTGAACCTGAGGGCTTTGCAGCACGGCTGGAGAGCCGGTCACCTGAATCCGCGGGCCCAGCGGGCTAATGACATCAACATAGATGCCGGCCATTGCGCTGAGCAGGGTCTCGGATTGCAGATCGAAATGTTCAAGCTGACGACGCAGGCCACCGATACGGTTGCCGAGGGTATCCATGGCCCCTTTGCTGGCGGCAAGCTTACGCTCGAGCACCATCAGGCTTAGAGTATAGCGGGTGAGTTCGGCGTTCAGCCCCTGGCGACTGCTGGTATTCAGCACGCCAATGAGAGTTTCCAGCCCGAGACGAAGATTGGCTTCACTACCACCGAACACCGCCAGCGTTGAATCCGGGTCGAGGTCGATGATGCTGTTCAGCGACACATGCAGGGCGTCGCTATCGCAGTGCCCCTGGTGCGCCAGTTCCTGAACCAGACGCGCGGCCTGGCAAACGCCGGCCAGCGCCAGCGTAATGTCATAATAATTCTTCGCCACACATTCTCCTTGTAAACCGCCGAATACCCGGTTGAGGCATTCCGCGGCTAATATGTCTGTCAAGCCTGCAGCGGCAAGCGCTGTTCGATAATCCCACCGCCGAGGCAGACTTCGTCGCGGTAAAAGACCGCAGACTGGCCAGGAGTGACGGCGGCAACCGGCTCATCAAAGATCACTTCAATGCGGTCGTCATCCAGCGCTTTTACGCTGCAGGGGATATCGGTCTGGCGGTAGCGGGTTTTCACCGTGCAGCGCAGCGTGCCGGTCAGCGGCTCGCGGTCTACCCAGTGCAGCTGTTGAGCAATCAACCCCACGGACATCAGACGCGGATGGTCGTGGCCCTGGGCGACAATCAGAATATTGTTTTCGACGTCTTTGTCGACCACGTACCACGGGTCTTCGCCGCCGTCTTTGATGCCGCCGATGCCCAGGCCTTTACGCTGACCCAGCGTGTGGTACATCAGGCCCTGGTGCTCGCCAACTTCGTCGCCGTCAACGCTGATAATTTTACCCGGCTGGGCGGGCAGGTAGCGGCCAAGGAATTCACGGAATTTACGTTCGCCGATAAAACAGATACCGGTCGAGTCTTTTTTCTTCGCGGTGATGAGATCCAGCTCTTCGGCGATTTTACGCACCTGCGGCTTTTCCAGCTCTCCTACCGGGAACAGGCTTTGCGCGATCTGTTCGTGGCTGAGAGTATAAAGGAAGTAGCTCTGGTCTTTGTTACCGTCGAGGCCGCGCAGCAGCTGGCTCTTGCCGTTAACGTCGGCGCGGCGCACGTAGTGCCCGGTGGCGATGTAGTCAGCGCCGAGGTCTTCTGCGGCAAATTCGAGGAAGGCTTTAAATTTAATTTCTTTATTGCACAGAATATCCGGGTTCGGCGTGCGGCCGGCTTTATATTCTTCAAGGAACAATTCGAATACGTTGTCCCAGTATTCTGCGGCAAAGTTGACGGTGTGAAGTTCAATTCCCAGCTTATCGCAAACGGCCTGCGCGTCGGCAAGATCCGCCGCTGCGGTGCAGTATTCCTCGCCGTCGTCCTCTTCCCAGTTCTTCATGAACAGGCCTTCCACCTTATACCCTTGCTGGAGCAGCAGGTAAGCGGAAACTGAGGAATCAACCCCGCCGGACATGCCGACGATCACTTTTTTCTGGCTTTCTGACATTGGAATACTCACTACATTGAACTTCGAGGCGGCGTATTCTAGCACGCGTCATCCGTCGAGGCACCCCCTGTAAACGGCCAGTTAAATTCGCCGATGAGCGACAGCGGGTAGCGCGGATCCTGCTGATAGCTGCGAATGCTCTCGGCAACCAGTTGAGAACGCAGGTTTGTTGCGTTAAGAATTTCCTCAGCTCTGAGCCACAGGCAGCGATCGATATCGCTATCATGGGGCTCGGTGACGCACGTATCGTTAAGCTCGATAGTAAAGAGGAAGCGCAAAAACGGGGTGCGATCCGGGGCTATCCACTGATGCAGGCGAAGAAAGTGCTGCGGCGTCGCGCGAATGCCGGTCTCTTCCCAGAGCTCGCGCTCTGCGGCCTGAACCAGGGTTTCGTCGGCTTCGAGGTGACCTGCAGGCTGGTTCCACAGCGCTTTTCCGTTGATCGTTTCTTCAACAACGAGGAATTTGCCTTTCGCGTGAACCACGCAGGCGACGGTGACGTGAGGCTTAAACATTGTTTTTCCTTAGGCTACGGTTAATCAATTTTGCGCCATTCGCCGTTGGCCAGGCCATCCAGCGTATAGCCGCCCATCGCGTAGCGAATCAGGCGCAGCGTCGGAAAGCCGACGTGGGCAGTCATCCGCCGTACCTGGCGGTTGCGTCCCTCATAGAGGGTGATTTTCAGCCAGCTGGTGGGGATAGATTTGCGCTCGCGGATGGGCGGATTCCGCGGCCACAGCCACTCTGGTTCCGCAACCCGCTCAACGCCGGCGGGCAGAGTAGGGCCGTCATTAAGCGTGACGCCGTCGCGGAGCGCGGCCAGCGCGTCCGCCGTGGGTTCACCTTCCACCTGAACATAATAAATTTTACCGGTGCGCTTACCCGGTTGAGTGAGCGCCGCCTGCAGCGCGCCGTCGTTGGTCAGTACCAGCAGGCCTTCGCTATCGCGATCCAACCGACCGGCAGCGTAGACGCCGGCAACCGGAATAAAATCTTTCAGCGTGCTGCGGCCGGCTTCATCGGTAAATTGCGGCAATACATCGTATGGTTTATTGAACAAGATCACAGTTTTTGGCTGGCGTTCTTTGCGTTGTCTGGTGACTTGTTGCGTGCTGAATCGCTCAACGCGATGTTTTCTAAATGAAGTTTTTTGCATGGTATTTTCAGACTCAATCAATTGCCGCATTATAGCCTAATTACGAATGCCTTTCATGGATGCAAACATTCAGGTAGTATTGACATGCTCATTACAACTTATTAACAAAAAGGTTGCTCAAACCGATTCGCATTACAGGAAGGCGACACGGACGCGAAATCTCCGGTTAGCGGCATATTCCGATGACGGGAGTGGGCGAGTAAAGCCAACGCCCGGCTAGCGTGAAGAGGGAAGAGCAGAACCAGAAGCGCTCGAAGGAGAGGTTAATGGAAAGCAAAGTAGTAGTTCCGGCGGAAGGTCAAAAAATCACCCTGCAAAACGGCAAGCTGAACGTCCCTAATAACCCGATTATCCCGTTCATCGAAGGTGATGGTATCGGCGTTGACGTGACTCCGGCGATGCTGAAAGTGGTTGATGCTGCCGTTGAGAAAGCCTATAAGGGCGAGCGTAAAATTTCCTGGATGGAAGTTTACACCGGTGAAAAATCGACCCAGGTTTATGGCCAGGATGTCTGGCTGCCTGCCGAAACTCTTGATCTGATTCGTGAATATCGTGTTGCTATCAAAGGCCCTCTGACCACCCCAGTCGGCGGCGGTATCCGTTCTCTGAACGTTGCTCTGCGTCAGGAACTGGACCTCTACGTTTGCCTGCGCCCGGTTCGTTATTATCAGGGTACCCCGAGCCCGGTTAAGCATCCTGAACTGACCGATATGGTTATCTTCCGCGAAAACTCTGAAGACATCTACGCCGGTATCGAGTGGAAAGCCGATTCTGCTGAAGCAGATAAAGTGATCAAATTCCTGCGCGATGAAATGGGCGTGAAGAAAATTCGCTTCCCGGAACATTGCGGTATCGGCATCAAGCCGTGCTCTGAAGAAGGCACTAAACGCCTGGTTCGCGCCGCCATCGAATACGCTATCACCAACGATCGCGATTCTCTGACTCTGGTGCACAAAGGCAACATCATGAAATTCACCGAAGGCGCGTTCAAAGACTGGGGCTACCAGCTGGCACGCGAAGAGTTCGGCGGTGAGCTGATTGACGGCGGCCCGTGGCTGAAGATTAAAAACCCGAACACCGGGAAAGAGATCGTCGTTAAAGACGTTATCGCCGACGCCTTCCTGCAGCAGATCCTGCTGCGTCCGGCGGAATACGATGTTATCGCCTGTATGAACCTGAACGGTGACTATATCTCTGATGCCCTGGCGGCGCAGGTTGGCGGTATCGGTATTGCCCCGGGTGCGAACATCGGTGACGAGTGCGCGCTGTTTGAAGCCACCCACGGTACTGCGCCGAAATATGCCGGCCAGGACAAAGTGAACCCAGGTTCCATCATCCTGTCCGCTGAGATGATGCTGCGCCACATGCAGTGGTTCGAAGCCGCAGACCTGATTGTTAAAGGCACCGAAGGCGCAATTGCCGCCAAGACCGTGACCTATGACTTTGAACGTCTGATGGAAGGCGCTAAACTGCTGAAATGTTCAGAGTTTGGCGACGCGATTATCGCGAACATGTAATCCAGTCTCTGGGTTAAGCAAAAACGGGAGCCGATGGGTTCCCGTTTTTTTATTCTCCGGGGTGAATCGCGTCCGTTACGCGGGTCTAAAAGGAGGGGTATAGCGGTCTCTCGTCCAGTTTTATGCAGTGGTGAAGCGTCTCCTCGCCGCTGTAGAGATAGCTGAAAGCATCTTTTGAAGCGGAGTGGAAGAGAATGTCTCCGTTGGCAAAGGGGATCAGTTCCGTATCGCCAGAACGCTTGTGCCCCGCGCCGGTCTCAAAATTATTCTGCCATTTTTCCTGGGTATGATCGTAAACATGCAAAATGACTTCCACGAGGCCTCTCTGCGGGCAATTGAGTCTTAAAAAAGTTGAAGAGTAATTAAGCGCGAAAGTCTGCAAGGGGATAATAAGTAGGTAGAACAGCGTAAATCTTAAAAACATGAAAACGACATAGTCTTGTTCAAATCAGGCGATGAATTTTACTGAATTGCGGCATTTCGACTTTGCCCTGGATCAAGAGGCTTGATTTTCAATAGGATAGAAAAAGGATTGCGCTTAACGGTTGCCATTCTGTCCTGCTCACACCACCGCGTAAAAGGAGTGCAGCGCTCCTTTTACGCGGTGGTGTGACTGTCGACTCAATCCGCTTTTAACATCCCAAAGCTCACAATTCTCGACCGCCCCAGCTCTTTTGCCCGGTAGAGCGCAGCGTCAGCCGCGCGCAACAGGCTATCGCTTTGCGTATGCTGCGGGTAGCTGGCGATGCCGATGGACACATCGACCTGACCAATTTCAGCCAGGCCATAGCGTAGCGTCAGCAGTTGGACGCTGTGATAGATGTCGGTCGCGCAGGCCATCGCGGCCTCTTCATCGGTTCCGCCCAGCAATACCAGGAACTCTTCGCCGCCATAGCGGAAGGCCATTCCAATATCGCGCACCGCACGTTGAATAATCGCCGCGACGTTTTTAATGACCAGATCGCCCGCTTCGTGACCATAACTATCATTAATTGCCTTAAAGTGATCGATATCGATCATCAGGCAGCTCAGCGGCGTACCGTTGCGTACCGCCAGATTCATTTGAGTATGCAGAGCGTCATCCAGGTGGTGGCGGTTACGCAGGCCGGTTAATGAATCAAACAGCGCCTTTTCCAGCAGCGCGTTGCGTAAACGCTGGTTCGCCAGCGCCAGACCCAGGGCTTCGGCCATCAGTTCAAGATAGGCGCGGGACGGGGCGGTCGCGGAGGTGACGTTGCTGAAGGAGAGCAGACCAATCGCTTCTCCTTGCGCAATCAGCGGCACGCATAGCGACCGTTGAGCCTGCGATTCCGACAGGTGATAACAGGCGATATCCGGCTCACCGTTGACCGGCGGATGGCTCAGCCCGCGCCGCACGGCCCAGCAGTTATCCGGATGGAAGACGTCGGCTTCAAGCGGCGGAGAAAGCCACTGCGCCACGCAGCGCATCTGCCAGGGATCGGTATCGAGAATATACAGCCGGCCCGGGATCTCCGGGGCGATATTTGGCGCGAACAGTTCGGCAACCTTGATCACATCCTCGAACGATTCGCAGCCCTGCAAGCGCTGGGTCATCCTCGCCAGCAGCTCGCGGACCGCCCAGTCCGCATCGCGCTCTTGTTCCAGCCGCTGCCGCGCCAGCCCGTTCTCGCGAAAGATACGAATGGCCTGGGCCATATCGCCAATTTCATCAATCTGGGTAAACTGCGGCGTCTCAACCGCATAATCCTGCGATGCCAGCCGCTGCACCACGTCGCTCAGGCGAACGACGGGATAGAGCACCCGCCGCTTAAGAATAAACCCCAGCACAAACAAGAACATCAGCGCGGTGAGCCCAACCATGATCTCAGAAAGCGTACGCCAGATCCGTGACTTCTCCGTAGCCTCGGCAATGGTTTTATTCACCCGGCCTTCGAGCATCAGGCGAAAGTGATCGAGCTGCGTCTGGACCCGCTCAAGCTCCTGCTCATAGGCAGCGCCGTAAAGCAGGCTGACCGCCGCTTTTTCTTCTCCCCTGGCAACCTGCGCCAGCGCCGTTTGCTGCTCATCCTGAAGTTCATCGGCTATCTGTAAACCCTCGCGCAGCAGCGCCAGCTCTTCAGCAGTTGCGCCATTGTCTTTCAGCTTTTCCAGACGATGTTCAATGGCGGCGGTGGACTGGGCTTGCTGCCGGTACTCCTGCAGCACATCCTGATTTTTTTGAATGATGTAAAGTCGCGCGAGATCGGAAAGCTCCCAGGCGCCGCTTTCTACTTCTTCGCTTAGCTGGTCAAACGCCTGGCGTTGTTCGACGGCGCGGCGTTCGGCATTATCCGCACTTGAGGCCATCAGCATGGCGATGCCTGAGGCGAGGGTCAGGGCGACGGTGATCCCGTAGGCCCAGTTAGTCATGGTGGCGATTCTCACCGGATATTCCTTGCGTGCAGATGAATTAATTATTTTTTTATCGTCACACTCCGGCTTCACCGGAAAAAAAACGGTGATTACGGGTGTAGCGTGTGAGTAATAATAGCGTGCAGCGCTTCGGCATGGTGATGCAAAATGCGGTACACGTCTTTATCCAGCGCGCCATTTATAACATCACTCTCTATCAGCTGTAACGCTTGCTGACGGCTCATTCCGGGGCGATAGGGGCGGTCTTCGGTAAGCGCGGTGAAAATATCCGCGATGGCGATAATCCGATCCGGGAGCTGCAGGTAATGCTCATTGAGATGAAGCGGATAGCCGCTGCCATCCAGCTTTTCATGATGATTCGCGGCCCAGTTAATTATTTCGCCGAGTTCGCTGAAGGTGCTAAGAATTTCGCCGGTCATATAGCTATGTTCCCGCACCTGAAGCAGCTCTTCGTCATTCAGTTCGCCCTGTTTCTCCAGGATTTTCAGCGGAATGTGTACTTTGCCAATATCGTGTAAATAGCCGGCAATCTCAATTTTCTTACACTCCATCTCCGGCAGATTCATATAAGCGGCGAGGGTGCGCGAAATTCGCCCGACCTTCAGACTATGGCTGGCGGTGAAGCTGCTGTAGGTATCGACGATTTTGGCAATTAACAGGCAGATATCTTTCAGACCGTCGATATCGATATAAACATGGTTGATAGGGCCGATGATCTCCAGCATTCGCTGAATATGTCCGGGATTGAGGTGCAGCCAAAAATGCTCTTTTTGTGCGAGCTGGCACAAAGTCTGGCACAGCGGCGGATCTATCGCCTGGTAAAGCGCGCGAAATTTACCAATAATCATATCGGTTTGAAAGGTTGTCGCGTGCTTATCGCCAGCAAGCAGGCGTTCAAACACGTCGGCGAAATAGACGATATGCTGTTCGAGGCTGCCTTTGTGGTGTGGGCTAAAATGGTGATCGCGGATAATCGGCAGGATGGGGGCCAGGGTCGCTAACCCGGCCAGCATTTCTGCTCCCCGGTGCTGATGCGGGTCGTTAAGGTTATCGATGGCGTTCAGCGAGGAGAACACTCGTTTATCGCCCAGAACGCCAATGTCGTGCAGCAGCGCGGCGCAAAAGATCGTCTGCTGCTGACGCGAGAGCCCTGACGCCTGCGCAAGCTCCAGCGCGATCAGCGCCGTTCGTTGCATATGCAGGTGTAATTCAGGGTTAATAATTTGTATGACGCGGGTGGTAAGCATCAATGCTGATTTTAAGGCGATATTATGCATCGTTTTTCTCCATCGCATTACCCGCACCGTTTTGCTCTATTTCGTTGATAGCGATGCCGACATGACAAAATAGATTGAATAAGTCCATTCGGGTTTCGCATTTTTATCCTGCCCATTTTTAGCGCGTCCCTGCACCAAAGTAGCGCTCCGGGCGAAGTAAAAATCCTTTTTTGTCCGATAGTTAATCATTTTTACCGAGTAAAATACATTAAATCCTGGCAAGCCGTTTGCATTCTCTCTGCGCGAATTTATTTAATATCTATTTTGGGATGAGTCATGATGAATTTTAGAGCATTACTGGCAATTACGTTACTGGCGATAAGCGCTTTCGCCTCGAGTGAGACGCGTCTGCCGCATATCGTAATCCTGGCGACCGGAGGAACGATTGCCGGTTCAGCGGCCAGCAATACCCAGACTACCGGGTACAAAGCCGGCGCGATTGGCGTACAGACGCTGATTAATGCCGTGCCTGAGATGAGCAAAGTCGCGCGCGTTGACGGCGAGCAGGTCGCTAATATCGGCAGCGAAAATATGACCAGCGACATCATTCTCAAACTGTCAAAGCGCGTCAATGAACTGCTGGCAAGCGATGATGTGGACGGCGTAGTGATTACCCATGGTACCGACACCCTGGACGAGACGCCTTATTTCCTCAACCTGACGGTAAAAAGCAATAAGCCGGTCGTTTTCACGGCGGCAATGCGTCCGGCCACGGCCATCAGCGCCGACGGTCCGATGAATCTGCTGGAAGCGGTGACCGTGGCGGCCGACCCGGAAGCGAAGGGCCGCGGCGTGATGGTGGTGCTTAATGACCGCATCGGCGCGGCGCGTTTTGTCACTAAGACCAACGCCACGACGCTGGATACCTTCAAGGCGCCGGAGGAGGGCTATCTGGGCGTTATCGTGAGCGGCAAACCGCAGTTCGAAACTCGCGTGGATAAAATTCACACCGTGCGTTCGGTTTTTGACGTCCGCAATCTTAACGCGCTACCGAAAGTGGTCATTATTTATGGCTACCAGGATGACCCTGAATATATGTATGACGCGGCGATCGCGCACCATGCCGACGGGATTATCTATGCGGGCACCGGCGCGGGGTCGGTCTCCGTACGCAGCGCGGCGGGGATCGAAAAGGCGGAAAAAGCCGGTATCGTGGTGGTTCGCGCCTCGCGTACCGGCAGCGGCGTCGTGCCTGTTGATGACGGCCAGCCTGGGCTGGTAGCCGATTCGCTCAACCCGGCAAAAGCGCGCATCCTGCTGATGACGGCGCTGACGCAAACGAAAAATCCGCAGGTGATCCAGCAGTACTTCCACACCTACTAATCAACTTCGGGTAGGGCGCAGCGCGCCTTACCCGGGTTATTTCACCACGCACATCGGGCGCTGCGACACCGGCTCCGGGTGAATCTCCGCCTCCAGGTGAAAAATCTCCCGCAGCATCTCCGGCGTCAGTACCGTTTCCGCCAGGCCCTGAGCCTGCACCCGGCCCCCTTCAAGCACCACCAGATGGTCGCAGTAGCGGCTGGCCTGGTTCAGGTCGTGCAGTACGGTGACCACGGTCTTACCCATCGTCTGCAGTTCGCGCATCAGCGTCATCAGCGCCACCTGATGATGAATATCCAGCCAGGTCGTTGGCTCATCGAGCAGCACCAGCGGCGTATCCTGCGCCAGCAGCAGCGCCAGAAAAGCCCGCTGCCGCTGGCCGCCGGAAAGGGCGGTCAGCGGTTGTTCCGCCAGCGCAGCGATGCCGGTTCGTTCTAGCGCGCTGTCGACCTGCTGTCGATCCTGCGCGGAAAGCCGCCCCCACAGCGGTAGCCACGGACTCCGGCCGTAGCCGACCAGCTCGCGTACGGTGACGCCTTCCGGAACGTGATGCTGCTGCGGCAGCAGCGCCAGTCGCCGCGCCAGCTGACGGGCGGAGAGGCGGTTTAAGGGGACATCATTGAGCCAGACCTCGCCGGCGATGGGCGTCAGGAGGCGAGACAAACACTTCAGCAGCGTTGATTTACCGCAGCCGTTTGGCCCCAGCAGCGCGGTAATTTTCCCGCCCGGTAGCGTCAGATCGAGATTGTTGATAACGCGCTTGCCGCCATAGCCAGCGGTTAGCTTTTCTATTCGCAGTTCCATTTAACGCATTCTCACAAGAAGCCAGATAAACCAGGGGGCGCCGATAATCGCCGTCAGCACGCCTGCCGGCAGCTCAAGCGGCGGATGCAGCGTTCGCGCCAGCAGATCGGCGAGCAGCAGAACCACTCCGCCCGTGAGCGCAGAGAGCGGCAATAAACGGCGATGGCGGCCGCCGAAGAGGCGACGCACAAGATGCGGCACCACAAGGCTGATAAAGGCGACAGGACCGCAGACCGCGACGCCGATCGACGCGAGGGCCACCGCCAGCGTTAAGCCGTAGCCGTTAAGCCAGCGTACGTTGACGCCGAGCGTTCCCGCGCGCTCATGGCCTAGCGCCAGCAGGTCGAGATCGCGACTGAGGGCGAAGCTTAAGGGCAGCAAAATCGCCAGCAGGGGCAGGACGATGATGACGAATGCGCCGTCTCTGGCCCACAGGCTTCCGGTCAGCCACAGCAGCGCGTTATTGATCTCCTGCGGCCGCGACAGTAAGAGGTAGTCGGTCACGCTGGCCCAGCAGGCCGACAGCGCGATGCCGGTCAGCGCCAGGCGCATTGGGCGAGAAAAACCGGCAAGGGCGAGCGGTATTACCATCGCCACCATTCCGCCGATAAAGGCCAGCAGCGGCAGCCACGGCAGGGGCAGGGACGGTAAAAACCACAGTGCCGCCACCGAGGTCAGGCTCGCCCCGTGGTTAATACCCAGAATGTCCGGCGAGGCCAGCGGATTATGCACAATACCCTGAACCAGCGCCCCGGAAACCGCCAGCGCGGCGCCGATAATCAGCGCCAGCACCACGCGCGGCAGGCGATATTGCGTAAGGACGTAGTGATACTCGCTGTCCGCATACCATCCGCTGAGTAGCGCTCGCCACGGCAGCGGGATCGCCCCCATCCGCAGCGAGAACAGGGTTAACAGCGTGAGCGCGAGCCATAAAAACACGATGCGTTGTTTCACCCGCGTCTCCTGACCAGCCAGACAAAACAGGGCCCGCCCGCCAGCGCCAGCACCGCGCCCGCGGGCAGTTCACCCGGCCAGGCCAACGCTCTGGCGAGCATATCCGCCAGCAGCATAAACAGGGCGCCCAGCAGGGCGCTGACCGGCAAAAAAGTACGATGATCGTGACCCGCCCAAAAACGCGCCAGATGCGGGACCAGCAGGCCAACAAAGGCAATCGGTCCGGCGACGCTGACGCTGGCGCCGGTAAGCAGCAACACGGCCGCGTTGATAAGCAGGCGCAGGCGCGGCAAATTCACCCCCAGCGAATGGGCGGCGGTATCGCTGACGTTGAGCAGATTAAGCGCGTTGGCCAGCAGGAATACGCCGGGGGTGATCAGCGCGACAAAAGGGAAAAGCTGCCAGAACTCGGCCCAGCGTACGTGGGAAACGCCGCCCGCAAGCCAGGTAAGAATGCCCCAGGCGCGATCTTCCGCCAGCAGCAGGGTCATTCTGGTCAGCGCCATGCATAGCGCCGAGAGGGCAATACCGGCGAGGATCAACCGTTGGCGATCCTGCTGCTGACGCCAGCCGCCGCCGGCGCTCATCACCAGCAGCCAGCTTATTCCGCCGCCGCAGGCGGCAATCAGCGCCAGCGAAAAGCCCGCCAGCGGTGCCGGACTGAATGCGCTGGTCAGCGCCATCGCCAGCGCCGCGCCGCTATTAATGCCGAGCAGTGAAGGCGATGCCAGCGGGTTATGGGTAAGCGTTTGTAATAACGCCCCCGACATCGCCAGCGAGGCGCCGAGCATTACCGCCACCAGGCTGCGGGGCAGGCGCAGATTAAGCACCAGCGCCTCCGCAAGCGAAGGAGACTCAGGCGCCAGCAGGGCGTGAAGGGCGTTGAGCGGCGAAATCGGGATGGGCGAATAGCAGAACAGGCTCAGCCAGAACAGGCCGCTGAGGGCCAGCAGCGGCCATCCCCAGATAAAAAACGCGCGACGGAACGGTTTCATGGCGTGATATCAACCGCCCGGTGGTGGACAATTTTAACCATATCGCTGGCAATACGCTCGGCGGCGAAGATCCCGCGCATCCGCGCCCAGCTGTTGCTGTCGACGGCGGCGACCTGCCCTTTCTGCTCGGCCTGCAGCATTGGCCACAGGGAGTCCTGCTGCCATTTTTTCACGATACTTTCACTACGGTAATGGGCGACCAGCAGCCATTGCGGATTCAGGGCCAGCAGCTGTTCGAAATTTATCGCCGCCATCGGCGCGCCGCCGATTGGCGGCGGAACCTTCAGGCCAAGCGCCGTCAGCACGCTGCCGGTATAAGTTTGCGTTGAGTGAAGATTAAACTGCTGTTCGCGAGAGGTGCCAAACAGCACGCTGGCGCCAGCCGGCAGCTGTCGGGAAAACGCCGCCATTTTTTGCCGATGCAGCGCCAGACGCTGCTGCATCTCCTTATCCTTACCCACTACTTTGCCGATAATCGCCGCTGACTGCAGGTTCTCCTCCCAGGTTTCATTGCGCGATTTCAACAGCAGCACCGGGGCAATTTGCCTCAGGGCGGCGTAAATTCCGGCATGGCGACTGCTATCGGCGACGATCAGATCGGGATGCAGAGCGCTGATGGCCTCCAGTGAGGGCTGGGCGCGGGTGCCCACCGACTGCCAGGGCTTCAGACGTGCGCGTACGTCCGCCAGAATACGCGACGGATCGTTGTCATCGGCCACGCCTGTCGGGCTAACGTCAACCGCCGCCAGCGCGTCGACAAAGGAGAGTTCAAGTACGACGATGCGCTGCGGCGTTTTATCAAGCGTAAAGCGACCGCGCTCATCCTGTACGGTGGCGGCAAAGAGCGGGCCCGCCAGAAACAGCAGGCTGAAAATACACAGACGAACAAGGCTAAACATTATTCACTCCAGCTTGCCGGACAGGGCGCGAATAGCGCTGTCCGGCAACGCTCTATCATCAGAACTTCATTGATCCTTGCAGGTACAGCGTGCGCGGCTGACCGGCGTAAAGCCCTTTGTTGTTATCGTCGTACGAGCGGGTGTAATACGCATGGTCGAAGATGTTTTTCACCCCCAGCGCGAGGTTGAGATTGGCCATCTGCGGGCCAAAGTCATAGGCCACGCGAGTGCCCCACAGCATATAGCCGGGAATGCGGCCGGTGCTGCCATCGGCGCTTTCGGCAACGGTATTGGCGTTATCGGCAAACTGGCTCGACTGGAAGTCGCCGTTGAGGTTAAACGTCCAGCTGCCGGGCTTGTAATCGACGCCCAAGGTGCCTTTGTGCTTCGGCGAGAAGGGAACCTGGTTACCGTAGGTGTCGCCTTTCTCGCGGATTTCAGCATTGACGTACGCATAGCTGGCGTAGACAGAGAGATTATCAAGCGCGGGTGAAAGCTCGCCGAGGGCGTAACGGGTTTGCGCTTCCAGGCCGCTATGACGGGTTTTACCGCGGGCGGTGACCGTGTCATTGGTCTGGTTGGAATCGTACTGATTGTTGAAGTTAATCAGGAACAGCCCCATCTCTGCGGTCAGCGCGCCGTCATCGTAGCGGGTGCCGACTTCCCAGGTTCGCGCTTTTTCCGGTTCCACATTGCCGCTTTGCACAGCCTTGCCAATCTGGCTGTACTGTACGGTGCCGAATGAGCCTTCTGTGTTGGCATAAAGATTCCAGCTGTCGGTGAGGTGATAAAGAACATTCAGCGCCGGGAGCGGGGCGTTATAGCTGACCCGTTCGCGGGTGCCGAGCAGATTATTGTCCTGATAAGACTCAATGTGCTCAAAGCGCATACCTGGCGTAATCGTCCAGTTGCCGATATCCACGCGATCGTCGATATACCAGGCGTGGGCTTCGGTGCCGGAACGGGTATCGCGATCGTACGGGCTGGCGGTGCTGGGCAGCTCGCCGCTGGTGGTCGCGGTGTAGTAACGCATCTCGTGGGTCGATTCGTTGACGTAGCGATAGCCGACGCCGACTTCGTGGGCGGATGGGCCGATCATAAAGCTTTGGCTGTAGCGCGGCTCGATGCCGCGGACCCAATATTCGCGCGGGGAGAGGGTAATGCGCTTACCCTGTTCCAGGTAGCCGCTGCGCAGGGTATGGGTATAGAACCCCTGAATATTAAATTTATGCTGCGCATCCGGTTGGTACTGGTAGCCGAGGCTGGCGAGCTGGCGGCGTCCCCAAAAGCGGTCATAAGGACGCGTGGACTGCCAGCGGTCGGCGTTGTAGTCGGCGCGGGAGAGGCCGCCGGGCATATCGGCTTCGCCGTCATAGTATTGCAGCAGGCTGTTAAAGGTATGGACTTCGTTGGGCGCGTATTTGCTTTTCAGCATTACATCATCAATCCGCGTGGCGCTGTGTTCGCGCCAGTCGCTGCCCCGGGTGCCGGAGTAAAGCAGGGCGGATCCGAAACCGTTGTCCGCCGTGCCGCCGATCGCGAGGTTATGCGTCTCTTTCGGGTTGTTTTGCGAAGAGGTGGGGCTGAGCTGCCCTTCAATGCCGCCCTGAATGCCAAAATCCTCGGGGATGGCGCGGGTGACGAAGTTCACCACGCCGCCGACGCTCTGCGGCCCGTAGCGCACCGCGCCGCCGCCGCGCACGACATCGATGGCGTCCATATTGCCGAGCGAGACCGGCGCCAGCGAAAGCTGCGGCTGGCCGTAGGGGGCAAAGGGAACCGGGATACCGTCCATCAGCACCGTGGAACGGCTGGCAAGCCGCGGGTTGAGGCCACGAATACCGAAGTTCATCGCCAGGTCGTGACTGCCGGTGCCGGTATTTTCCGGCGCGTTGACGCCGGGGATCCGGTTCAGCACTTCGCGCATCGTGGCGGCGCCGGTTTTGGCGAAATCCTCCCGACGGATCACGTCGCGGGCGCCGGCGTGCTCAAAGACATCGTTTTCGCGCGCGTCGCCAAGCCAGTCCCCGACGACGGTGAGGGTGGATTCTGCACTGACGGACGCGGGCTCCAGCTCCAGGGTCCAGACGTTCTTGCCCAGCGGCTTGAGCCGTAATCCGCTGCCGTTCAGCAGCCTGCGTAAACCCTCTTCGGTTTCAAAGCTGCCGTGCAGGCCCGGACTATGCTTGCCGCGCGTCAGGCTGGCGTCGGCGGAAAGCGTGATACCGCTGCGGGCGGCATATTGGTTCAGGGCGTGATCTAACTCCCCAGCGGCAATATCATACTGCGCGGCGGCGAATACCGGCGCGGCAGCCAGCCCCGCTAGCGGCAGCAGGCTTAAACGGATTGCCATCACCAGAGGCATCGGTTTGCGTAAAACGCGTAAAGGCGTCATCTCTTCTCCACCATCGTTTTTGGTTATATTCATCAGATAAGTCGAACGAGCAGGGGAAAAGGGACAATAGAGAATGAGAATTTTTTCGATTTTTTTTCTCAGGCCGGAACGAGCGTGACCCAGTAGCGGGTGACAGACCGCAATGTAATCGGCAGCGTTTGCGCGATAACCTGCAGAATGGCATCAGGGTCGCCCAGCGGAAAGGTGCCGCTCAGGCGTAAATCGGCCACGGCGGGATCGCAGCGCAGCACCCCGGAGCGATAGCGGGCGAGGGTTTCGACCACTTCGCTCAGCGGGGCGTCGTGGAAGGTCAGCACGCCCCGGATCCAGCTATCCTCGCCGCCGTTGAGCTTAACCAGGGCGGCGAAGCGATCGCGGGTAAACCACAGGCTTTCCCCGGCGTTAACGCGTTGGGCGCTGCCGGACGGTAAAACCACTTCTACGGCATGCTGCTGTACCGCCAGCCGGGTGCCGCCGGCAAACTGACGGACGGTGAATGCGGTCCCGAGCGCGGTGAGAGTGCCTTCCCGCGTTTGCACCCGAAAAGGCCGCTGCCGGCTGTCGTGAGCGGTCCTGATGGCGATTTCGCCGTAGCGTAAATGAACCATGCGCTGCCGCGCGTCAAAACGGACGTCGGCGGCACTTTCGCTATTCAGCGTCAGCAGCGAACCGTCGGCAAGCCGCTGCGGGCGCGGTATTCCTTTCGCCGTCCGGTAGTCGGCGCGGAGGCCCTCCGCCAGCTCGGACTCCCAGAGCCGCCAGCTGCCTCCGGCCGCCAGCAAAAGCATCAGCCCTTTCAGCACGTGGCGACGCGCCAGACGGCTATCGTGAAGAGCACGGCTGGCCAGCCCGCCCGGCAGTTGCCCCATCTGCTGACGCAGGTTTTCTACCTGCTGCCACGCCCACTGATTTTCGTTGTTTTGCTCATACCACTGCTGCCAGCGGGCCTCCAGCTGCGGACTGACGCGCCCATCGCTGAGGACCGCGTACCAGTGCGAGGCGGAACGCAGCGCCTGACGACGGGATTCGCTTAGCGTCGGTTTCACAGGCCATTCTCCAGACGGAACAGCAGGCAGTGCTCGGTGGCTTTCGCGATATATTTCTTAACCGAACTGATGGAAACCGCCAGGCGGCTGGCGATATCGGCGTAGGTCAGCCCTTCAAGCTGCGAGAGCAAAAACGCTTCCCGGGCTTTTGCGTTAAGCCCGTCCAGCATGGCATCAATCTGCTGTAACAGTTCGAGCTGGCTCTGCCGTAGCTCCGGTGAGGGAGAGAGCTCTGGCGGTAGCTGAGAGAGCATGTCGAGCCAGGCGCGCTCCAGGGCGTTGCGGCGGAACAGGTCGATCATCACCCGTTTAGCAATCGTACAGAGAAAAGATTTTGGATCGCGAATCGTCAACAGCGACTCGCCGGCCATAATTCGGACAAAGGTGTCCTGCGCTACGTCGTCGGCGTCATAAGCGGATTGCAACTTATGGGTAAGCCATTTTTTCAGCCAGCCATGATGGTCGCTATAGAGCGAGGCAAGCGTCAGCGGAGAAGCGATGGCGGATGAAGGTGACATAGCCAGGTTCAGGAGAGTTGATCAATACGACACATGTTAATATGAGAATGGTTATCATTTCAATAAAGCGGCGACAGGGATAAGGGCCATATAGACTCATAGTAACGATAAGTGATTGTTAAATATTGAATAGATTTTTCCCCTCATTGCATCATTTCTTTCCCTTTCTTCTTAATGCAAATAAAATTCATTATCATTATTCCCTCTTTAACTTTAATGTTGTATTTATAATGCATCTTAATGAGGGGAGGAGAGTCAAATGAACGCAAGCGAAAAAGCCGGACATACGTTTTTGGCAAGCCTGGGGAAAACCCGCTTACGCCCGGGCGGCATTGAAGCCACAGAGTGGCTATTTCAGCAGGCGGGTTTTACCGCCGACAGTAAAGTTCTGGAGGTAGCCTGTAATATGGGGACAACCTCTATTGAGCTGGCGCAGCGTTTTCGCTGCAGCGTTTACGCCATCGATATGGATAAAGACGCGCTGGCGAAAGCCCGGCAAAATATCGTTCGCGAAGGTGTGGATCATCGGGTGATAGTGATGGAGGCGAATGCCGCTCGGCTGCCATTTGCCGATGCAACGTTTGATATGGTGATAAATGAAGCGATGCTCACCATGTATGCGGATAAAGCCAAAGAGAAACTGGTGGCGGAATATTTTCGCGTTCTTAAGCCCGGCGGTCGTTTGCTGACACACGATATCATGTATACGCAGGATGCGCTGGGAGAGGACGCCCGGCGGCAGCTGCAGGGGGTGGTGAAATCCCACGTCAGCCCGCTGAGCGCCGCCGCCTGGCAGACGCTTTTCCAACGGACCGGCTTTGACGCCGTAAGCATTCATCATGGACCGATGTCGCTGATGTCGCCGCGAGGGTTGATGAAAGATGAAGGTTTTAAACAGGCGCTAAAAATTGTCGGCAATGGTTTGTTGAAGGGCGAGAATCGTCCGAGATTTTTATCTATGTTGCGTTTTTTTCAACGTCATAAAAGGCATTTGAACTTTATTGCCTGCTGTTCTGTTAAAGCAACGGAGGTAAAAAGTCTGAAATAACCCACCGGCGATATGGATAATTGTCGATAAATATTAATTATTGTCAGGAAAGTAAAATAAGCTGATTCTTATTTTAGTCATTTCTCTGACACTCATTTTTAATATTGCTATTTTATGTCAGTGAGGCTTATGGAAGATAAAGGAATAGCCTGTCCGCAAACGTTGTGAAAAGGATAACAGAAAGCAGAGGCTACCCCGACCTCATCTGGATGCAGCCGTAACTCGAAGCGGCTTCAGCTGCGGCCTGCGGGTTACCACAGCGACGTTCTGGTTGGAAAAGACGCATACTTTATGTTGAATGATTAGCGCGTTAATCATTCTTGGGGTGGATATTTGAGGTTTATTATTCACTTTTTTATTTACATTTTGTTACAGGTGTGCTGGTATTGTGTTTTTTTCTGTTGGCCTCTTTTTTTACTTGCCGGAGTGAATTTACCAGGATTATTATTGTCTGAACTGCTACACGTACCGCCTAATGACAGATGAAGGGACTCGTTTTTTCCTTAAGCGTTACCTCATGTTCTAATGTTTACAGGAAAAAACATGTCTTGCGCTTTTAATAAAAAACTTCTTCATCCCCGTAATTGGGGGACCTGGTTTGGCCTGAGCGTGCTCTGGCTCATCGTCCAGCTTCCTTATCCCGTCTTGCATCTTATCGGTACCAGCGCCGGTCGCGCATCCCGGCGCTTCCTGAAACGCCGTGAGCATATCGCCAGACGCAATCTCGAACTTTGCTTTCCCACCATGTCGCCCGCGGCGCGCGAAAAGCTTATCGAACAGAACTTCATGTCGCTAGGGATGGGCCTGATTGAAACAGGGATGGCATGGTTCTGGAGCGATGAGCGCGTTAAGAAATGGTTTGACGTGGAAGGTATGGTCAATCTCAATAATGCTCTGAGCGAACAAAAAGGCGTGATGGTCGTTGGCGTCCACTTTATGTCGCTTGAACTGGGTGGCCGTACGATGGGGCTGTGTCGTCCGATGATGGCGACCTACCGTCCGCATAATAGCCCGTTAATGGAGTGGGTGCAGACGCGCGGTCGTTTGCGCTCGAACAAGGCGATGATTGACCGTCGTAATTTATCCGGCCTGGTACATGCCTTAAAGTCGGGTGAAGCGGTGTGGTTTGCGCCGGATCAGGACTACGGCCCGAAGGGGAGCGTATTTGCTCCGTTCTTCTCGGTACAGCAGGCAGCAACGACCAACGGTACCTACGTACTCTCTCGTTTGTCGGGCGCGAAAATGCTCACCATCAGCATGGTGCGTAAAGCGGACCGCAGAGGTTATAGCCTGCACATCAGCGACGTCATGAGCGACTATCCTGGCGAAGATAAACAGGATGCGGCAAGCTATATCAACAAGGTTATTGAGAAAGAGATCCTGCGCGCGCCGGAGCAATACCTGTGGGTTCACCGCCGCTTTAAAACCCGTCCGCTGGGCGAAACTTCGCTCTATTAAGCCCTCCGCACTCGCGGCGCTTTCAAAATGGTCCCGGTTGCGTTAACGTGCGCGGGATCATATTTTTTGTTGTAAGCGAAGGAGTGCGTTGTGTTCGCTGAGTTTGGTGTATTGAATTACCTGACCTATCTGGTCGGCGCTGTTTTTATCATCCTGGTTCCCGGCCCGAATACCTTTTTTGTCCTCAAGACCGGCATTGCCCACGGCGTTAAAAAAGGGTATCTGGCGGCGGCAGGCGTGTTTATTGGCGATGCGGTGCTGATGTTTCTGGCTTTTGCCGGCGTCGCGACGCTCATCAAGACTACGCCGGTGCTGTTCAATATCGTGCGTTACCTGGGGGCGATTTATCTGCTGTGGATGGGCGGCAAGATGCTCTACGCGGTGTTAACCCAGCGTGATGGTCATTCGTCTGCTGATTCCGAGCCGGGCAGCGCGATTCTCAAACGTTCGCTGACCCTTAGCCTGACGAATCCAAAAGCGATTCTTTTTTATGTCTCATTCTTCGTGCAGTTTATTGACGTCAGCGCCAAAACGCCCGGGCTGGCGTTCTTTATTCTGGCGCTGACCCTGGAGATAATCAGCTTCATCTATATGAGCTTTTTGATCCTCTCCGGCTCTTTCGTTACGCGTTACGTGAAGACGAAAAAGAAGCTGGCGAAAATCGGCAACAGTCTGATAGGCCTTGTGTTTGTCGGTTTTGCCGCCCGTCTGGCGACGCTCCAGTCGTAATCGTTGGGGGCCGGTACGCGGGACCGGCCCCATAGTGACTGTCACTGCCTCGTAACAAAATCCCTTCAATTTTGATTGCATTGGTGTTACATATACAGCCGATTATCGCTCAGAAAAAAGGGAACCCGGATGATTCTGCAGAAACTCACCAGCAATAAAAACAGCAAGAAGTTCTTTTTGTCGATCGCGGCGATCTTTGCCATCGCGCTTATCGTGGTTGGGCGCGCCACCTTTGGCGGCGTGGTGAGTGAATACAATATGCCGTATTCAGAATGGACGACGTCAATGTTCTTTCTGCAGGGGGCGATGGTCACGGTTTACAGCATTGTGTTTACGCTGCTGTTTTCCATCCCGCTGGGTTTCCTCTTTTTAGGTTCCGACCGCCGGGACTAATTTCATGCAATAAGGCGAACCGAAGTTCGCCTTATTATGTTTCCACGGCTATCGCCAGTCTCTGTTGTCATGATGATGGTGGTGGTGTTGATGGTGATAGCCTGGGTCGACAATACATCCCGATAACAGCGTGCAAAGCGCGAGAATCAACGGCAACACGATCGGTTTTTTCATTTCTCACTTCTCCAGTTAAATCCGTGCGCAAAAACGGGCATGCGCTATCGGCTGATGAGGTGAGTGTATGCTTTTAACTTATTGAGTAGATGAGATAATTCTGCAATCCTTGCCGGAAAGACGCGCGAATAATCCTGGATTTACCACCAGCCCAATTGCGTACCTGCCACGGCGACGATGGCGACAATAAGCATAATTATGGTGCTTTTTTTCATTACGCTCCGCCTGGTGCCGCATAGCCGCCGACAAAAAACCAGCCCAGAAAAACCACGGCAACGATAAAAATAGCCACCGGAAATAGAATACCCAGTCTCATTATTGAGCCCCTGTAAGTGCGTGTCGTGTCGACTATGATACGGGATTTCACCGTAGATTAGTCAATATGAAAAAAACGCCCCTGACGGCGAGACTGCTTATCCTGATACATCGCCTCATCGGCGGCGCGCAGCGCCAGTTCAACGTCGATCTGCCAGGGGTCGGCTTCAATCACCCCAAAACTGGCGCCGGGGTAGTTAATCCGGTGTTCGCCAAGGAAATAGATCCCCGCCAGCGCTTGACGTAACGCGGCGATATACTCCTGCTGGTCGGCTGAATCGGTACCCGGACCGACAATTAAAAACTCATCGCCGCCGAGACGGCCTACAATATCGCTGCTGCGCACGCGGGCGGCCAGGCGTTCTCCGATCTGAATCAAAAAGCTGTCGCCGCACGGGTGGCCGAATCGATCGTTGATTGCTTTGAAATCATCGAGATCGATAAAAATCAGCAGCACGCTGCGCTGCTGTTCCCGGGCCTGCGAAAACTGCGCGGCAAGATGCTTAAACAGCGAGCGGCGATTCGGCAAACCCGTAAGCTCGTCGGTATACGAATGCATCTCCAGCGCGACGTTAGCCGCCCGAAGCTGCTGTACCAGCGTCTCTTTCTCAACGTAATGGGAGATGAGGTTGGCAAACAGATTCATCACCTGCTCACCCTCAATGTTATAGGGCTGTCTTGCCCGGCTGGTGGCGCACAGCGTGCCGAATAATGAGCCGTCGGTCAGGCGCACGGGAATGCTGAAAAAGGTGGCGATCCCCAAATCCTGGGCGGCGAGACACGAACGCCAGCGCTCGGCAACATCGTTGCTAAAAATGCAGCGGTCGTCCAGCGCGCGTTTGCACAGCGAGTCGTTCCACGGGACGGAGAACCCTTCGGGGATCTGCATTTCGCTGCTGTTGTGCGCGTACATAATATGCTGGCGCTGCGCGTCGAAGTCGATACGAGTCAGGTAGGTAGATTCCATTCGGGTAACCAGCTCCAGCATCTCAAGCAGCTGTCGCACCAGGGTTTCGAGGGAGTGTTCATTAGCGAGCGTTTGCGACACGCGAGCGAGAATAAAATCGGACATGAGAAATACGGCTCCCGAATGCTAATCGTCACTACCAGCAAATGATGCTAAAAAACAATCAGCGCAGAATTAACAGAGATACACAAAATTTAACACATCTGGGGGGAGAATACCTGCATCCGCGGCGGGAAAAAAAGCCCCGTCGGGGGCGACGGGGAAAACTCATTGATTATGGAATGATCTGTTCTCTGGTCAATTCGAGAACAGGGCTACTCTACGATGCAAAAGTGCAGCTAAAATGGAGAAACCGTGGAGATTCAGGGTGAAAGACCGTTTTAATCGATTAAGGAGGGGAAATGAAGGGGATGATAGTCATGCTGCCTCTGGCGCTTGCCGGATGCGCGCAGACTCAGCCGGCGCAGCAAGCACACCCGATAGGGATGGCTAACCCGGCTTCGGTATACTGCCAGCAGCTGGGAGGGAAACAGGTTCCTGTCCAAAGCCCGCAGGGCGTACGCACCGAGTGCAAGCTACCCAGTGGTGAAACGTTAGATGAATGGGCGCTCTGGCGGCGCGATCATCCGGCTAAGTCATAGCGCTTTCAGCCAGTCAGCCAGCACCTGGGCATGGTTTTGCCGGGTGTTTTTCGCCGCGTAGAGCAGCGTCAGCGGCTGCTGCGTGGCAAGCGCGGCCAGGCGCTCGCCTTCATCGCGGTGGGCTTCCAGCTCCTGGCGATAGCGCTGGCTAAAGTGGGCAAAATCAAGCGTCTCGCCGTGAAAAGCCTTACGCAAATCAGTCGATGGCGCCAGGATTTTGCACCACTCATCGTAATTCAGCGCCTCTTTTTTTATTCCGCGCGGCCACAGGCGGTCTACCAGTATCCGGTAGCCGTCGCTCGCTTCCTGCGGGTCATAAACCCGTTTACATTGAATCATCGTCACTCTCCCTCCGTTCCATCCAGGCAAGCAGCTGCGGCAACTGCTGCTCGGAAAATACCGTTATCCCGTATTCGCGAAGCAGGGCGGCGGCAACGCCGGCACCGGGTTTGCGCTGTCCGTTAAAGGTACCATCATAGATAAACTGACTGCCGCAGGTTGGGCTGCCGTCGGTGAGCAATGCTGCGGTACAGCCTTCCTCCTGCGCTGCTTTTAGCGCCAGCCAGGCGGCTAGCTGATAGCGCGCAGTGACGTCCTGGCCGTCACTTTCAACAATTTTCGCACGGTTTTGCATGACATCCGCTCCCTGCGCGCCAAGGATTTCCGCCGGTAGCCTGGGGATGGGCAATCCGGCAGCCAGCTCCGGGCAGTGGGTGACCAGCCGCCCCTCGCTCTGCCAGCGAGACAGCGCGTTAGCCAGCCGGGCTTTATGGCTGCCGTTATAGCGAACCTGAAAGCCCATCAGGCAGGCGCTAACCAAAATTTTGTCCTTCATCATTCATCCATAGCGATTTGTCTGCCCTATACCATAGCGCCAGTCAGGCTAAATTACCCGCGTTCAGAAGCAGACAAAATAAGGATTGTGTTCTGCCGTTGAGATCGCTAACCTGAGGCTCCTTGTGTTGCCTGATATTCGCTCTGACATAAGGATCCTGCTATGAACTCCCCCCTGCGTATTGCCCTGGTTGGTGATTACAACCCTGATGTAGTTGCCCATAAAGCGATTCCCCTGGCAATTGATGATGCCGCCGCCGTACTGGAGCTGCCGCTGCGTTATGACTGGCTGGCCACCAGCGAAATAAAGTCCGCTGACGATCTCGCTGATTACGATGCTATCTGGGTGGTTCCCGCCAGCCCCTATAAAAACGCCGAAGGCGCGTTTATCGCTATACGCCACGCGCGGGAAAACAGCATTCCGTTCCTTGGCACCTGCGGAGGATTCCAGCACGCGATTATCGAATACACGCGCAACGTTATGGGCTGGCGGGATGCCGCACATGCGGAAACCGATACCGAAGGCCGGATGGTTATCGCGCCGCTTAGCTGCTCGCTGGTAGAAAAGTCGGACAACATTGAACTGCGGGCCAATACGCTGATCTCTCGTGCCTATGGCCGTGACAGTATTGAAGAGGGTTACCACTGCAGCTACGGGATTGCCGCCGATTTTGCCCGCGAGCTGGAGCAGGGCGACCTGCGGGTTACGGGCTGGGATGATGACGGTGAGATTCGGGCGGTAGAACTGGTGACGCATCCGTTCTTTGTCGCCACGCTATTTCAGCACGAGCGCAATGCGCTGGAAGGCAGACCTGCGCCGCTGGTTCACGCGTTTTTACGCGCGGCAAGTCAGTGAGCGAACGCCCGGCGGCGGTTGCCGGGCGTCGATATCGCTAGCCGTTGATCTCCCGATCGCGACCGGCCAGCGCGCCAAATACCGCCATCGCAACGGAAATCAGCGCCACGGCGATCAGCGGGATATGCCAGTCGCCGTTGGCATCATGAATTTTTCCCATCACCGGCGGCCCGCATGCGGCCAGCAGATAGCCCACCGCCTGCGCCATTCCCGACAGCGCGGCGGCCTGGTGCGCCGAGCTGGCGCGCAGCCCGATAAAGGTCAATCCCAGAATCATGGTCGCGCCGGAACCGAAGCCAAAGATAAGCGTCCACAGCACCGCCTGAGCGGGTAAAAACCATAAACCGAGCGCGCTGACTGCGCACATCAGGGCGACCAGCACCGCAATGCCGCGCTGATCTTTCAGCCGATGCAATATTAACGGGATCGCCAGCCCCGGCGCCGCTGTGGCCAACTGGAGCAGCCCGTGCAGGGAGCCCGCCTGCGCTTCGCTGTAGCCTATGCTTTGCAAAATGGCGGGCAGCCAGCCGATGATGACGTAGTAGACCAGCGAGTTAATCCCGAGAAACAGCGTCACCTGCCAGGCCAGCGCCGAGCGCCAGATCCCGCGGTTGTGGATGGCGCCCGACCCCGTCAGCGGCGCGGTGACTTGCCTGCGCGCCTGCGGTAGCCAGATAAACAGCGCCAGCAGCGGAAATGCCATCAGCATCAACAGCGCGCCGCGCCAGCCCAGTCCGGCGAGCGCCAGCGGAACGACCATTGCCGAACCCAGCGCCGCCGCGCCCCCCATCGTGAGAGAGTAAGCGCCGGTCATTTTGGCGACGTGCTGCGAGAAGTCACGTTTGATCAGTCCGGGCAGCAGAACGTTGCCCAGGGCGATGCCGCAGCCGATAATCGCGGTTCCGATAAACAGCAGCGAGACGAAGGGCAGGGAGCGCAGACCCACGCCGAGGCAAATCAGGATCATCGCCAGCAGCAGGCTACGTTCAATGCCGAATCGGCGGGCGACACCCGCCGCCAGCGGCGAGACCAGGCCAAAGGCCAGCAGCGGCAGGGTGGTTAACAGACCGGTTTGCGCGGTGGTGAGGCCATATTGGCTGCGAATGGCATCGAGCAGCGGCGCGGCGCCGGTAAAGGTGACCCGCAAGGTGGTGGCGATAAGCAGAATACCGGCAATCAATAGCAGATTACGGCGGCCGGCAGAAGGTGAAACAGAATTCATGGCTATCTCAAACAAGAATACGTGGCGCTTACCATAGCCTGTTTGCCGCCTGTTTAAATCAAGCTAAAATGACAGATTATCGCTAAAATCGGACAATATCATGATCGGACTCGGCCTGGACGGCTACGACCCGGACAGCGGCCACGAAGCGGCGGCGGCTTTTCGTATTCAGGTGGTCGCGGACGAGCAGTACATTCCGCGCCATCATCACCGTAAAGGTCAGCTCATCCTGGCGCTACACGGGGCGCTGACCTGCGAAGTGGAGAACGCGATGTGGATGGTGCCTCCGCAGTACGCGGTGTGGGTACCGGGACAGGTGCCGCACAGCAATCGCGCGACGCCGGAGGCGCAGGTCTGCTTTTTATTTATTGAACCCCACGCGGCGCCGATGCCGGATTTCTGCTGCACGCTAAAGATTTCGCCGCTGGTGCGCGAGCTTATTCTCGTTATGGCCGAGCGCAGCAGGGCCGAACTCGCTAAACCGGCAATGAACCGCCTGGTGCAGGTGCTGTTCGATGAACTCCCGCAGCAGCCGCAGGAGCACCTGCAGCTCCCGGTCTCCGGGCATCCAAAAATTCGTCAGATGGTGGACACGATGGCCGTCGACCCGGCCCGCTGGCAAACGCTGGCGCAGTGGGCGGCGGAGTTTGCCATGAGCGAACGCAATCTGGCGCGGCTGGTGGTGCGTGAGACGGGCTTAAGCTTTCGCCGCTGGCGACATCAGCTGCAACTGATCCTCTCCCTGCAGATGCTGATCCGCGGGCAGACGGTACAGCAGACGGCGCAGAGCCTGGGCTATGACTCGACCACCGCCTTTATTACCATGTTTAAAAAGGGCCTCGGGCAAACCCCGGGGCGCTATCTTGCCAGCCTGGCTACGACTTCCCAATAAACAGCGAAATGATCCCGGCGGCGATCAGCGGGCCGACCGGGACGCCGCGGAAGAGGGCGACGCCGAGCACGGTGCCGACCAGCAGTCCGGCCACCAGCTGCGGCTGCGAGCCCATCAGCGCCACGCCGCGCCCGCCGAGCCAGGAAACAAAAACCCCCACGGCAATCGCCAGCAACGATTTCCAGTTCACGAAGGAGTGCAGCAGCGTAGAGGGTGGTAGCGTGCCGCTGGCAATGGGCGCCATCACGCCGATGGTGAGAATAATAATACCGATGGTCAGCCCTTGCTTTTCAATCCACGGAAAGAAGGCGTTGAGCGGGGTGACGCGGACGATAATTAATACCAGGATTGAAATAGCTACGGTGGTGTTATGGCTAATAAAGCCGAGCGCCGCCAGGCCCAGCAGTATTAACAGGGTGGTGTCGAGCATGTGCAGAGGTCCTTGCCAGAATATAAAAAAGAACAGCCCGTTTACTCTACGCATAATCGCGTAAGTAAACAGGTTTTTTATCGCAGACTCGCGATTTGAGGCATCTGCACGATCGATTTTCACCCGCGGGACAATCCGCGCCCTGGCGCAGGAGAGGGAACAATCAGGCTTCGCGATGAAACGCGATCAGTTCCGGACGGGCAATACGCAGATAGTCGGCGGTATCAAGGATGATGGACTTATCAAGCTGCCCGGCGTTGAAGGCGATTTCCGGGAAGCGCTCAAACAGCAGCGGGTCGGCGACCAGGCGTAAAGAGGGGTGGAAGCTGAAAGGGGGAATGGCGCCAAAGACGCAGGCGGTCAGGGCGTCAACTTCCGCCGGGCTGGCCAGAGAGGCTTTGCTGCCGCCGATGTATTCGGCCAGACGGGCTAAATCCGCCTGCAGATCGGCGGCAAGGATAGCCAGAACGTGCTGATTAACCCCATGTCCTTTAATTTTACATACCAGCGCTTTCGCCCCCTGACCCAGCGCGGTGCCGCGGATCTTCGACACGGCTTCACACTTTCCGACGGCTTCATGTTCCACGACCCGGTAACGGGCGTGGTCGCGGTTAAGCAGCGCCAACAGCTGCTGATGAATACTCACTTTTACTGGCGCGTTCATGTCGTTTTTTCCTTAAAAATAAAACCTCAAGATTAATCCTCTCGCCCCGGGTAAGCGTGTTTTTTTTGCTTTTTATTTTCGTACAGCCGGGCATCCGCGATTTTCATGACGTCGGCCAGGCTATCCCCCGGCGCCATGCTGCAGGCCCCCCATGAGAAATTAACGCGCTGGTTAATGTCAATTTCCTTCAGGTGCTGGCGAATGCGCTCGGGTATATTTTTCGCCTCCTGTTCCTCATAATCGATCAGTATCAGGAAGAACTCATCGCCGCCCAGCCGGATACCGTAATCGCTTTTACGAATGGCGGCGGAAATGGACTGGGCGAGCAGCACGATGGCGCGGTCGCCTTCATCGTGCCCCCAGGTGTCATTAAGGTATTTAAGCCGGTCGCAGTCCAGCGCCATAAACACGATATTCACGCCTTGCTCGGTGAGCTTTTGCATACGCGATTCCAGCAGCGCGGAGAGAATTTTTCGGTTGTACAGACCGGTTAAAGAATCACTAATGTTTTCTTTAAAAACGTCGGTATACAGGCGAAAGTGCATGCGTACCAGGTGCAGCAGAACGCCGGTAGATATCAGGTAAAACAAAAATAGCTTCCAGGAGCTCAGCAGAAAATAGGACATATCCAGCGACAGCGAAATGTGCAGGTTTTCCGCCACCTGCTGGCTATGGTGGGCGTAGCTGAAAAAATGCGTGTTGCTGCGGTGAACGCGGATTTCAGACGTTGAGTCCGAGTCCGTTAAGGTGATGTCGAGATAGCGCCAGACCAGGGGGCGGTCGGTGGTATAGAGCAGCTTCTCAATATCGTGACGAGTGACGTCCACCATCACAATACCCTTCAGCCGATCCCGATGATAGACCGGGGTTAAGAACGACAAAATATTCTGTCCGGTTAATGCGTCAGCATAGATGCTGGAAATTAGCGTACGCCCGCGAAGTAAACCGTTAAGACTGAACTGAGTGATGCCCAGTTTACTGTCGTGAAGAAAGTTCCAGTTATCAACGGGGCTGCTATCTATCTCAATCGGCGAATAGAAATACGCGTATTTATTGTCTAAATCGAGGTAATAGCGGAAGCGTTTATCTGATTTGAAGGTTGCCGAATTCAGCGCGGCGATAATATCGCTTTGGGCTATCGCGGCATCAAAAGCCTGCAGCGCCGGGAGATCGTTAATCCACGGCTCGCACGAAGGCTGGGTGGTGCTGAGCGTACCGTGAAGCCCGGGGAAGGTATGCCCGGCGATATTGAGCCCGTATACGTTGCCATTGGTCTGCACGCCAGCGCAGGCCTGTCGGGCCTTTTCGGCCGCGGGATGCGTATCCAGCTTTCGCGAGACCTGGGAGATAACCAGCTGATTTTGATATTTATCGTACAGAAAGGCGGATTCGCCCTTCTCGACGATGTAGCGCATGTATTCCGACATATCCCGATGGCTGGCGACTAATTCATACACCAGAAATGAAGATGTCAGGACAACCACCCCCGCAGAAATGAAATGACGGAGTAATTTATTCTGTAATTTCATGATGATAATTTCGCCAGCACAATTAAGACAATTCTACCATGTGCGGCGCAGGGACGCCACGTTCGGTGGCAGACAGACTGTTTATCTATCCAGTGCCGGACTCAGTCAGCATCGCACGGCAATGGAAATGAATAGTTTATTAAATATGAGGGCGCTAATGAATGTTACTGTCGTAAATATCCTGCAAAATCCATTTTCCACTCATTTTATCCTCAATGAAATATGCTGCAATGACGCTGCTATGGCTATCCTGGTGCAGCTAAAAATGAAATAATGTTAATTATCAAGCGAACTTTTCTTATTTTTACCAGTCCTTAGCAGGGTTACAGGCAGTACTATTGAAAGCGGCAATGAGGTTATCATGATGGAAAACGCAGCGGTGCAGGGAACCCCTCGAAAGTTTAAAAAAATAAGGGCGCTAAACAGGCGTCGAAATTATTTTTTTAAGAAAATACGCAACGATTTGCGAGTCTATATCGCTAAAGCGTTCTGGGATAGTCGCGCGCGCCGTGAAGCTGATTTAACCTCCGCGAAAACGGTGCTGTTAATGCGTAATGAAGGTGCGATCGGCGATGTAGTTGTTGATTCAGCGCTGGTTAAATGCCTTCACGAGGCGGGAATGACCGTTGACTTTCTGTTGACCAAATCCAATAGTCAGGTCATGCGGTATAATCCTCGCATTCGCCATATCTATGAGGCCGAGAATGTCGACTCGGCGGATTATTTGCACAAATTTACCCATAACGTTCCTCAGTCAGTTATTACTGAGCTTGCGAATAATAAGTACGATATTGTAATCGACCCGTCGTTGTTTGATATTCCGGTACACAGGATGCTGCTGTTACGACAGATAAAGCCCAGAGCGGTACTGGGTTTCAATAAGTGGCCTTCTATTAAACACTACAGCAAGTCTTTTGATTTTGACTGTGAAAACTGGCACGTCAGTAAGACATTTTCTTTTATCGCTGATTATCTGCAGCTGGATAAAAAATCTCTGCAATCTTATGATCTGCATATTCCACAGGATATCTGCCAGCAGGTTCGTGATTATCTGGCGGCGCTCAACGGGCGTAACGTGGTGATTAATATTTTTGCCGGGCATCAGGACCGCAGTATGTCGCAGGCGCAGCTGGCAACGCTTCTCGCCAGACTGTGCGAGGATTATCCGGACGTCAATATCATATTGCTCGATCATCGCAATGAAATCCGGATCCCCCTGCCGGAGAAGGTCTGCGTGAATCCGTTCAAAACGCTGCACCACTGCATGGCGCTTATCGCCGAGGCCGACTTAGTTATCTCGCCGGATACCTCGGTGGTCCATATGGCGGCGGCGTGGAAAAAACCGCTTATCGCGGTCTACAAAGATGTGCGGATGAATAATCGACTCTGGGCTCCGGGGTACGACAACGCGCGGCAGATTATCGTTAAATGCGGCAAGGTATACCAGCTGGAGAGCTTGCCCGACCTGATAATGTCGGAGATTGATCCCGTCACCCTGCAACAGGCGCGAGCCGGGTAAGGTGGGGTAAAAAAACAGCCAGCGTCTGTGCTGGCTGTCCGGAAAGGCTTAACCGTCCGCTTTTGAGGTTTGCTTGTGAAAAAGTTCACGGAACACCGGATAAATATCTTCCGGGTCGCGAATATGCTGCATAGCAAAGTTTTCGAAGGTTGACTGCAGGTGTTCATATTCCCGCCACAGCGTCTGGTGCGCGCGCCGGGTTATCTCGATATAGCTATAGTAGCGCACCACGGGCAGGATTTTCTTCGCCAGCAGTTCGTGACACAGCGGCGAATCGTCCGCCCAGTTATCGCCATCCGAAGCCTGCGCGGCGTAGATATTCCACTGCGCCGGGTCATAGCGCTCTTTGACCACTTCATCCATCAGCTTCAGGGCGCTGGAGACAATGGTGCCGCCGGTTTCCTGCGAATAGAAGAATTCGTGTTCGTCGACCTCTTTCGCCTGCGTATGGTGGCGGATATAAACCACATCAACGTTTTTATAGGTCCGGCTGAGGAACAGATACAGCAGGATGTAAAAGCGTTTTGCCATGTCCTTTGTCGCCTGGTCCATGGAGCCGGAAACGTCCATCAGGCAGAACATCACCGCCTGACTTGACGGTTCTGGCCGTTTTTCGTAGTTCTTGTAACGCAGATCGAAAGTGTCAATGAACGGCACGCGGTCAATTTTCGCCCGCAGTTCGGCTATCTCTTTGCGCAGCCGCTCCTCTTCCAGCAGCTGCGCCGGTTCGCTTTTGCTAATGGTGTCCAGGTCTTCTTCCAGCGCGTGCAGTTCCCGGCGTTTACCGGCGGTCATCGCCGTGCGGCGCGCCAGCGAGTTTTGCAGCGAGCGAACGACGCTGATGTTAGCGGGCACACCGTTAGCGGTATAGCCCGCGCGATGGGTTTTATATTCCGTCAGCTGACGCTGCTGGTTTTTCTTCAGGTTCGGCAGGGCGAGATCTTCAAAGAGCAGATCGAGATATTCGTCTTTCGAAATCTGAAAAACAAACTCATCCTGGCCTTCGCCGTCGGCGCTGGCCTGGCCCTGACCGCTGCCTCCACCGCCTCCGCCGCCCTGAGGGCGCTCAATCCGGTCATTCTGTACGAAGTGATCGTTACCCGGGTGTACGCGATTGCGCAGGCCGCCGCGCCCCTGATGAAACATCGGTTCGTTAATATCGTCCGTTGGGATGGAGACGGACTCTCCGCTCTGAATATCGGTCACCGAGCGCTTGTTTATGGCCTCGGAGATCGACTGTTTTATCTGCGCTTTATAGCGGCGCAGAAAGCGCTGCCGGTTGACGGCGCTTTTATTTTTCCCGTTCAGGCGTCGGTCTATGAACCAGGTCATATGCCCTCCTGTACTGCATTTGCCAACTTATGCCCCGGCCATTCAGGCGCTGAAATATGCCTGGCGCTGAATGTCATTGGGTCTTCGCAGTTATTATTAGCCCGGCAGCCGCTGCCTGCCGGGCTGGTCTATCAGGATGATTTACGTACCCGCAGATACCATTCGCACAGCAGGCGAACCTGCTTGCGGGTATAGCCTTTCTCCATCATGCGGTCGACAAAGTCATCGTGTTTTTTCTGCTCATCGGTTGACGTTTTGGTGTTGAAGGAAATTACCGGCAACAGCTCTTCGGTATTGGAGAACATTTTCTTCTCGATAACCGTGCGCAGTTTCTCGTAGCTGGTCCAGTTTGGATTACGCCCGCTGTTGTGCGCTCTGGCGCGCAGCACGAAGTTGACTATTTCGTTACGGAAGTCTTTCGGGTTGCTGATCCCGGCGGGCTTCTCGATTTTCTCCAGTTCCGCATTCAGCGACTCGCGGTCAAACAGCTGGCCGGTATCCGGGTCGCGATACTCCTGATCCTGAATCCAGAAGTCAGCGTAGGTGACATAACGGTCAAAAATGTTCTGCCCATACTCCGAGTAGGATTCAAGGTAGGCGGTCTGGATCTCTTTCCCGATAAACTCGGCGTATTTCGGGATCAGATAGCCTTTGAGGAACTCAAGGTAACGCTCTGACTGCTCCTGCGGGAACTGCTCGCGCTCGATCTGCTGCTCGAGGACGTAGAACAGATGCACCGGGTTGGCGGCGACTTCGGCATGGTCAAAGTTAAATACCCGCGACAGGATTTTGAACGCGAAGCGGGTAGACAGGCCGTTCATCCCTTCATCAACGCCGGCATAATCGCGATACTCCTGATAGGATTTCGCTTTCGGGTCGGTGTCTTTCAGGCTTTCGCCGTCATAGACGCGCATTTTTGAATAAATGCTCGAGTTTTCCGGCTCTTTCAGGCGCGACAGAATGGAGAAGCGCGACAGCGTTTCCAGCGTGCCCGGCGCGCACGGCGCATGGGTCAGCTCGCTGTTGTTAAGCAGTTTTTCATAGATACGGATCTCTTCCGAGATACGCAGGCAATAAGGCACCTTGACGATATACACGCGGTCGAGGAAGGCCTCATTGTTTTTGTTATTACGGAAGGTCACCCATTCCGATTCGTTGGAGTGGGCGAGGATAATCCCGTTGAACGGCAGGGCGGAGATCCCTTCGGTACCGTTATAGTTACCTTCCTGCGTCGCGGTCAGCAGCGGATGCAGCACCTTGATAGGCGCTTTAAACATCTCGACGAACTCCATCAGCCCCTGGTTGGCGCGGCACAGAGCGCCGGAGTAGCCGTAGGCGTCCGGGTCATTCTGCGCGTAGTGTTCCAGTTTACGGATATCGACTTTACCGACCAGCGCCGAGATGTCCTGGTTGTTTTCGTCACCGGGCTCGGTTTTGGCGATGGCAATCTGCGCCAGGATTGACGGCCACACTTTCACCACGCGGAATTTCGTGATGTCGCCGCCGAATTCATGCAGACGCTTGGCCGCCCACGGCGACATAATCGTCCCCAGATAGCGGTTTGGAATGCCGTACTCTTTTTCGAGGATTTGCGCATCCTCCTGCGGGTTAAACAGACACAGCGGATGGTCGTTGACCGGGCTGCGCTCACCGTTTGCGCTGAGCACATAGATAGGGACGCGCTGCATCAAGGACTTCAGGCGTTCGGCAAGCGATGATTTACCGCCGCCAACGGGGCCCAGCAGATACAGAATCTGTTTCTTCTCTTCCAGCCCCTGAGCGGCGTGTTTTAAGTAAGAAACAATTTGCTCGATGGCATCTTCCATACCGTAAAACTCTTCAAAGGCCGGGTAGCGCGCGACGACCCGGTTTGAAAAGAGACGGGATAGCCTGGGTTCGAGGGCCGTATCGACCATGACCGGCTCACCGATGGCCATCAGCAATCTTTCTGCTGCGTTAGCATAAGCACTGCGATCTTGCCGACAGATGGTAAGAAACTCCTGCAGTGTGAACTCTTCGTCCTTGGCAGCTTCATAGCGCTGGCGATAGTGATCGAATATATTCATGGCATGCCGTCCTTTCGTTTTTAGCACAGGTTGAGAGCCGTTCATATGAATAGTGGGAGCCCCCGGAAGAGGTAAGCTGCACAGCGCTCTCTGAATCTCCAGCAACCCTTATGCCAGGTTGGCGAAGTCTCGGGATAACGTGCCCCGCATTTACTTCTTCTAAATTAAAGCGTAGATGCATTTGGAAAACTTGCATGGCGCAGAAAATCAATTTCAATGACTTATCAACAACTCATCCGGAAAAGCAGCGTCTCATTCGCACTTCGGGTTTCGCCGCGTCATGACGCTGTCATTCAGCTGTCAGCGGGTGGTCATCTGATGATGAGAATCTGGTGAATTCAGTGTAATGACTGGTAAAGAATTTGAGGCATGACGTATACAACGTTAAACTGCCTGCGCTAATAATTTGACAACAGGAATATGGATCGTGACTAAAATCAAACTTCTGGCACTTGGTGTGTTGATTGCGACTTCAGCATCCGCCGTACACGCTGAAGGGAAGTTCACTTTAGGGGCGGGTGTACGCGTCGTTGAACATCCGTACAAGCAATATGATGCTGATGTTTACCCGGTGCCGGTGATTAATTACGAGAGCGATAACTTCTGGTTCCGCGGCCTGGGCGGTGGTCTCTACCTGTGGAATGATACCAACGATAAGCTCTCCGTGACCGCCTACTGGTCGCCGATGTACTTTAAGCCAGGCGACAGCGATAGCGAGCAGATGCGCCGTCTGGATAAACGTAAGTCCACGGTGATGGCAGGGCTTTCCTACGAACACTATACGCAGTACGGTTTCCTGCGCACCGCGCTGTCGGGGGACACCCTCGATAACAGCAACGGTATCGTGTGGGATCTGGCCTGGCTGTATCGCTACACCAACGGCAACCTGACGCTTACGCCGGGTATTGGCGTGGAGTGGAACAGCGACAACCAGAACGAGTACTACTACGGTGTTTCGAAGCATGAGTCGAATCGCAGCGGCATGCGCAGCTACGATCCGGACAGCAGCTGGAACCCGTACCTCGAGCTGTCGGCTAACTATCGTTTCCTCGGCGACTGGAGCGTATACGGCGTGGCGCGCTATACCCGCCTGTCTGACGAAATTACCGATAGCCCGATGGTGGACAAATCCTGGAGCGGGCTGATTTCAACCGGGATCACTTACTCCTTCTGATAGTGCATTATTACAGTGCAATTTGTGCATCAAAACAGGGCGTAAAGCCCTGTTTTGCATTACGGTGGTGCAATCAAACACAGGAGCATGTCATGGCAGAAAGGACCATCCGTTTTGGCGAGCATTCAGCGGTTCCGCTCATAGGGCAGGGGACCTGGTTCATGGGCGAAAACCCGGCTCTGCGCGCGCAGGAGTCTGCTGCACTACGCGCGGGCATCGATCTTGGCCTGACGGTGATCGATACGGCGGAAATGTACGCCGACGGCGGCGCCGAAGAGGTTGTCGGCGAGGCCATTCGCGGTCAGCGCGAGCGCGTGGTGCTGGTGTCTAAAGTCTATCCGTGGAACGCTGGCGGTCGCAAAATAGCCAGCGCCTGCGAGGAGAGCCTGCGCCGCCTCAATACCGACTATCTGGATCTCTACCTGCTGCACTGGCGCGGGGACTATTCATTGCAGGAGACGGTTGCGGGCATGGACGCGCTCGTTGCGCAGGGAAAAATTCGCCGCTGGGGCGTATCAAACCTCGATTACGATGATATGCAGGAACTCTGGCAGGCGGACGGCGGCGAACAGTGCGCGACCAATCAGGTGCTCTACCATCTGGCCTCCCGCGGTATTGAACATGACCTGCTGCCGTGGTGCCAGCAGCAGCGGCTGCCGGTGATGGCATATTGTCCGCTGGCTCAGGCCGGTCGACTGCGCAATGGACTTTTAAATCATACCGTTGTGAAAAATATTGCGCAGGCGCGGGGCGTAACCGCGGCGCAGATTCTGCTGGCGTGGGTGATTAGCCACCGGGGCGTAATGGCGATCCCGAAAGCGTCAAGCATTGAGCATGTCAGGCAAAATGCCGCGGTGCTGGATATTGTGCTGAACGGTGAGGAGCTTGCGCTTCTGGATAACGCCTACCCGGCGCCGGCCAGAAAAACGCCGCTGGATATGGTCTGAACAAGCGTTAAAGAAAAGCCCCGACTTCACGGGGCTTCAGCCGTCATCCGGCAGATATGGCGCACACGCGGTTAACCCGTGGGCCAAGCTTCCTGGCGTTAGCGTTTCACCACGCGAAGGGTTTGCGTCAGGCGCGAAGGTTTCTCTTCGCTGGCCTTCTGCGTTTCGGTCACGCAGCAGGTTTCTACACAAACGAAGGTCTTGTAACCATCATCCGGCATGTCGCCCATGCTGACGGAAAGCGCCGGGCCCGGGTTCCAGGCCACTACGTTGCTGTTGTGATGATGCGTAACGTCGATGTTGCGGTTCAGCGCATCGTCATGAATCACGCTGCAGGTTTCGGCATTCAGATAGACGCGGTCGGTACGATCGGGAAAAGTCTCTGTGCCGTTGCTTAATACGCCTTCTTCCGCGTTTTTCACTTTATCAATATAACGGTCGCCCAGACCGCTGACCTTCACTGCCGCAATGTCGCCGACGTTGAAATAGGTATGCAGGGCAGACGTGGTTTCAAATTCGCCGTGCGCCTCCAGCTCAATTTCGCAGGTTTTGCCCAGCTTAAAGCGCGCCAGCAGGGTGAACTCGTGCGGCCAGTACTGGCGGGTGGCGTCGCTGCTTTTCAGTGCAAAGGTCAGCACCACGCCGTTGTCGTCTTCATCGTGCCCTTTCAGGGCCCACGGCAGGTTGCGGGCGAAGCCGTGGGAGGGCAGGCCCTGCTGAGCAGAAGGACCAAACCACGGCCAGCAAATCGGCACGCCGCCGCGCAGGGCAACGCCGTTTTTAAATGGGGTGTTGCCGCTGAGCCACAGGACTTCTTCTTCGCCAGCGGGCTTCCAGGAGAGCAGGTGAGCGCCCTGGAAAGCCACGGACGCTTTCACCTGCGGATGGTCAACGACGATCAGCTCCAGGTCATCAAGCTGGCGGCGGGAAAGTACAGGGGTAAGCTGTTCGATAACCGGGAGGGCAAAAATTTTATTAATCATTACGCAATCCTTTATCTTCAGACAAAAAAAAGAGCGACCGAAGTCGCTCTTACAGATTACTGTCTCATCTCAACTTATTTGGAGATATGAGCAATCAGGTCCAGAACCTTGTTGGAGTAACCAGTTTCGTTATCGTACCAGGAAACCAGTTTCACAAAGTTGTCGTTCAGAGCGATACCCGCTTTGGCGTCGAATACGGAAGTGCAGATTTCACCGTTGAAATCGGTGGATACCACGTCGTCTTCGGTGTAGCCCAGAACGCCTTTCATTGCGCCTTCGGAAGCAGCTTTGATTGCTTTCTTAATTTCTTCATAAGAAGCAGCTTTTTCCAGACGAACGGTCAGGTCAACAACGGATACGTTCGGAGTCGGAACGCGGAACGCCATACCGGTCAGTTTGCCATTCAGTTCTGGCAGAACTTTACCTACAGCTTTAGCAGCGCCGGTAGAGGACGGGATGATGTTCTGAGCTGCGCCGCGGCCGCCGCGCCAGTCTTTGTGAGACGGGCCATCAACGGTTTTCTGAGTCGCGGTGGTTGCGTGAACGGTAGTCATCAGACCTTCGATGATGCCGAAGTTGTCGTTGATAACTTTTGCCAGCGGAGCCAGGCAGTTGGTGGTGCAGGATGCGTTGGAAACGATGTCCTGGCCTTCGTATTTGTCAAAGTTAGCGCCTTTAACAAACATCGGAGTGTTGTCTTTGGACGGGCCAGTCAGTACGACTTTTTTCGCGCCAGCGGTGATGTGTTTACGAGCGGTTTCGTCGGTCAGGAAGATACCGGTTGCTTCAGCAACAACGTCAACACCCACTTCGTCCCACTTCAGGTTAGCCGGGTCACGCTCAGCGGTAACACGGATTTTTTTACCGTTAACGATCAGATGACCGTCTTTCACTTCAACGGTACCGTTGAAACGGCCGTGAGTGGAGTCATACTTCAGCATGTAAGCCATGTAGTCAGCGTCTAACAGGTCGTTGATTGCAACGATCTCGATGTCAGAACGTTCCTGAGCAGCACGGAAAACAATGCGACCGATACGGCCAAAACCGTTGATACCTACTTTGATAGTCATATATTCCACCAGCTATTTGTTAGTGAATAAAAGGTTGCCTGTAAAATTACAAAAACCTTACGCAGCGTCAAGCGGAATCGTGTCAATCATTGCGACAAATCAATCCAGAGCATGCCTTTGCGCGGTCGATTTATCCCACTTTCCCTTTGAGCCCAATTCCATATGGGGGCTGCGCCCGGAATTTTAAAGGTCATTGAAGATAAAAATGTGATATTCATCACAATTGTGTGGCTGCCTTTTGGCGTCGCCTAAGTTTAGAACAAAAGTGCACGCTTCATTGTTAATATTTTGTTAGAATTGACGTGAAAAGTTGTCCTTTCACAGCGAGAAGCAAGCCAATGTCGAATAAACCCTCTTCGGACGAGCTCAAAAAAAATTTGAGCGAGATGCAGTTTTACGTGACGCAGAATCACGGTACTGAACCGCCGTTCACCGGGCGGTTGCTCCACAACAAACGCGATGGCGTCTACCACTGCCTGGTGTGCGATGCCGCGCTGTTTCACTCGCAAACCAAGTATGATTCCGGCTGCGGCTGGCCAAGCTTTTATGAGCCCGTCAGCGATGACGCTATCCGCTACCTTAATGATTACTCCCACGGTATGCAGCGCACGGAAATTCGCTGCGGAAACTGCGATGCTCACCTTGGGCACGTATTCCCGGATGGTCCACAGCCCACCGGAGAGCGTTTTTGTGTTAATTCGGCCTCATTAAGCTTCACCAATGATGAAAACGGTGAGCAAATTAAGGGTTGAAAAAACGATTCAGCAAATTATTCCAAACGGGGTTGGCGGAAGATGGAAATTGAGCGGATTATTGACGGTATGACGCCGGAAGTTTATCAGCGCCTGGCGACGGCGGTTGAGCTGGGTAAATGGCCGGACGGCGTGGCGTTGACTGACGAACAGAAAGAGAACTGTCTGCAGCTGGTGATGCTCTGGCAGGCGCGATACAACGTTGACGCGCAGCATATGACCATCGATACCAACGGGCAGATGGTGATGAAGAGTAAACAGCAGCTGAAAGTTGACTTCGGCATTACGCCGCAGCCTATCGCGACCTTTAAATCCTGAGACTGAAAAGGCCTGCGTCAGCCCGGCTAACTGCGCGCCGGGCTCTGAGGCATCACAACGTTACTTCTTGTTCATCATCGCTTTAAGATCGGCGAAGGGGTTATATTTCGCTTCGCCGACGCTTTTCTGCGCATCTTCGCCAGCGACCACCGTCGAGCCATACAGATCGGCTTCGGTGTATTTTGAGTGCTCATGATCGTGACAGTACAGGCACAGCATCTCCCAGTTGCTACCATCTTCCGGGTTATTGGAGTGGTCGTGGTCAATATGGTGTACCGTCAGTTCACGCAGGTTTGAATAGACAAACTCTCGCGAGCAGCGTCCGCAGACCCAGGGGAAGAGCTTCAGCGCTTTTTCGCGGTAACCGACTTCCAGACGGGCGTAGTTTTTCGGGATATAAGCCATAATATCCATGCCTTTTGTTGCAAATGAAAAGCTGCGCCGGAGCCGGCGCAGCGGAATGGGGTTATCATAACCTATTGTGCTGGCGCTGACACCGCGCAGATCAGCGTTTGATCCCCAATGACTCGGCCAGCTGTTTCGCTAACTGATTCTGGTCATCGGCGCCGTACTCCCAGAACATCGCGCCACCCAGCCCCTTGCTCTTGATGTAGTCAGCTTTGATGGCCACCGAGCGCGGGTTCTCATACGAAAGCGCAAAGAGGGCTTGACCGTCGGCGGACTGCACCGACAGCCACGGTACCTTCGCTTCATCATCCCAATGCTGAGTAAAGCGCTTCTGCGGATCGTTGATTAACTTCGCCACGATATCGTTATATTTCACATAGGTATCTTTGGTCAGATCGACGCCCAGCGATTCGAACAGTTCAATCTGTTGAGCCGCAAAGTAGGGGCGGGTGGCCGGGTTTTTCTGCGCGTCCGGCTTGCTCCAGTCAATACCCGGCTCGACGGCGCGTTTGGGTATCCGGCCATAGAAACCAATCCCCAGGTTCATCTGGCTCGCCTTTAGACCGGCGGCAAGGTAGTTGTTCACTATAAAGTCCGCGCTGTACTTATCCGCTTCGGCGACCGTCGGCCAGCGGGTTGAATCATACAGGTTGGAATTGAAGTACTGGGTACCGTAGGCCAGGTCGTAGGTCATCAGGTTGATGTAGTCGAGCGATGGCGCAATGGCTTTGACGTCCACCCAGCTTTTTGGGCTCTCCGCGTTGGCGCCTACGGCGATGGTCACCAGTTTTTTATTACCGACCGCCGCGCGCAGCTCTTTCAGCAGGGCGGTAAAATTATCGCGATCGGCCGGTTGGCTGGCGACCAGCCCCCACGCGCCGTTGACCGGATACTCCCAGTCCAGATCGATCCCATCGAGACCGTATTTTTCAATAATCGCCTGAGCGGACTGAATAAACACCGCCCGGGTTTCCTTCGTCGCCGCCGCGCCGGAGAATCCGCGCGCTCCCCAGCCGCCTACGGAAAGCAAGACTTTCAGGTTCGGGTTCTGCTGGCGCAAGCTGGGGATTTTCTGTAAATCAGCCTGCACTTTCGGCGACAGCCAAATTTGATGCAGCTTGCTCGGATCTTTCAGGGCGGCGTTGGTTTCGTCTTTTTCATCGTTGTAAACCAGACCAAACGAGTAGTTGAGATGGGTAATCTGGCGTACGTCCAGTTTATCAATATCGCCGCCTGGACCGGCAGTGACGTCGCCGCCGCCGTTAAAGTAGCCGACGGACATCAGTGAGTTAGCGGAAACAACGCTCGCGCAGAGCAGGGGTAAAGCTGCCAGTAAAGGCAAAAGTTTCATAGCGGATCCTCTTTGACTTAAAAGTGACATTGAAAAGCAAACACGCCACGGAAATGGCGTGGCGAAAAAAACAGCTCGTGCAGCCTAGCATCTTCCGCTGCGCAAAAATGCGAAGCGGTTCACGGCTGCATTAGCGAAGCGGTAGTGCGATGAGGTTCACTTCGGAGTAAACGCCAGGATGCAGAACATGACGCAAAATGAGACTAACAATGACCCGATTAGGGGCTTTATCATCCCAGGCGTGATGTGGCGCTTTGCGCGCTGATTCTGTTTTGTTTTGGCATCGAAACGCGCAACGCGTCGCTGGAAGAGATTTCCGCTCTGGCCTGAGATAACGCGCCGACAGGACAATGCCTGTCGGCGTATTTTATGCGTGGGTTTCCAGCCAGTCGTCAAGGGTATAGAGAGTTGCGCCCGCGGCGGCCATCTCCATAAACGCCAGATTGCTATCCTGCGGCTGAATATTCACCCCGCGGCAGCCGTCGGTAATCACGTTGACGGTGTAGCCCAGATTGAGGGCGTCAAGCACGGTAAACTTGACGCAGTAGTCGGTGGCGAGACCCAGCACCGTTAGCTCGCTGATGCCGCGCTCGCGCAGCCACGCATCGAGCTGCGTTTTCTGCCGGTGGCCGTTGTCGAAAAAGGCGCTGTAGCTGTCAATGGCCGGATTTTCCCCTTTGTGGAACACGGCGGCAATAGCCTGCTGTTTGAGCAGCGGATGCAGCGACGCGCCTTCGCTATTCTGCACGCAGTGATCCGGCCAGAACGTCTGCGCCAGGCTATCAAGCTCGCCCTGGGTATAGGGTTCGACCTGATGCTGGCTGGCAAAGCTGCCGTGGTTCGCCGGGTGCCAGTCCTGGCTGGCAACCACCGTTTCGCCCCGCGCCAGGCTCCAGGCGATAAGCTGGTTGGCGACGTCCACCGTGCTGTCGCCCTGCGGGACGGCTAGCGCGCCGCCGGCGCAGAAATCATTTTGTAAATCGACCAGTAGCAGCGCGCGCTGGGTCATGTGCTTCTCCTTACTCATCGGGTGTCAGTTCGCCGCGCAGATTCTCCTGCATGGCGTGACGGATAGCCGCCACGTCCAGATCCTGGCTCAGCAAATAGTGTAGCTTGGTCAGCGTGGCCTCGACGGTCATATCAAATCCGCTAATCACGCCAGCCTGCGCCAGCGCGTTGCCGGTGGCGTAGCCGCCCATGTTGACCTTGCCGGACATACACTGGGTCAAATTAATCACCACGATACCGCGCTGGCTGGCTTCGGCCAGGACCTGAATAAACTCGCCGTTCTGCGGCGCGTTACCGACGCCATAGGAGCGCAGGATCAACGCTTTGACCGGCTGGCGCAGGAAGTTGCGCACCACGTCGGCGGAAATGCCGGGATAAATCGTCACCACGCCAATCGGCTGCGGCGTGATAGGGTGAACCACCAGCTCGCCGCTGCCGTGCGGCGCGGGAGGCGTGCCGAGCCGGCGAATATGGATACCGGCTTCCAGCAGCGGCGCCAGGTTGGGAGAGGCGAAGGCGTTAAAGCCGTCGGCATGGGCCTTCGTCGTGCGGTTGCCGCGGTAGAGGCGATTATTGAAGAACAGCGACACTTCGTTAATCGGATAGTTGGCGGCGACGTACAGCGCGTTGAGCAGGTTAATCTGGCCATCAGAGCGCAGTTCGGCAAGCGGGATTTGTGACCCTGTCACAATGACCGGTTTTCCCAGATTCTCCAGCATGAAGGAGAGCGCAGAGGCGGTAAACGCCATGGTGTCCGTGCCGTGGAGGATCACGAAACCATCGTACTGGTCATAATGGTCGCGAATATCGTCGGCGATATGCTGCCAGTCTTCCGGCGTCATATCGGAAGAGTCCATTAACGGGGCGTATTCATGAATGGTGAAGTCCGGCATCTCCGGGCGGTGAAACTCGGGCATCAACGCCAGCTGGCGCTGTAAATGGCCGGAAACGGGGATATAGCCGTGTTCAGAACGCTGCATACCAATGGTGCCGCCGGTATAGGCAACGTAAATAGATTTCTTCTGCATAGCATCGCTTAGGTTAAACGTAGACAGGCGCAGTATAGAGGGGCGGAAGAAAAAATAAAGTAAATGCCGCCCCACGGGATGGGGCGGCAGAGGATTAACGAATATTGGCGCAGGTTAAGCAGAACGCGTAGCGGTTCTGCGGATCGTTGAATGCCGCCAGCTTATCGCTCTCGGTTTTCACCGCATTGGCCGCCGCGGCGACCGGTGCGGGCAGATACGCCTGGACCGCTGCCGGCAGCGCCGCGCGAACGGAACCCGTCAGGCTATCCACCACCATCGAAAAGAAGGTCGGTTCTTCCTGATAGTAGTTGATATGCCACTGTTTCAGCTTCGCCAGCTCGGCGGCTTTTGCCACCGCGTCGTCAAAGTCGCCAAGGCTATCGACCAGGCCGTTCGCTTTTGCATCTTCACCGGTCCAGACGTGGCCCTGAGCGATTTGGTCAATTTTCTCCGGCGTGCTCTTACGCGCGTTCGCCACCAGGGTGATAAAACGCTTGTAGCCGTTTTCGATGCTGAGCTGCATCAGCTGTTGCACTTCCGGAGGCAGCGCTTTGGTGGTTGAGACATCAGCCAGCGGCGAGGTGGCCACGCCGTCGGTATGGACGCCAATTGAGCCGAGGGTATCTTCGACGGTATTGATCACCCCAAAGATACCGATAGAGCCGGTAAGGGTGCTGGGGTTGGCGACGATATAATCCGCCGGGGTGGAGATCCAGTAGCCGCCGGATGCTGCCATGCCGCCCATTGAGACCACCACCGGTTTACCGGCCGCTTTTGCCGCCGCCAGCTCTTCGCGAATCATCTCGGAGGCGCTGACGCTGCCGCCCGGGCTGTTAACCCGCAGCACGATCGCTTTCACTTTCGGATCGAGGCGCGCGTCGCGGATCTGCGCGGCGGTGGTGTCGCCGCCGACGTTACCCGGCGTTTCTTCGCCATCCATAATCGCGCCGTTAGCAAAGATAACCGCTATTGCGGAACCCTGGTCGGCAGGCGTTTTCAGCGTGTAATCGTAGTAGCTGATTGCGCTGTAGTTGTTGTCCTCCTTACTCCAGCCAAACTGTTTAGTCAGCGCTTTTTCCACCTCGGTAGAGGTGCCCAGCGCATCAACCAGCTTGTTATCCAGCGCGTATTTTGCCGTATCGCCATCGACTTTACGCAGGCCGTCAATCACGCCCTGAGCGCCGGGGAACAGCTGCTGAGCGGTGATCTGGCGGTTGGCGGCAATGGTATTGAGGTAGTTTTGCCACAGCTCGCCAATCCAGCGGCTGTCCGCCTCGCGCGCCGCCGGGGACATATCATCGCGGATAAACGGCTCTACCGCTGACTTGTAGGTGCCGACGCGGAAAACGTGGGTCGACACTTTGAGCTTGTCGAGCAGCGATTTGTAGTACAGGCCGTTGGTCGCGAAGCCGTGCAGGTCCACTTCGCCCTGCGGCGAGAGCCAGATCTTATTGGCGAAGCTGGCCAGATAGTACTGACCCTGGCTGTAGCTGCTGCCGATGGCATATACCGGCTTGCCGCTATCGCGGAATTCGCGCAGCGCTTTACCGATATACTGCATCGACGGCTGATCGCCGCCGGCAAAGTCCTTCAGATCCAGCACGATACCGGTGATATTGCGGTCGTCTTTCGCCTGGCGAATTGTCTGCACAATGTCGAACAGCGAGTTTTCCTGCAGGCGATCGGAACTGGCGCCAAACAGCTGGCGGCCAATCACGCCAAGCTTGCTGCTGGCCGAGGGTTTATCGACCACCACGCCGGTGATATCCAGCAGCAGCGCGCCGCGGGTAGCGTGCTCTGTCGTTGTACTGCTGAACTGGGCCCAGATGCCGACGCAGGCCAGCACCAGCACCAGGAAAACCACGTTCAGTGCGAGCTGGCGAATGAAATTGAGCACGCGCCATGTCCATTTAAAAAATCCGGCGAGCAGTCGCCAAAGAGTTCGCATGTATTCTCCCTAACCATAATCAAAAATGGGCGAGCCGCAGGGGCTGCCGCGTCTGGCTATCCTAATGAGAGTGCCGTCGGTTGTCAGCAGGAATCACCCGTTGGGCTGTAACAAAATCCTTGCGCATGTTAATTTTATGAAAAATCACATCACAGGAGTTATACAGATGGATGCTCTCGAACTACTGGTTAATCGCCGCAGCGCTTCACGTCTGACCGACCCGGCTCCGGCGGGCGAACAGCTGGAAAACATCCTTCGCGCTGGCCTGCGCGCGCCGGACCACGGGACGCTGCAGCCGTGGCGCTTCTTCATTATTGCCGATGAAGGGCGCGAGCGCTTCAGCCAGCTGCTGGAAAAAGGCGCGGTGGCGGCAGGGGGAGATGAAAAAGCGATTGAAAAAGCGCGCAGCGCGCCGTTTCGCGCGCCGCTGATCATTGCGGTGGTGGCGCACTGTGAAGATCATCCGAAGGTGCCAAAGTGGGAGCAAGAGATGTCGGCGGGCTGTGCGGTGATGGCCATGCAGATGGCGGCCGTGGCGCAGGGGTTTAACGGCATCTGGCGCAGCGGCGCGTTAACCGAAAGCCCGGTTGTACGCGAAGGGTTTGCCTGCCGCGAGCAGGATAAGATCGTGGGCTTTCTCTATCTGGGGACCCCGCAGCTCAAAGCGTCAACCACCATCGCTTTGCCGGATACCGCGCCGTTCGTGACGCGCTTCTGAGTCCGTTCTCGTTATGCCGGGCGGGCCCGGCTCACCGCCTCCTCGGGGGAAGTAGCCCGGCTAAGCGCAGCGCGAGCCGGGTGGAAGCAGTGTCAGTGTATCAGACTTGACACCTTTCCCGGAGGCGGTGCTGGCGCACCAGTCCGGACTACCAAACCGCGGACGGCTGGGAACCCGTAGCCGAGGCAGAGCGTTTCAGACGCCGCCTCCGGGCATTCAACGGCGACGATGTTACTTCTGTCGTTTCGCGAATTCGTCTTTCGCTTTCTGAAGCTGCTGCTGGAAGGCCGGATTGGTATGCAGCGTGGCGACGACCGCCGAACCGACGATACGCGCCGCGTCTACGTCGCTCTGCCAGTGATAGCCGCAGATCACCCGGCTCTCGCCGAGCTCAAAGCCGCGCTTAAGGATTTCATTTTGCCGCTGGGGATTAATCTCAGCCAGCACCAGCGCGGTGGCCCAGCCGATCGAGGTGTGGCCGGAGGGGTAGGAGCCGTTTTTCGACAGCGTATCCTGTTCCTTGGTGTTACAGGTGGCGACGCCATAAAACGCAAATGGGCGAATGCGCATGTACTTCTCCTTCGCTCCTCGCGTCGCCAGGTCGCCGGCATCTTCAATCATGTTGGTGAGCAGCTTGTGCAGCTCCGGCGCATCTTTGGCGGTAATGGGCGAGCCGAAGGCGCCGGAGAAGGCGTTGGCGACGCCGCCGCCGCTCAGGTTAGCGTCTTCAACCGCCAGCTTACCGCGCTCGGTGCCGCGCAGCAGACGGCCTTTCTCATACATCGCCTGATCGTTTAAAAACGCGATACTGCCCACTTCCGGCGGCGGCGGCAGCAGCGTCAGGCTGTCGATGGCCTGGGCGTTGGTCAGGTAGTAGAGATCGGGTTTTGTGGTGACGTCGTTACCGGCGGGAACCAGGGCGAAAGCGTTAAGGGAGAAGAGACTGGCCAGGCAAACGGCGAGAACACGCTTTTTCATGAAAACTTCCTTACGTTGTTATATGTCCAGAGAAAACAGAATTTATGCTTGTCATATTTCTGTCATTTTTTAGTAAAGGGTAAAATCACGTTGAAAAAGCGGGGCCGCATCGCAAAATCGGTTTTTTGTCTGCTTAATGAGCAACCATACGCGATTTCGGACTGTCGCACTTACCACTCCGCCATTTGGGCGCTACCATATCGGGATTGCAATGACAGGAGATGTCCATGAGCGAGCAAGCCATTCGTTTAACGCAATACAGCCACGGAGCCGGTTGCGGGTGTAAAATTTCCCCTAAGGTGCTGGAAACTATCCTGCAAAGCGACCAGGCTAAATTTATCGACCCGAATCTGCTGGTGGGCAACGAAACCAGCGATGATGCCGCGGTCTACGATCTCGGTAACGGCACGTCGATCGTCAGTACTACCGATTTTTTTATGCCGATCGTCGACAACCCGTTCGACTTTGGGCGCATTGCGGCGACCAACGCCATCAGCGATATTTTCGCCATGGGCGGTAAGCCGATTATGGCGATCGCTATTCTCGGCTGGCCCATCAATACCCTGGCGCCGGAAATTGCCCGTCAGGTGGTTGAGGGCGGACGCTTTGCCTGCCAGCAGGCGGGGATCGCGCTTGCCGGCGGTCACTCCATTGACGCTCCGGAACCCATCTTCGGGCTTGCCGTGACCGGCGTCGTCCCGACCGAGCGGGTGAAGAAAAACAGCACCGCGCAGGCCGGCTGCAAGCTGTATCTCACTAAACCGCTGGGTATTGGCGTGCTGACCACCGCGGAGAAAAAGTCGCTGCTGAAGCCTGAGCACCAGGGGCTGGCGACGGAAACCATGTGTCAGATGAATCTCGTTGGCTCGGCGTTTGCTAATATCGACGGCGTGAAAGCGATGACCGACGTCACCGGTTTCGGGCTTCTGGGCCACCTGAGCGAAGTGTGCCGCGGCGCGGGCGTACAGGCGCAGCTTACCTATGCGGATATCCCGAAATTGCCCGGCGTCGAAGCCTACATCGCGGCGGGCGCGGTGCCGGGCGGTACCGGGCGTAACTTTGCCAGCTACGGCCATTTGATGGGCGACATGCCGCCAGCGTGGCGCGATCTGCTGTGCGATCCGCAAACCTCCGGCGGTCTGCTGCTGGCGGTAACGCCGGAAGCCGAGGCTGAGGTGCAGGCTGCCGCCGCTGAGTTTGGTATCGCGCTTACCGCTATCGGCGAGCTGGTTACCGCCCGCGGCGGACGCCCCATGATCGAGATCCGTTGATTTCATGCGGCTGTTTATTGCAGAAAAACCGAGTCTCGGTCGCGCCATCGCCGATGTGCTGCCAAAACCGCATCGCAAAGGCGACGGCTACATTGAGTGCGGTAACGGGCAGGTGGTCACGTGGTGCATCGGCCACCTGCTGGAGCAGGCCCAGCCCGACGTCTACGATGCGCGCTATGCGCGCTGGAACCTGCTCGACTTGCCTATCGTGCCGGAAAAGTGGCAGCTCCAGCCTAAACCGTCGGTGACCAAACAGCTTAACGTGATTAAGCGTCTGCTCGGCGATGCGCAGGAAGTCATTCATGCGGGTGACCCGGACAGAGAGGGGCAGCTGCTGGTGGATGAGGTACTTGACTACCTGCAGCTGGCGCCGGAAAAGCGTCAGCAGGTGCAGCGCTGTCTGATTAACGATCTTAACCCGCAGGCGGTGGAGCGGGCGATTAACCGCCTGCGCGCCAACAGCGAATTTGTTCCGCTGTGCGTCTCCGCGCTGGCCCGCGCCCGCGCCGACTGGCTATACGGGATCAATATGACCCGCGCATACACCATCCTTGGCCGTAACGCGGGTTACCAGGGGGTACTCTCGGTCGGGCGCGTGCAAACGCCGGTGCTTGGCCTGGTGGTACGCCGCGATGAAGAGATTGAAAACTTCGTCGCTAAAGACTTCTTCGACGTCAAGGCGCATATCGTTACCCCCAAGGATGAGCGTTTTGTCGCCACCTGGGTGCCCAGCGAGGCCTGCGAACCGTACCAGGATGAAGAGGGGCGACTGCTGCATCGCTCGCTTGCCGAGCACGTCGTCAAGCGCATTGAGGGGCAGCCGGCGACGGTCACCGCTTATAACGATAAGCGGGACTCTGAGCCAGCGCCGCTGCCGTTCTCCCTCTCGGCGCTGCAGATTGAAGCCGCGAAGCGCTTCGGCTTTAGCGCGCAGAACGTGCTGGATATCTGCCAGAAGCTGTACGAAACCCATAAGCTGATTACCTATCCGCGTTCGGATAGCCGCTACCTGCCGGAGGAGCATTTTGCCGGGCGCCATGCGGTGCTGAACGCGATCGGCGTGCACGCGGCGGATCTGCTGCCGCAGCCGGTGGTGGATCCGGAGATCCGTAACCGCTGTTGGGACGATAAAAAGGTCGATGCCCACCACGCGATTATTCCGACCGCCCGCAGTTCGCAGGTAAAACTCAGCGACAACGAAGAAAAGGTTTACGGCCTGATTGCCCGCCAGTATCTGATGCAGTTCTGCCCGGATGCGGTGTTCCGCAAATGCCAGATCGATCTCGATATCGCCAACGGCAAGTTCGTTGCCAAAGCGCGTTTTCTGGCGGAAGCGGGCTGGCGAACCCTGCTGGGCAATAAAGAGCGCGATGAAGAGAACGACGGCATGCCGCTGCCGGTGGTGGCAAAGGATGGCGAGCTGCTGTGCGAAAAAGGCGAAGTGGTGGAGCGTCAGACCCAGCCGCCGCGTCATTTTACCGATGCGACGCTGCTATCGGCGATGACCGGTATTGCCCGCTTTGTGCAGGATAAAGACCTGAAGAAAATCCTGCGCGCAACGGATGGCCTCGGTACGGAGGCAACCCGCGCCGGGATTATCGAACTGTTGTTCAAACGCGGCTTCTTAACCAAGAAAGGGCGCTATATCCACTCCACTGACGCCGGGAAGGCGCTGTTTCACTCTTTGCCTGAAATGGCGACGCGCCCGGATATGACCGCCCACTGGGAATCGATTCTGACGCAAATCAGCGAGAAACAGTGCCGCTATCAGGACTTTATGCAGCCGCTGGTCGGTACCCTGTTCCAGCTTATCGACCAGGCCAGGAGCACGCCGGTACGCCGCTTCCGCGGAATTGTGGCCCCGGGCGACGGCAAGAAGAGCTTTAGTAAGGGGAAAGGCAGAGCCAAAGCGAAAGATAAAAAAAGCGCCGCCGGCCCTGCGGCGGAAAGCCCGCAATAAAAAACCCCGGGAAACCGGGGTTTTTCAATTATGCTCCGAACCCATATACAGGGGTTCAGTCAGCGAGTGGACTTAAATAACACCCTGCGCCAGCATTGCGTCGGCGACCTTCACGAAACCGGCGATATTCGCGCCGCGTACGTAGTTGGTCTGCTTCGCTTCACCGCCGTATTCAACGCAGGCGTGGTGGATATCCAGCATGATATGGTGCAGACGGGCATCCACTTTCTCCGCTTTCCAGCCCATACGCGCGGCGTTCTGCGCCATTTCCAGTCCTGAAGTGGCGACGCCGCCGGCGTTGGCCGCTTTACCCGGCGCGAACAGCACGCCCGCTTCGAGGAACAGATCGGTCGCCGCGATAGTGGTTGGCATGTTGGCGCCTTCCGCGACGGCCTTCACGCCGTTGGCAATCAGCTGGCGGGCAGCGTCGACGTCCAGCTCGTTCTGCGTGGCGCACGGCAGAGCGATATCCACCGGCACGGACCATGGCTGCTTACCTTCAAGGTAGGTCAGGCCGAACTCGCGCGCGTAATCCGCCACGCGGCCGTGGCAGCGCTCTTTAATGTCGATCAGGCGCGCCAGTTTTTCTTTGGTGAAGCCAGATTCGTCAACCACGGTACCGTTGGAGTCGGAAGCCGTAATCACCCGGGCGCCGAGCTCCATGGCTTTCTCAATCGCGTACTGCGCCACGTTACCCGACCCGGACACCGCGACGCGAGCCCCTTCAAAGCCCAAACCGTGGCGCTTAAGCATCGCTTCGGTGAAGTAAATCAGTCCATAACCGGTGGCTTCCGGACGAATCAGGCTGCCGCCGAAGGAGAGGCCTTTACCGGTGAAGACGCAGGCGCTGTTGTTGGAGAGCTTACGCATCATTCCGGCCATAAAGCCCACTTCACGACCGCCCACGCCGATATCACCGGCCGGCACGTCGGTATCCGGACCGAGGTGGCGATACAGCTCAGTCATCAGCGACTGGCAGAAACGCATCACTTCGCCATCGCTTTTTCCTTTAGGATCGAAGTCGCTGCCGCCTTTACCGCCGCCCATAGGCAGGGTGGTGAGGGCGTTTTTGAAGGTTTGTTCAAAGCCGAGGAATTTCAGAATCGACAGGTTTACAGAGGGATGGAAACGCATACCGCCCTTATACGGGCCGATGGCGGAGTTGAACTGCACGCGCCAGGCGCGGTTAACCTGAACCTGATTACGGTCATCAACCCAAACGACGCGGAACTGGATAGCACGCTCCGGTTCAACCAGACGTTCCAGCAAATTCATCTGACGATAGCGCGGATTTTCCTCAAGGAATGGCCACAGGGTGGTCATCACCTCGCGGACCGCCTGAGCAAATTCAGTTTGATTTGGATCGCGCTGTTGAACGCGGGCGAGAAAACCTTCCAGAGTGCACGTCTGATCCATAGATATAAGTTCCCCTTATGGTTGTGGTTGCGTCTATTTATTATGATTCGGCCCTTGAAAAAGCCGATTTTCCGACTATACCATCGGAAATCGTTAGTTAAGCAAGGAAAAATTGTTCAGAAAGCAAAATTTATAATCAGGCGGTGGTCATAATCAAAAACGATGACAACCACCCGATAAAATTAGCGGGAATGGAGAGCGGCGCGCTGGGCGATAAAGGCTTCGAGCAGGGGAATATCGGCTGGCGCAAGAGGGAAGGTTAACGCCTCCTGCGGTGAACACCAGCGCAGCTGGCTGTGGTAGCGGGCGATGGGTTCGCCGTTAAAATGCGGAACCCACCAGGCGTGAAGATGTATCAGGCGGGCGGACACTTCGCGCTGGTGGCTGGCGATGTAGCATTCCGGCCGGGCGTCGATCGCCAGCTCCTCCTGGAGCTCGCGCGCCAGCGCCTGGGCCTGGGTTTCGCCGGGTTCTACTTTACCGCCGGCCAGCTCCCACATTCCCGGCTGATCCGCGTGGGGCGGCCGCTGCGCCAGCAGAATTTGCCCGTTGCGTTCGATAATGGCGGCAACAACATCAAGGGTTTTTAGCATGTGAATCATCGTTCTGTACGGGATAATGGCCTATTATCACCGTCCTTGTCTCCGTCAAACAACCCTGAATTCGCTGGAGAGACTTTGTGCTTGACCGTCATTTGCATCCCCGCCTGAAACCTGTCCTCAACGCCGCCGTCGCCCTGCTGGATCGTCCGGCTATCTCTCCCGATGGCCTGACGCTCTTTGGCTTTGCGATTGGCGTGCTGGCGCTGCCGTTTTTAGCCCTGGGCTGGTATCCGGCGGCGCTGGCGGCGATCGTGCTCAATCGCCTGCTGGATGGCCTGGACGGCGCGCTGGCCCGGCGACGCGGATTAACCGATGCGGGCGGTTTTCTCGATATTTCGCTCGATTTCCTGTTTTATGCCCTGGTGCCGTTTGGCTTTATTCTTGCCGATCCGGCGCACAACGCGCTGGCGGGCGGCTGGCTGCTGTTCGCGTTTATCGGCACCGGCAGCAGCTTTCTCGCCTTTGCCGCGCTGGCGGCTAAGCATCAAATCGATAATCCGGGCTACGCCCACAAATCGTTTTATTATCTCGGCGGGCTGACGGAAGGGACGGAAACTATCGCGCTGTTTGTGCTGAGCTGCCTGTTTCCGGCGTGGTTTGCGTGGCTGGCGTGGATGTTTGGCGCACTGTGCTGGCTGACGACCTTTACGCGGGTGTGGAGCGGATACCTTACCCTGAAGCAGGTAAGAGATTGATGGGCGGGTTTTTCCCGGCTCGGGCTGCGCTTAGCCGGGCTACGGGGCCGCAGTCGTCAGCGGTCCGGTGCTGCCAGCGCCGTCTTCGGGAAATGCGCCGGGAAGGATGCTTCCCGGCGGTGCATATGGCCAACAGGCGAATTACATACTGCTTTCCGGGCCGCGTTCCCCGCGCGAGACCGGGTTTTTCGGGTTGCTGCTCCACTCGTACCAGCCGCCGTCGTAGACCGAGACGTTGTTCCAGCCCATCGCCCGGGCGTACATAAAGGTTTCTGAGGCGCGCCAGCCGGTACCGCAGTAAAAAGAGACCTGCTGGTTCGGCAGAATATTCCATGATTTCCACATCGCGGCGATATCATCTGCGCTACGCATGGTGCCGTCCGGATTATGGAAATCCTCCATATGGGTGGAGTCGCTTCCGGCATGGCCCCAGCGGGCCCCGGCAATCTCCCCCATCGGCTTGATATAGCTGTAGCCGCTGGTGGTGCCGATAAACTCCGGCCAGGAACGAATGCTCACCAGCGAGGCGTCCTGACGGTGCAGCAGGGCGCGAGCCTGCTCGGTATTGAGCATCAGCTGCGGCTGACCCGGGATCGGCGCGCCGAACTCCGGCTCGGGCTTCTGCTTCGGCGGCGTTCCGCGCTCGACCGGCAGCCCGGCGTCGGACCAGGTTTTCCAGCCGCCGTCGAGCAGGCGCACATCCTTCACCCCGGCGTAGAGCATGATCTGCGCCACGCGGGCGGCGGCATACACGTCGCGACCGTACAAAATCACCGTGGTGTCATGGCGAATACCGTGTTTTGCCAGCATCGCTTTAAGCTGCGCGTCGGAGACTTTGTTCCATAGCGGCTCGCTCTCCACCTCGTTGGTATCGATATACCCGGCGCCCGGAATATGGCTCAGCAGATAAAACTTCGGCGCGCCCCAGGCGGCCTCGAACACCTTCCAGTGCCCGGCAGGCGCGGCGGTGACCGGTTTACCCTGCTGGAGGTCGTGCAGCCACTGCGGATACACCAGCTGTTCAAAATGCGGCAGCTTCTGCAGGCGGTCCGCATGGCTCAGGGCGTCGCCGAGCGAGCTGAGGTGAGTGAAACCAGCCGCCTTAAGGCGCGCCGCGACTTTCGCGTTGTCGTCGGCGTTGCCGTACAGCGCAATCGGCGTAGAGGCCTGCAGATTGTGCAGCTTAGCCCAGGCGCTCAGCTGTTCATCGTTCAGCGAGCCAAGCCAGCTGGCGGCGAGGTTGAGCGCCTGCGGTTCATGGCCCTGAGGGCCGTTGGCGCCTTGCGGCCAACCGTTATAGAAAGCGCTAAGGCGCGTGTCAATAGCGACGCCGTTGTGCTGTTGCAGCGTGGAAAGCGTTAGCGTTGGCATGGTGTCAGCGGCGGAGGTGGAAGCAGCAGCAAGCCCCATCAGCAGGGCGAGTGCGGTCAATTGAGAAACACGTTTCATCGAAATGCCCGGCAGTAGAAAATTGAGCGGCAATTCTCCGCGAACAACGCGGAGAATTCTTTGCGATAGCGCAGGCTTTCATTGCCAGAGCCCCATATGCAAACAGCGTCCGCCGGCGGGCGTATCCTGGTCATCATGCGTGACCAGCACCGCGGGGATCGCCTGCCGCGCCAGTTCGTTGAACACCCAGCGGCGAAAATCGGCGCGCAGCGCAACGTCGAGGCGGTTAAACGGCTCATCCAACAGCAGCGCCCGCGGTCGGGCCAGCAGGGCGCGCAGCAGGCTGACCCGCGCCCGCTGGCCGCCGGAAAGGGTGGCCGGATCGCGCGTATAAAACCCCGCCAGACCGGCGCGCTCCAGCGCCTGTTCGACCTGGGTTTTGCGCTGGGGGCCGCGGACGTCAGCGGCAAGCGCCAGCAGTAAATTTTGCCCGACGCTGAAGTGGTCGAACAGCAGCGCGTCCTGGAACAGGATGCCGATGCGCCGTCGCTCGGTGGGTAAACTGTCGCAGCGCTGGTTATCCAGCCACAGCTCGCCGGCGGCGCGAAAATTCTCCGCCAGCGCGCCGACCATCCAGGCGAACAGGGTTGATTTACCGCTGCCCGAGGGGCCCATCAGGGTCAGTATCTCGCCGGGAGCAACGGAAAAGTCGACGTTGCGCAGCAGCGGCTCTCCGTTGAGGCTGAGAGTCAGGTTTTTGACGATCAACATTAGCGTAATCCTTGTCGATAGCGGCCGGTCAGCCAGGCCAGCAGCGCGGTGGCGGCAAAAAACAGCGCCGGCAGCAGTAGCTGCCATAGCGCCTGCGCGGCCAGAGTGGACGTCTCGCCGCCGCTGCTCAGCGCTACGGCTTCGCTGGTGAGCGTCGGGAACCGTCCGCCCCCCAGCCATAACGTCGGCAGATATTGCGCGATGCTTACCGAAAAGCCCACCGCCAGCGCGGTCAGCAGAGGACGCGTCAGGGCGGGTAAGGTAACCAGCCAGAAGATGCGGCCTCGTTGCCAGCCGAGGGTGCGGGCGAGCAGCTCCATGCGCGGGTCGCGAGCGCGCCACGCGGGACGCAGAATAAACAGCATCCACGGCACGACCCACAGCAGGTGCCCCCATAAAACGGCGATCCACTCACCGTCCAGCCACGTATACAGCGCCAGCTGATATTGGCCGTCTACCAGCGGCAGCGCCGGTAAAATCAGCGGCAGCCAGATCCATCCGTCGAAACGGGAGGGGCCAGACGCCAGCCACAGCAGGCAGATAACCGCGCCTAGCGACGCTGAGCAGAGTCCAAGCCACAGGCTGTTGCCGACGCTATCGCTGACCGGCTGGCTATTCTGCGCCGCCGCGGCAAGCAGCAGGGCGCAGGCCACGCCGCACAGCGGTAGAAGAAGGGCGAAGCTTTTCCCGGCGAGCGCCCGCGGCTGCGGGTGGCGGATCCCCTGAACCTGCGGGATCCGCCGTCGCCAGAGACGCCAGACTCCCCACGCCGCCAGCGCCATGATGGCCAGCGTCAGCAGCAGTACCAGGCTGGCGAGGGCGCCTTTCGCCTGCTGGATCTCATCGCCCTGGCTTAACCATTGCCAGGCCAGCACCGCCAGCGTCGGCGGGTTACCCGGGCCAATCACCAGCGCGACGTCGACCGCCGAAAGGCTCCAGGCGGCGGTGGCCAGCAGCGCTATCGACAGCGCCGGAAGCAGCGTGGGCAAGACTAACCATTTCAGGCACTGCCAGCGTCCGTAGCCGAGGCTTTTTAATACCGTCGCCTGTCCGGCCAGGCGTTTCTCGCCTAACAGGCCATAAACCACCCACAGCAGAAACGCGCTCTCTTTGAGCGCCATCGTCAGGCCCAGTCCAATGCCGTAGCGGTCAACCGGCGGGGTAAAAAAGGGCAACAGGCGCGGGAGCCAGCCGCCATCGGCGAAGAGCAGCAGGGCTGCGGTGGCGAAGGCCACGTGAGGTACCGCCAGCAGCAGAGGGAGCCTTGCGGCCAGCCGCCGCCAGCCGCCCGACGGCCAGAGTGCGGCCACGACGGTGAGCGTGATGATCAGCGCGCCGCCAACCGATAGCAGGGTTGAGACGAGAGTCGCCGCCAGCGCCTGGCTGAATTGCGGGTCGGCAAACAGCGACAGCCAGCGCGCGCGGCGGAGCGCCGGAAGCGCCATCAGCGCAGCGGCCGGCAGCAGCGGCAGATAGATCAGCGCGACGGCGGCCCAGGCCAGCAGCCTTAGTGCGTGCCGTAGCGGCGCAGCCATTCCTGCTCCAGCGCGTCAACCCAGGCCGCGTGCGGTTCACCCAGCATCGGCGGCATATTCTGCGGCACAACGGCGTTAAAGGCCTGCCGCTCAGTCTCGGTTAATTTCGCCGGATCCAGCACGCTGGGGTCGCCCCACACCGTCGGGTCGGCCTTGCGCAGCTGGGCCTGCGGCGAGAGCAGGAAATTCGCGATCACTTTCGCCCCCGCCGTCGCCCGGGCATTGGACGGGATCGCCACAAAGTGGACGTTGCCAAGCATCCCCTCGCGGAAGCCGAAACCGTAGCTGTCTTTCGGCAGCTCGCCGCTGACCGCTTTTTGCTGCGCGTGCAGCGGGTTAAAGGTGATGGACAGCCTGAGGGTCCCATTTTTAAGCATGGCATCCATGCGGACGGGCGAAGCCGGGAAGTCGCGGCCCTGGCGCCACAGCAGGGGGTGAAGCCGATCAAGATAGTGCCACAGCGGCGCGGTCACGGCGGCGAAGGTGGCCTCCTCAGGCGGCTGGCGTAGCGCGGCGGGCCGCGGAGTCAGCGTCAGCAGCAGCTGTTCAAGAAACGCGGTACCGGTAAAATCCGGCGGACGCGGATAGGTGACGCTGCCGGGATGCGCGGCGGCGAAAGCCAGCAGCGCCTGCGGAGTGGTGGGCCCGTCGGGCGTTTGTGAGCGGCGGGCGATAAAAGTGAGCTGCGCGCCGCCCCACGGCGACTCGGCGCCGTCGGTGGGGATAGAGAAATCCTCGCGCACCGGCTTTTGCGTATCGACAAAGCGCCAGTTGGGCAGGGTTTCCGCCCACCGGGTTTGCAGCAGCCTGGCGTTTTTCAGGGTGCGGAAGTTTTCGCCGTTGACCCACAGCAGATCGATGGAACCGCCTTTACTGCGTCCGGCGCGGGCTTCGGTCTGGATGCGCTTCACCGCGTCGGCGGCATCCGCAATATGCACGATACGCAGGTCGATAGCGTAGTCGCGCTTTACCTCACCGCTGACCCAGTCGAGATAGCGGTTCACCGCCGGATCGCCGCCCCAGGCGTTAAACCACACCGTCTGGCCGCGGGCTTCTTGTTGTAGGGATTGCCAGCCGGCGCTGGCGGCCAGCGGGGAGAGCAACAGCAAAGCGAAGACCAGCACACTGCGCATAACCACTCCTTATGGTTTTGAATCGGTTGGGATCCGGCACAATCCCTGGGCGGGGATCGCCATGGCCGAATTAAAGCGCGCCGACAGGTTTTGTAAACCGATCAGCGCCGTGAGTTCGGTGAGCGCGCGGGCGTCAAACTGGCCTGCCAGCCTGTCGCGCAGCGCATCGTCGACCACCGGCGGCGTCATGCTGGCCGCCTCGGCATACTCCAGCGCCAGCCGCTCGCGGTCGCTGAACAGCGCGCTGTTCCGCCATTCGGCGACCGCCAGCAGCTTAGCGCTGCCGCCGCTGCGTTCCGCCAGCTTCATATTGGTGATATCAATGCAAAACTCGCACAGGCACAGCTGCGCGACGCGGGCGCTGACCAGCGATCTCAGCACCGGATCGAGGGGCGAACGCTTGCGTTCCAGATAGCCGACGAACATCGACACCAGGTAAAACACCAGCGGAATACGGCCCCACCAGCGGATAGGGCTGAGCACCTCGCCGTAGTGGCGACGATGCAGCCAGGCCTGCGGGCGAAGAATCAGCGGAATAGACTTCAGAGGGGGTAAGCTCATCGTGAACGCCTCTTTTGTTGTTCAAGATAGAGTGCTTTCGCGACGACCACCACAATCGCCAGCGCAAACAGGATCGATAAACTGGTCACCAGCCAGAATGTGCCGCCGGTCAGTAGGCTGCCGGTCCACGAATAGACTATCGTCGCGGGCAGCTGGCCGAGACCGGTGGCCAGCATAAAGTGGCGAAAGCGCATTGACGTCAGCCCGGCGGCGTAGCTCACCGGGTCGAAGGGAACGAAAGGGAGCAGACGGCAGATTAATATGGTGTGTTTGCCGTAGCGGGTAAAAAAGCCATCCGTACTCTGCAGTACGCTCTTGCCGGTGAGCTTTTCCACCGCGTCGCGGCCGAGCGCTCTGGCGATAAAAAAGCACAGCGCCGCGCCGGCCATCGCGCTCACCCACGACAGCGCGCCGCCCCAGAAGGCGCCGAACAGGGAAGCGTTAGCGAAGGTGATCAGGAAGGCGGGAAGCGGGGCGATAATCGCCTGCAAAATCATCAGGGCGAAGGAGACCAGCGCCGCCTGCGGGCCCCAGGAGTCGATAAAGCGTTCAATAGCCTGCTGATCGAGCGTGGCAAAAGCGGCGAGGCTGCGCTGCATAAACTCATTGACGCCGGGTATCAGCCACCATGCCAGCAGAAGCGCAAACAGCGTCATGCCGATGGCTATCCGGTAGCGCGCGTTGCTATTTTTCATCGTGAGCCTGTATCCGTGATGTCTCGATTCGCCGATAGCGGGCATATCTTTTCGCCGCCTGAATCAGGACAAATAAGGCCAGCCCCGCGAGGGTCAGCTTCAGTATAAACAGGGGGGTGATACCTTCGCGGATAAGCTCGCTGCCCATCAGCGTATAGATAAATATGCCGGGCAAGGTGGTGAGGGCGGAAATAAAGGTAAACGTCCAGAACGGAATCGCCGTCAGGCCATAGGCGTAGTTCTGAACATTATAGGGAAACAGCGGGATGAGCCGGGTCAGAATTAAAAAATCGGTGCCGCTACGGGCGATGCCTTTTTCAATGGCCTGAAAAATCGCCGTCTGCCCGACGTATTTAAGCAGCAGCTCGCGGCCCAGCCAGCGGGCGAACAGAAACGACGCGGAGGAGGCGAGCGTCGCCGCCAGCAGCGATAGCAAGGTTCCCGCCAGCGGACCGAAAATCACCCCGCCGGCAATCACTAAAAGAGTGCCCGGTATCAAAAACAGGGTGGCGACGATAAACAGCAGAATATAGAGCGTATAGCCGAAGGCGCCGCTCTGGCGGATCATTTCGCGCAGACGATCAAAATGGGTAACCAGCCCGGCAAAACCCGACTGCTGAATAATACAGGCGACAATGCTCAATATCACCACAACAAAAAGCAGCTTATATTCTGCTTTATGACGGCTTCTTTTGCATTGGGTTCTCCTGTATGGCGCGGGCGGTCTGAAGTGCGCGCGACAGTATAATAGTTTGCCGCCGTTCACAATCTCTGACGGCGGCTTTTTTGATATGGCTCAGGCTCTCCGGACGGGAGAGCCTGACGGAGGGAATATTTAGACTTTAAAGGTCGCCCATACCGGCGCGTGGTCGGACGGCTTTTCCATTGCGCGAATTTCGTAGTCGATGCCGGTTTCGATGCAGCGCTGCGCCAGCGGGGTGCTTGCCAGCAGCAGATCGATACGCAGCCCGCGGTTATCGTCAAAGCCCTTAGAGCGATAGTCGAACCACGAGAAGTGTTCGTTGTCCTGCGGATTCGCATGGCGGTAAGTATCCACCAGGCCCCAGCCCAGCAGGCGCTCCATCCATTCGCGCTCTTCCGGCAGGAAGGAACACTTGCCGGTACGCAGCCAGCGCTTACGGTTCTCTTCACCGATGCCGATATCGAGATCGGTCGGGCTGATATTCATGTCGCCCATGATCAGTACCGGATTCTCTTTATTTAGTTCGGTATCAAGGTAGTTTTGCAGGTTCTGATAAAACGCCGCCTTCGCCGGGAATTTGGTTTCATGATCGCGACTTTCGCCCTGTGGGAAATAGCCGTTAATCACCGTCACGTTGCCAAACGGGGAAGGGATTTCCGCCATGATGATGCGGCGCTGGGCCTCTTCACCATCGTTTGGGAAACCGCGACGCACGGAGATCGGCGTCTCTTTGGTCAGCAGCGCGACGCCGTAATGGCCTTTCTGCCCGTGATAAAAGACGTTATAGCCCAGCTTTGCCACCTCTTCGAGAGGAAACATATCGTCGTGAACTTTGGTTTCCTGTAGGCCGATGACGTCGGGCTGGTGTTTATCGATGATGGCGGCCAGCTGATGCGGGCGGGCACGCAGGCCGTTGATATTAAAAGAGACAAATTTCATAGTCGCTGCCACTGTGCAAGGTGAATAGTGCAGGGATGGTAGCAGAAATTCGCCGGGCTGGCTGCGCAAAGGCGCTTTATTCTGCCGATTGCAGCGGTTGGTAGCCTGTTTGCACAAACTGTGCACCATTCTGGAACGCGCTGCGCCAAAAAAGGGCGATTATTGCCGATAAATTTCGTCAAGGATCACAATTACAGAATTATATCTTACCCCTGCATAATCTTTCTTTTTATTCCACTGCAAAAGCCTCTTTTAGTATTTTTATTCACTTTTTATGCATTTTATGTGAATAACGGTCTTTCGTAACTTATTGATATTTCGTTGACGACCTCGATTTATGCATTTTTACCTCTGGCTGGCACGAACCGTGCAATCTACATTTACAGCGTAATAACCATATTCATTAACATTATTTAAACTTTTTATTTACCGGAAGAGGTCGATATGTCTCAGTCAATTACGCGTAGCAACTTTGATGAATGGATGATGCCTGTATACGCGCCAGCGGCTTTTATTCCGGTACGCGGCGAGGGGTCACGCCTGTGGGATCAGCAGGGAAAAGAGTATATCGATTTTGCCGGCGGCATTGCGGTGAACGCCCTCGGTCACGCACATCCTCGGCTGGTTAAAGCGCTGACCGGGCAGGCGGAAAAGTTCTGGCATACCGGTAACGGCTATACCAATGAGCCGGTATTGCGTCTGGCTAAGCAGCTGATTGACGCCACTTTTGCCGACCGGGTCTTTTTCTGTAACTCCGGGGCCGAAGCCAACGAAGCGGCGCTAAAACTGGCGCGCAAATATGCCCACGATCGTTTCGGCAGCGAGAAAAGCGGCATCGTGGCGTTCAAGAATGCCTTCCACGGCCGCACGCTGTTTACCGTTTCCGCGGGCGGCCAGTCGGCCTATTCGCAGGATTTTGCGCCGCTGCCGCCGCAGATTCAGCACGCCATCTATAACGACCTCGACTCGGCAAAGGCCCTGATCGACGACAATACCTGCGCGGTGATCGTCGAACCGATGCAGGGTGAAGGCGGCGTCGTGCCTGCTGATGCGGACTTCCTGCGCGGCCTGCGTGAACTGTGTGATGCGCACAACGCGCTGCTGATTTTCGACGAAGTCCAGACCGGCGTCGGCCGTACCGGGGAGCTGTACGCCTATATGCACTACGGCGTGACGCCGGACGTGCTTTCCACCGCGAAAGCGCTGGGCGGCGGTTTCCCGATCGGCGCGCTGCTGGCATCGGAGCGCTGCGCCAGCGTAATGACCGTCGGCACCCACGGCACGACCTACGGCGGCAACCCGCTGGCCTGCGCGGTGGCGGGAGAAGTGTTTGCCATCGTCAACACTCGCGAAGTGCTCAGCGGCGTTAAGCAGCGCCATCAATGGTTCTGCGAACGGCTCAACGCGATTAACGCGCGTTACGGCCTGTTTAAAGAGATTCGCGGCCTGGGGCTGCTTATCGGCTGCGTGCTGAAGGATGAATATGCCGGCAAGGCGAAGACCATCAGTAATGAGGCGGCGGAAGAGGGGCTGATGATGCTGATCGCCGGCGCCAACGTGGTGCGTTTCGCTCCGGCGCTGATTATCAGCGAAGAAGAGATCAACGCCGGGCTGGATCGCTTCGAACTGGCCTGCAAACGCTTTCTCGCGGGGGTCTCATCATGATGGTGATCCGTCCAGTAGAAAAAGGCGATCTGCCGGGGCTAATGACCCTGGCGGGCGAGACCGGCGGCGGCCTGACGTCGCTGCCGGCCGATGAAGCCACGCTGGCCGCGCGCATTGAACGTTCGCAGATGACCTGGCGCGGCGAGCTGCCGAAAAGCGAGCAGGGTTATGTGTTCGTTCTTGAGGACTGCGCCAGCGGCGCGGTAGCGGGAATTTGCGCCATTGAGGTGGCCGTGGGGCTTAACGACCCCTGGTACAACTATCGCGTCGGTACCCAGGTGCACGCATCGAAAGAGCTTAACGTCTACAACGCCCTGCCGACGCTGTTTCTCAGTAACGACCATACCGGCAGCAGCGAACTGTGTACGCTGTTCCTGGATCCAAAATGGCGTAAAGAGGGCAACGGCTATCTGCTGTCGAAATCGCGTTTTCTGTTTATGGCCGCCTTTCGCGAACGCTTCAACGATAAGGTCGTGGCGGAAATGCGCGGCGTCATTGACGAACACGGCTACTCGCCGTTCTGGGAGAGTCTCGGGAAACGCTTCTTCGCGATGGAGTTCTCCCGCGCCGACTACCTGTGCGGCACCGGGCAGAAGGCGTTTATCGCCGCGCTGATGCCGAAGCACCCGCTGTATATCGACTTTTTAAGCGACGAAGCGCGAGCGGTCATCGGCGAGGTCCATCCGCAAACCGCGCCGGCACGCGCGGTGCTGGAGAAAGAGGGATTTCGCTATCTCAACTACGTCGATATCTTCGACGGCGGCCCGACGCTGGAGTGCGAAATTGACCGGGTGCGGGCCATTCGCAAAAGCCGGCTGGTCACCGTCGTTGAAGGCCAGCCCGCGCCGGGCGAGTGGCCGGCCTGTCTGGTTGCTAATGAGCAGTACCAGCAGTTTCGCGCCATGCTCGTTCACGCCGACCCGGAGAGCGACCGCCTGGTGCTAAGCGCGCGCGAGCTGGATGCCCTGAAATGCCACCCCGGCGACCAGATTCGCCTGGTTCGTCTGTGCCCTGAGGAGAAAAAATCATGAGTTTATGGATTAACGGCGACTGGCAAAGCGGTCGCGGCCCGGCCCGTAGTAAACATAACCCGGTAAGCCAGGCGCTGCTGTGGCAGGGCAACGATGCCGATGCCGGGCAGGTGGCGCTGGCGGTCACCGCGGCGCGCGCGGCGTTTCCCGCGTGGGCGCGTCAGACGTTTGCCGCCCGGAAAGCGATAGCGGAAAAGTTTGCTTCGTTACTGGAAGCGAACAAAGGTGAATTAACCAGGATTATCGCCCAGGAGACCGGCAAACCGCGCTGGGAAGCAGCAACGGAAATTACCGCGATGATCAACAAAATCGCCATTTCGGTGAACGCGTATCATAGCCGTACGGGGGAAGCGCAGACCGCGATGGCGGACGGAGAGGCGACGCTTCGCCATCGGCCGCACGGCGTGCTGGCGGTCTTTGGCCCCTACAATTTTCCCGGACATTTGCCTAACGGGCATATCGTTCCGGCGCTGCTGGCGGGAAATACCGTGGTATTCAAACCCAGCGAGCTGACGCCTCAAAGCGGCGAGGCGGTGGTGAAGCTATGGGCCGAAGCCGGCCTGCCGCCGGGCGTACTTAACCTGCTCCAGGGCGGGCGGGAAACCGGCGAAGCGCTGAGCGGCCAGGCGGACATCGACGGCCTGCTATTTACCGGCAGCTCTGCGACGGGTTTTCAACTTCATCGCCAGCTTGCCGGGCAGCCGGAAAAAATTCTCGCTCTTGAGATGGGCGGCAACAACCCGCTGATCGTCGATGACCCACAGGATATCGACGCCGCGGTCCATCTGACCATTCAGTCGGCGTTTATTACTGCCGGACAGCGCTGTACCTGCGCGCGCCGGCTGCTGGTAAAACGCGGCGAGGCCGGCGATGCGTTTCTTCAGCGGCTTGTGACGGTGTCACAAACGCTGATTCCCGACGCGTGGGACGCTGAACCTCAGCCGTTCCTCGGCGGGTTAATTTCAGCGCAGGCCGCGCAAAAGGTACATCAGGCCTGGCTGGCCCATGTGGCCAGCGGCGGAAAAACCCTGTTGGAGCCGCGCCTGCTGCAGGCCGGAACCTCGCTGCTGACGCCGGGTATTATCGAGATGAGCGCGGTGGCGCAGGTGGCCGACGAAGAGGTCTTCGGGCCGCTGCTCTGCGTCTGGCGCTATGACCATTTCGATGAGGCGATTGCCCTCGCTAACGCGACCCGTTTCGGGCTTTCCTGCGGGCTGATCTCCGCCGAACGCGACAAATTCGACCAGCTGCTGCTGGAGGCGCGGGCCGGGATCGTTAACTGGAACAAACCCTTAACCGGCGCCGCCAGCACCGCGCCGTTCGGCGGTACCGGCGCTTCCGGTAACCACCGGCCGGGGGCGTGGTACGCCGCAGACTATTGCGCCTGGCCGATGGCCAGTCTCGAATCACCGGAGCTGGCGCTGCCGGCAACCCTCAGCCCCGGGCTGAATTTCCGTAAGGAGACATCACAATGAAAGCCCGGGAAGTGAACTTTGACGGGCTGCCGGGCCTGACCCACCACTATGCGGGTTTATCTTTCGGCAACGAAGCCTCGACGAAGCACCGCTATCGGGTGTCGAACCCGCAGCTGGCGGCAAAGCAGGGGCTGAAAAAAATGAAAGCGCTGGCGGATGCGGGCTATCCGCAGGCGCTGATCCCGCCGCAGGAGCGGCCAAACATTCCGCTGTTGCGGCAGATCGGTTTTAGCGGTAGCGATGAGCAGGTGCTGGAAAAGGCGGCGCGCCAGACGCCGGAACTGCTCTCGGCGGTCAGCTCCGCGTCATCGATGTGGGTGGCTAACGCCGCCACGGTCTCGCCCTCGGCCGATTCGCTGGATGGCCGGGTGCATCTGACCGTCGCCAACCTGAACGATAAATTCCATCGCGCCAGCGAAGCGCCGACCACCGAAGCGCTGCTGCGGGCGATTTTCCCCGATGAGCAGCGGTTTGCCGTACACGGCGCGCTGCCCCAGGTATCGCTGTTCGGCGATGAAGGGGCGGCAAACCATAACCGCCTCGGCGGCGACTACGGCGCGCCCGGCGTGCAGCTGTTTATTTACGGCCGCCAGCAGGGGGGCGAAGATAATCCGCTGCGCTACCCTGCGCGGCAGACGCTCGAGGCCAGCCAGGCCGTCGCCCGCCTGAATCAGGTCAATCCCCGGCAGGTGATTTTCGCCCGACAAAATCCGGCGGTGATTGATAAAGGCGTGTTTCATAACGATGTGATTGCGGTAAGCAATCAGCAGGTACTGTTTTGCCACGAGCAGGCGTTTGTTGACCAGCCGCAGCTCCTGCAGCAGCTGGCGCAGCAGGTCTCCGGCTTTACGCCGCTGGTGGTGCCGGCGAGTCAGGTTTCGGTGGAAGAGGCGGTGGCGACCTATCTGTTCAACAGCCAGCTGCTGAGCAAAGAAGAAGGCGGGATGCGGCTGATTTTGCCGCTGGAAGCGCAGGAACACCCGGGCGTCTGGCGCTACCTGAACCGGCTGGTGGAGGGCGATAACCCCATCGATGAGCTACAGGTTTACGATCTGCGCGAAAGCATGGCCAACGGCGGCGGTCCCGCCTGCCTGAGGCTGCGGGTGGTGCTGACGGAGGACGAGCGACAGGCGGTGAATCCGGCGGTCATGATGAACGATACGCTGTTCGCCACCCTTAATGACTGGGTAGACCGCTACTATCGCGATCGCCTGACCCAGGTCGATCTCGCGGATCCGCAGCTGCTGCGCGAAGGCCGCGAGGCGCTCGACCGCTTAACGCAAATCCTGCGCCTGGGCTCAGTGTATCCGTTTCAGCAATAAGGAGGCGTCGTGGACGACTTTCTGGCACTTACTCTGGCGGGGCGTCTGCCCCACCATTTCCATGGTCAAACCGCGCATTTCCGCTGGCACTGGATTGACTGCGGTATTCTGCAGCTCATTCCTCATGAACCCTGCGATCGGTCGCTGGTTTTGTCATCCGGGCTTCACGGCAATGAAACCGCACCGGTCGAAATCACCGATTTACTGCTGCGGCAGCTGTTTCGTGGGGAAATACCGCTCCGCTGGCGGCTGCTGGCGATCTTTGGTAACCCTCCGGCGCTGCGGGCCAACAAGCGCTATATGCACAGCGATATCAACCGGATGTTCGGCGAGCGATGGCGCGCTTTTAGCGTCAGCGATGAAACCGTTCGCGCCCGGCAGCTGGAGCATGCGCTGGCGCGATTTTATGCCGGGACGCCCGGCGAGCGCTGGCACCTGGATTTACATACCGCCATACGCGGTTCGCTGCATACCCGCTTTGGTGTCCTGCCGGCGCGGGATACGCCGTGGGATGAAGCGTTTTTGCGCTGGTTAGGGGCGGCAGGGCTGGAGGCACTGGTGTTTCATCAGCAGCCTGGCGGGACTTTTACCCATTTCAGCTGCGAACGCTTCGGCGCGCGCTCCTGCACGCTGGAGCTCGGCAAGGCGCTACCTTTTGGCGAAAACGATCTGCGCTTGTTCGCGGCGACTCAACGCGCGCTGTCGCTGCTGCTGGCGGGAGATGTGGCGGTGGAAGAGGCGCACGCGCCGCTGCGCTACAGGGTGGTACAGCAAATTACCCGCAGCAGCGACAGTTTCCGGCTGCATATGTCGGCGCAGACGCTGAACTTTACGCCGTTTGCCGCCGGGACGCTGCTTGCTGAGGATGGCGATACCCGCTACATAGTGGAAAGGGATCAAGAGTACGTTTTGTTTCCCAACCCCAGCGTCGCCTTCGGCCAGCGCGCCGGGCTCATGCTGGAGCGCTTCCGGTGAATCCGTCGCCCGTCCGGGCGGCGGTATTTATTTCAGCGTTTATTTTTCTGCAGCTATCTTATTTTTTCGTGCTCTGTCCATTGATTGCAGATTATTCCTGGTTAAATGCTTTGTTTTTAATCTCCGCTGATTTATAATCTTCATAATTTCCCATTAAAACAGTTGCTTATTTATTTTTTATTGCATTTATCCCCTCATTTTCCTTATTTTCTCCATAATTGGCGAGAAAATGTTTTTTACACTTTCAATGTTTTACGCTTGCTCTGATTAATTGACGATAAACGTCGTAAAGTTAATCTCGTCAACACGGCAACGCGCCGTAAGAATAACGCAAAGTAAGGATTGAACTATGAAGAAGATTACTGCACTGTTTGTTGCCTCTACTCTGGCTCTGGGCGCGGCTAACCTGGCCCACGCGGCTGACGCTACTGCAACCCCAACCGATAACGCGCCGATGATGCATCATAAGCGCGGACCTGCGGGCCCACATGAAATGATGTTTAAAGGGCTGAACCTGACCAATGCGCAGAAAACGCAAATCCGCGACATTATGAAGAGCCAGCGCGACAACATGAAGCGTCCGTCCCTGGATGAGCGCCGCGCGATGCATGAGCTGGTAGCCAGCGATACCTTCGATAAGGCAAAAGCGGAAGCGCAGATTGATAAGATGGAAGCCCAGCATAAAGAGATGGCGCTGGCTCGTCTGGAAACCCAGAATAAGATTTACAACATTCTGACGCCGGAACAGAAAAAGCAGTTCAATGCCAATTTTGAGAAGCATCTGACAGATCGTAAAGCGCCGGAAGGTAAAATGCCTGCACCTGCTGAATAACTCAGCGCGCTGACTTAAGACCGCCGGTCTTGCCCAATAACGCCAACAGGCTTTGGGCAGGACCGGCGGTTTTTCTTTATCTGTAGCGACAAGCTGATTTACCCGGCAGGGACGAATGTGCCAGTATGAGTGCCATCGCCACGGACTCTGGTGTCCTGGTCTAAAGCCTACTCTGCTCATGGATCTTGCATATGGAAATGTATATCGGCCTCGCCGTCCTCGTTGTCGTCCTCATCTGGGTCGTGATGACCTATAACCGCTTTATCTCCCTGCGACGTTTCAAGGACGAAGCCTGGAGCGGCATTGCCGTACAGCTTAAGCGCCGCCACGACCTGGCGCCGAATCTGCTGAGCCTGGTGAAACGCTATGCGCAGCATGAAAAAGAACTGCTGGAAGAGATCTCCCGCCAGCGCGGCGCACTGGTCGGCAGCACCCGACAGATCGCCGACAGCGAACGCCAGTACTCTGGTACGCTAGGGCGCGTTTTCGCGCTCGGCGAAGCGTACCCGGAACTTAAAGCCAGCGAAAACTACCTTGCCTTACAGCAATCTCTCAGCGAAATAGAAGAGCAGCTGCAGATGGCTCGCCGCTACTTCAACGGTACGGTGCGCGATTTCAATATCCTGGTCGAGTCTTTCCCCAGCCTGCTGCTGGCGCGACTGTTTAATTTTCAAACGGAAGTTTTCTTCGAGCTGGACTCACCAGAAGAAGCTAAATCACCGCGGATGGCGTGATGAAATGGCGAATTTACTTTTTCGAGGGCTGCGCACCCTCGTCCTGCTGCTGCTTCTGAACATCAGCGCGACTTTTGCCGCCGGCGACATGATCATCATCAAGGATGCTTCCCAGCTTCCCGCTGACGCTATTCCAGCGTATGAACATATCCTCTCTTTCGATGCCCGGGCGCGCTTTAACCCGGACGGTAGCATGGAGATGCGGGAAAATATCAAAGTACTTTCTCTGGGCAGACAGATTCGGCGGGGGATTTTCCGTACGCTGCCCCTGACCTGGAACCGCCAGGACGGCAAGATCTTTCGCGTGTATTACGCGATCGAGTCGGTGTCGCGCGATGGCGTGCCCGAGCCGTTTAGCCTTGATGAAGCAGAAAAAAACCTGACGGTACGCATTGGCAGCGGCGAACGGGTCCTGAAACCAGGGATCTATAACTACGAGATTCGCTATCAAATCAGCAACCATTTCAGCCGCTTCCCCGAATGGGATGAGCTTTACTGGAACGTGACGGGCAATGACTGGGCGTGGCCAATTAGCAAGGCCAGCTTTCGTCTTGAACTGCCGGACGCCGCCGGAAATCTCAACGCCGACGCTAAGGACGCCAGAGTGCGATCGCTTGATGTTTATACCGGCGTCGCAGGGGCGAAAGAACACAACGCGCAGGTGCTTCCTGACGGTAGCGTACGCACCCTGCGGCCTCTGGCGCGGGGGGAGGGGCTGACCGTTGTCTATACCTGGCCTCGGTCGATCCTTGCCGACGCTCCGGCGCCGGAGGCCGCTTTGCCGCTGGTGCATCTCCTTATCCCCACCCTAAAAACCTGCGTGGTCTGGCTACCTCTGCTGCTGATGGCCGCTTATTACCTGATGTGGTGGCGAAAAAACGTCACCAAAGCCGGGCTAAAAATGCCGCCGGTCATTGCGCTTTATTCGCCGCCTCCCGGCATGTCTCCGGGCTACCTGCGTTTTATCACCCGGCGTAAATATGATGATGTGGCTTTTAGTAGCGATTTATTAGCGCTGGTGGCTAAACGCGGAATGGCGGTCAGCGGGGACAGTCAACACACCCCTAACCCGTGGCTTGCGAACGCCGGCGTAAAACAGCGGCTGACCCGTTTGCCCGTCGAGGGAAACCGGCAATTAAACTATGATGACAGGCAGCTATTAAGTACGCTCTTTAAAGGTAAACAAAAAAATATCGATCTCAGCAAGGCCCATCAGCGATCGATGCAGACAGCGCGTGCAGAGCAGGAAAAGCGTTGTGAAGCGCAGCGGGATAAATTATTTCGCAAATGGGGGCAGCCGCTGCGGCGCTGCATCTACATTGCGCTGTGGGTGCCGGTGGCCTGCGGTCTTTGGGTTAATACGGAGGCCGCGCTGCTGACGATACCGGCCGCGGTTTTTATGCTGATTGGCGGAGCGATGCTCGCCTGTTTGCTGCGCTTTATATGCCGCCCGCGGGAAATGTGGCGTGCCTGGGGGCCGGTGCCGCTCTTTTTTTTGGCGATCTTCGGCCCCTTCGCGACGCTGGGAGGCGGGATTTTTCTCTTTGGTATACTGCCCATCACCCAGCTTCCGTCAGGATACATTGGAGCGCTTATTGCCGCGCTGGTGCTCTGCGTTTTCGTTGCCTGGAAAACGCCTCGCTATACGCAGCGCGGGCTTGATGAACTGGCTATCGCGAAAGGATTGATGCGCTATCTGGGCACCGCCGAAAAGCATCGTTATCAGATTATCTATCCGCCCGAGCAGATGATTTCCCATTTTGAAGCGCTGCTGCCGGTTGCCCTGGCGCTTGGCGTAGGGAAAACATGGGCAAATACCTTTGCCCACTACCTGAGTAGTACAGGCGCCGTGTCGCATGCGTTTGCCGGCGCCGACTGGGGAAGCGTCCGCCACTTCAGCGAAGCCTGCCGAACCGCCTCTATGTCAACGCCGGATAGCGGTTCAGGGAGCGGTTCATCATCAGGTTCAGGTTACAGCGGCTCCGGTTCCTCCGGAGGCGGTTCATCCGGAGGCGGCTCGGGCGGCGGCGGCGGGGGCGGCTGGTAATTGCCCCGATAGCGCATCGGGGCTGACATTCGCCTCACAGAGGATGGAGCTTATAGCGGCCGCTGAGCAGCGGCTTACACAATATTTTATAACCGTCATGGTCAAATTTGGCCGACAGGCGCGTGAGTGATGACGCCTGCGACAGAGACTCTACCGCGCCGAGCCAAAGCCAGTTTTGAATAATATGGTATTGGGTCATATCCTCGCTGCTCTCTTCCAGCGCGATCGCCCCGGCCCAGGGCCAGCATACCAGCTGCATCTTTTGCATATTGTCGACCAGACGCTGCTGGTGTGCTTCAACGCTCTCTTTTCCGCAACAGGCGCCCGCACAGCGGCCGAGCGCCGAACGAAAGCAGGCCCGCCCGCGGTTGAGCGGCTCGAGGCCCATTAATCCGTAGCACAGGCGATGCTCGTCGGCAATTTTTTGCAGCGCCTGCAGCGCCGCGCGGCGGTTGGCAAAAAGACCATAGAGATCGCTTTGCAGGGAAAAATCCAGCTCGCTGGCGTACACCACCTGCGGACGGGCGTCAGCCAGGCGTAATGAACATAGCTGTCGGTTTTGCCGCAGACGCTTATTAAATAGCGGCTGCTGTTCTTTAATGAGCTGCGCCTCTAATAAGAGTGCGCCCAGCTCTCCCGCCGTTCGTTGCCAGGTTATGCGCCGGGACTGGCGCAGCATCGCCGCTTCGTCGGGCGTGCGCAGATGCGACAACACCCGGCTGCGGATATTCACGCTTTTCCCGATATAGAGCGGTAGGGTATCGCTTTCGCCGTGGAACAGATACACCCCCGGCTGCCTGGGCAAAGCCTCAAGCCACGGACGCAGATGTTCGGGATACTCATAAATTGCCGCCGCTTCAAATTCGAGACGCGGGGCGGATTGCCTTCTTGCCACTTTTGCTCCTGATGCTGGTTATTTATCCAGTATAGCAGCCGAAGGAAGAGGCGAAAAGGATAAAAAATCGCCCCGAACCGGGTCGGGGCGGAGGGGGGAGAGGCGAATTACTTTTTCCAGAAGTCGTCGAAGACCGTAATCGGCGGCCGGCGTTTATGCTCGGTTTTCAAATACCAGCCTTCAATCGTTTTCGCAATTTTCTCATCCAGCGCTTTGCCTTCCAGATAATCATCAATATTTTCGTAGGTCACGCCCAGCGCCATTTCGTCCGGCAGGGAGGGGCGGTCGTCCTCAAGATCGGCGGTCGGCAGTTTTTTATACAGATGCTCCGGGCAGCCTAGCTGGGCCAGCAGCTGTTTGCCCTGGCGTTTGTTAAGGCGAAAGATAGGGTTAATATCCGTACCGCCATCACCGTATTTGGTGAAGAATCCGGTAATGGCTTCCGCCGCATGGTCGGTACCCACCACGACGCCGTGGGTCATTCCGGCGATGCTGTACTGCGCCTTCATGCGTTCGCGGGCTTTTTCGTTACCGCGAACAAAGTCGCTAAGTTCAATCCCGGCCTCGCGCAGCGCCTGTTCGCTGGCCAGCACGGCGCCTTTGATATTGACCGTTAATACGCGATCCGGCTGAATAAAAGCGATAGCGTCCTGGCAGTCCTGCTCATCCGCCTGCACGCCGTAGGGCAGGCGCACGGCAATAAACTGCAGGCTGCTGTCACCGGTTTCGGCACGCAGTTCGTTGATGGCTAACTGACACAATTTACCGGTTAGCGTTGAATCCTGGCCGCCGCTGATGCCGAGGACCAGTGATTTAATAAAAGGGTATCTCTGAAGATAGGCCTTCAAAAAGTCTACGCTGCGGCGTATCTCGGCTTCGACATCGATCTGGGGTTTTGCGCCCAGCGCCTGAATAATCTCTTGTTGTAGCGTCATTGCGCCCTCCGGGAAGTGAATCTGTTTGCCAATCAGCAGTGGTTTAACCTACCTCTTTGCCGGTAAAACGACAAGGATCACAATTTTGAGTGAAGCAAAAGCAGGCAACCTCAACAAGAGGGGATTTATTATTGGAAAGCTCTTAATTTCGCTTCATTTCCACCTTCGGCTTGAAAAATAACGATATTTATTCCAGGCTTATTAACACGCCAAAAAAAAGAGGATGGTATATGAATAAGCATTTTGCAGGATTTCTGGGCGCAGCAGCAGTATTGACCCTGCTGGCAGGGTGTACGGCCTACGACCGTACGAAAGATCAGTTCACTCAACCCGTGGTTAAAGACGTTAAGAAAGGCATGACCCGCGCGCAGGTTGCGCAAATTGCCGGTAAACCTTCATCAGAAGTCACCATGATCCACGCGCGCGGTACCTGCCAGACATATATCCTGGGTCAACGCGATGGTAAAATTGAAACCTACTTCGTTGCGCTGGATGAAACTGGCCGCGTGATGAATTCTGGTTATCAGACCTGCGCCGAGTACGATACCGACCCACGCAACAGTAAGTAACGCCCCGCCATAGTGCTGATTCCTACGAAAGCCCGACCATTGGTCGGGTTTTTTTATGAGTTCTGATGCTTATTTAATTGCGCGAATTATTTGAGGGAAATGTGAAGGCAGTCAAAACGCGAGGTCAATGAGAGACAATTCTGTTCAAGGAGGAATTATCCTGCTGTCGATCGATGCCGTATACTCAATGCATAAACAATACTAATTCAAAGAAACATCTCTTACCGCCTCTCAGGCATCAATGCTGCAGAGAGGACCGGGTCACACAAATTGAGGAAGCGTTCATGGAAAAGAAACATATCTACCTGTTCTGTTCTGCTGGGATGTCGACATCACTGCTGGTATCGAAAATGCGTGCCCAGGCCGAGAAGTATGAAGTGCCGGTGATTATTGAAGCATTTCCGGAGACCTTAGCCGGTGAAAAAGGACCTGATGCGGATGTCGTATTATTAGGCCCACAAATTTCCTATATGCTGCCGGACATTCAGCGTTTACTGCCAAATAAACCCGTAGAAGTCATTGATTCTGTTTTGTACGGTAAGATCGATGGTTTAGGTGTTCTGAAAGCGGCCGTTGCGGCCATTAAGAAAGCTGCTGCACAATAATTTTATTTTAAAACTCGACATATTTCGGATAGCAGCGGTTAGAATTTCGTGAGGGTGTGTTTTAGCTGCTCGCTGTCCGAAATACCCAGAGTTTATTTTCCCGTCAAAGAGTAATTTCATCTATCATTGCCGCAGTGACTATATTGCGGCCTTAAAGGGTATTTATTATGAGTAAAGTGATTGACTCGCTTGAAAAGGTACTCCTGCCTTTTGCCGTCAAAATAGGAAGGCAGCCCCACGTCAATGCAATTAAAAACGGCTTTATTAAGTTAATGCCATTGACGCTAGCCGGGGCGATGTTTGTTTTAATTAACAACGTATTTTTGAGCTTTGGCGACGGCTCATTCTTTTATTCAATGGGCATCCGTCTGGATGCGTCTACAATAGAAACGCTTAACGGTTTTAAAGCTATCGGCGGTAACGTTTATAACGGTACGCTTGGCATTATGTCGCTGATGGCGCCTTTCTTTATTGGCTCCGCTTTAGCTGAGGAGCGGAGAGTAGACCCGATGGCCGCCGGTTTACTGGCCGTTGCGGCATTTATGACCGTCACGCCTTATAGCGTCGGTGAAGCCTACGCCGTGGGCGCGAACTGGTTAGGCGGCGCCAATATCATTTCTGGTATTGTCATCGGTCTGGTCGTTGCCGAGATGTTCACCTTTATCGTTCATCGTAACTGGGTGATTACGCTGCCGTCCAGCGTGCCGGCTTCGGTTTCCCGTTCATTCTCTGCGGTTATCCCGGCCTTTATTATCCTCTCGATTATGGGGATTATCTCCTGGGCGTTGACCCACTGGGGGACTAACTTCCACCAGATCATCATGGACACTATCTCCACGCCGCTGGCTTCAATGGGCGCCGTCGTAGGCTGGGCATACGTCATTTTCACCTCGCTGCTGTGGTTCTTCGGCGTACACGGGTCGCTGGCGCTGTCAGCGCTGGATAGCGGAATCATGACGCCGTGGGCGCTGGAAAACATTGCAACCTACCAGCAGTACGGTTCCGTCGAGGCCGCGCTGGCCGCGGGTAAGAGCTTCCATATGTGGGCCAAGCCGATGCTGGATTCCTACATCTTCCTTGGCGGTACCGGCGCGACTCTGGGCTTAATCATCGCCATCTTTATCGCTTCACGTCGTGAGGATCATCGTCAGGTGGCGAAACTGGCGCTGCCGTCAGGCATCTTCCAGATTAACGAGCCAATCCTGTTCGGTCTGCCGATCATTATGAACCCGGTGATGTTTATCCCCTTCATTCTGATTCAGCCTCTGCTGGCGGCTATCACCATGACGGCTTATACCCTGGGCATCATCCCGCCGATTACCAATATCGCGCCGTGGACCATGCCGACCGGTTTAGGCGCCTTCTTTAACACCAACGGTAGCGTAGCCGCTCTGCTGCTGGCCCTGTTCAACCTTGCCGTGTCCACCCTGGTCTACCTGCCGTTTGTGGTGATTTCCAACAAAGCGCAGGGCGTCATTGAGCAGGAAGAGAGCGAAGAAGATATCGCTAACGCACTGAAATTCTAACATTGAGCGGTACGGGAGATTTCCCGTACCGTCCTGGAAATAAGGGAGTCATTATGTTTGATCTGGATAACATCGCAGCAGAAGAGACCGCGGTAAACGACCTCGAAGAGGTGGTGATGGGGCTGATTATCAACTCCGGCCAAGCGCGCAGCCTGGCTTATGCCGCGCTGAAGCAGGCAAAGCAGGGAGATTTCGAGGCGGCGAAAACGATGATGGAACAGTCGCGCATGGCGCTGAGCGAAGCGCACCTTGTGCAGACGCAGCTGATTGAGAGCGATGAGGGTGAAGGCAAAATGAAGGTGAGCCTGGTGCTGGTTCATGCGCAGGATCATCTGATGACCTCAATGCTGGCTCGTGAGCTGGTTGCCGAATTGATTGAGCTGCACGAGAAGGTACAATAGGTCATCGACACGATGAGGCAGCCAAAGATGATGACCACTGAAATCAGTACCGCCCGGGAGCAACAACTCTTTAACGGCAAGAATTTTCATGTGGTCATCTATAACAAAACGGAGAGCGTAAGCGGGCTTCACCAGCATGATTACTACGAGTACACCATCGTTTTAACCGGGCGCTATTATCAGGTTATTAATGGCAAGCGGGTGCTGCTGGAGCGCGGGGATTTTGTCTTCATCCCAATGGGGTCGCATCACCAGAGTTTTTATGAATTTGGTGCGACGCGCATTCTTAACGTTGGCATCAGCAAAAGTTTCTTTGAGAAACACTATCTGCCGCTGCTGCCGTTTGGTCTGGTCGCCTCACAGGTCTATGCCGTTAAAAGTACTTTTCTCAGTTATATTGAGTCGGTTATTGCATCACTGAATTTTCGCGAAACTGAATTCGACGAATTTATCGAGCTGGTGTCTTTTTACACCCTGAATCGTTTGCGGCATTATCGTGAAGAACCTACGGAAGACGTTATTCCGCAATGGTTAAAAAATACCGTTGAGGGTATGCACGATAAGCTTAAATTTGGCGAGGGGGCGCTGGAAAATATGGTCGAGCTTTCCGGGAAAACTCAGGAATACTTAACCCGGGCGACCCAGCGTTATTATGCCAAAACGCCGATGCAGATGATTAACGATATTCGCATCAACTTCGCCAAAAAACAGCTGGAGATAACCAACTACTCGGTGACCGATATCGCCTATGAGTCGGGGTACAGTAGCCCAAGTCTGTTTATTAAAACATTCAAGAAGCTGACTTCCTTTACCCCCAGCAGCTATCGGAAACACCTCACCAGTATTAATTAACCGGGCGCGGAATAGTCCGCGCGGTCTAAATATTCAAATTAACTGTCCGTATTTAAACGGAGAGCGGGTGCCGCATACGCGCTATCCGCAAGGGAGAAAAAGATGAGCCAGAAATTGAAGGTAGTGACTATCGGCGGCGGCAGCAGCTATACCCCGGAATTACTGGAAGGATTCCTGAAGCGTTATCATGAACTGCCGATTAGCGAACTGTGGCTGGTGGACGTCGCGGAAGGGCAGGAAAAGCTCGATATTATCCACGCGCTGTGCCAGCGCATGGTGGAAAAAGCCGGCGTCCCAATGAAAGTCTACAAGACCCTCGATCGCCGCGCGGCGCTGGAAGGCGCCGATTTCGTCACCACCCAGCTGCGCGTCGGCCAGCTTAAGGCGCGCGAAAAGGATGAGCGTATTCCGCTGAGCCACGGCTATTTAGGCCAGGAAACCAACGGCGCGGGCGGACTGTTTAAAGGTCTGCGCACCATTCCGGTCATTTTTGACATTGTGAAAGATGTGCAGGAAGTCTGTCCGAACGCCTGGGTGATTAACTTTACCAACCCGGCGGGCATGGTGACCGAAGCGGTTTATCGTCATACCGGCTTTAAGCGCTTTATCGGCGTGTGCAATATTCCTATCGGCATGAAGATGTTTATCACCGATGTGCTGAAGCTGAGCCCGAGCGATGAGCTCAATATCGATCTGTTTGGTCTGAACCATCTGGTGTTCGTGCGGGATGTGCTGGTCAACGGCGTTTCGCGCTTTGACGAGCTGCTTGACGGCGTGGCGTCGGGTCGATTGAGCGCAAACTCGGTGAAAAATATCTTTGATTTGCCGTTTAGCGAAGGGCTGCTCCGTTCGCTGCGCCTGATCCCTTGTTCCTATCTGCTCTACTACTTTAAGCCAAAAGAGATGCTGGCGATTGAAATGGGCGAGTACTACAAAGGCGGCGCCCGCGCGCAGGTGGTGCAGAAGGTTGAGAAACAGCTGTTTGAGCTGTACAAAGATCCGGATCTGAACGTTAAACCAAAAGAGCTGGAACAGCGCGGCGGGGCGTATTACTCCGACGCGGCCTGTGAAGTGATTAACGCCATTTATAATGATAAGCAGGCCGAACATTACGTGAACGTGCCGCACCATGGCCACGTGGATAACATCCCGGCCGACTGGGCGGTCGAGATGACCTGTACGCTGGGTCGCGACGGTGCGAAACCGACGCCGCGCATCACGCATTTCGACGAAAAAGTGCTGGGACTGATTTACACCATTAAAGGCTTTGAAGTCGCGGCCAGCGAAGCGGCAATCAGCGGTAAACTGGATGACGTGCTGCTGGCGCTTAACCTGAGCCCGCTGATCCACTCCGATCGTGACGCAGAACAGCTGGCGCGTGAGATGATCCTTGCGCACGAGCAGTGGCTGCCAAACTTTGCGGCGACTATCGAAAAACTGAAACAGTAACGGGAGCGGCTTATGGAACGCGTGTTAATCGTCAATGCCGATGACTTTGGCCTCAGCAAAGGGCAAAACTACGGCATTATCGAAGCCTGCAAGAACGGTCTGGTCACCTCCACGACGGCGCTGGTCAACGGCGCGGCGATCGGCCACGCTGCCCAGCTTAGCCGCTGCGTCCCTGAGCTGGCGGTGGGGATGCACTTTGTCCTGACGCTGGGCGAACCGCTGTCGGCGATGCCGGGCTTAACCCGCGAAGGTCGTCTCGGTAAGTGGATTTGGCAGATGGCGGAAGAGGATAGCCTGCCGCTGGATGAGATCGCGCACGAGCTGGAGTGCCAGTACCGGCGCTTTGTCGAGCTGTTTGGCCATGAGCCGACGCATATCGACAGCCATCACCATGTGCATATGATTGCGCAGATTTACCCCATCGTCGCGGCCTTTGCGCGCGAGAAGGGGGGGGCGCTGCGGATCGATCGGCAGCTGGCGACGCTGTCAGGTTTAGCGCAGGATGCGGCGCGCAGCAGCGACGGGTTTACCAGCGAGTTTTACGGGGAAGGGGTTTCGGAAGCGCTGTTTCTGCAAACCCTGGATGCCTCTATCCAGCGTGATGAGCGATCGCTGGAGGTGATGTGCCACCCGGCGTTCGTTGATAACACGATTATGGGTAGCGCCTATTGCTACCCGCGCCTGACCGAACTGGACGTGCTCACCGCCGAGTCGCTGAAGTATGCGATTGCCGAGCGCGGCTACCGGCTCGGCACCTATCGCGATGTGTAAGTAAAGAGAAGTGAGAAGCCCGGCAGAAATGCCGGGCTTTTTTTACGCCGGGATCGCGGAGATTTTGGCGCTTCTCGACCACACCCGATGCGCTGCCATCAGGGTAATCAGCGCATCCACCGACGAATTATCGATGGCGTCCGTCTCAACGATGCCTTCTTCCCCCTGACTGGCAACCTGCAGCGGCGCTTTGCACTGCCGGGCATCGCCTGCCAGCAGAATCGGCTTCAGGTGTTTATAGGCTTCCAGCAGGTAGTAGTGGAAATCACCATTGTTGCTCAGGCTTTGCAGATCGCCGCCGGGAACAATGACCGCGTCCACGGTAAGCGATGGCGACCCGGCAAAGGTCCCGGCCACCGACAGCTCGGTGCCGTCATCGGCCTGCACTTTCCCCATTCGGGAATAGAGTAATTTGGCATGCACCCCGTGCGCTTTGAGCGCCTTGAGCAGCGTCAGGAGCTCTTTGGCGACCGGACGATCGTTAAGCAGTACCGCTACCACCCGGCCTTTTACGTCACCGCTGGGAATAGCGTACAGGCTTAACGTAGGATCCTTTTTCAGACCGTTAACATCCGGCGGCGGCGTGATGCTGCGCTGTTCGTCGGTGAGCTCAATACCCAGATTTTTACCCACCGCCTGAGCCAGCTGCAGGTCGATATGCGCCAGCTGATCGACCACCCGCTCGCGGATCCACTCCCTGACGACCTTGCTCAGCTCGAAGCTGAATCCGTCGATAATATGCTGCTGCTCAATAGGCGTCTGGCTACGCCAGAACAGCAGGGGCTGCGAGTAATATTCGCCAAACGACGGACTGCGCTGGCGAATTTTTTCCCCGTCAACCCGCTCGGCATAGGATTCAAAGCCGCCGCGTTTAGCGGCCGGCGGCGTCTCCCGCGGCCAGTTATCGTTGATGGAGTTAGGTTCATAGTTTGCCGGGTTGGTATCAATATCCATCCGGTGCATGCCGTCGCGCTGGAAATTATGGTACGGGCAGGTGGGTTTATTGATCGGGATTTCATGGAAATTCGGCCCGCCGAGGCGGCTGATCTGCGTATCGGTATAGGAGAAAAGTCGGCCCTGCAGCAGCGGATCGTTGCTGAAGTCTATCCCCGGAACGATATGCCCTGGATGGAAGGCCGCCTGTTCGTTTTCGGCAAAGAAGTTGTCCGGGTTGCGATTGAGGACCATCTTACCGACGCGCTGCACCGGGACCAGCGCTTCCGGAATCAGCTTGGTGGGATCCAGCAGATCGAAATCAAAAGCAAACTCGTCCTCTTCCGGGATCAGCTGTAAGCCCAGCTCGTACTCAGGATAATCGCCGGCTTCAATCGCTTCCCATAAATCACGGCGGTGGAAATCGGGATCGCGACCGGTCAGCTTTTGCGACTCGTCCCATACCAGGGAGGCTTTGCCCGCGACCGGCTTCCAGTGAAAACGTACGAAGGTGGCTTTACCTTCCGCGTTAATCAGGCGGAAGGTGTGGATGCCGAACCCTTCCATCGTGCGGTAGCTGCGGGGCAGTCCGCGGTCGGACATCGCCCACATCACGTTATGCAGCGTTTCGGGCTGCAGTGAGACGTAATCCCAGAACGTATCGTGCGCGCTTTGCCCCTGCGGGACGGCCCAGTGCGGCTCGGGTTTGACCGCGTGGACGAAATCAGGGAACTTGATCGCGTCCTGAATAAAAAAGATCGGCGTGTTGTTGCCGACCAGGTCAAAGATGCCCTCGTCGGTATAAAACTTGGTGGCAAAGCCGCGGATGTCGCGCACCGTATCGGCGGAGCCTGCGCCGCCCTGAACGGTGGAAAACCGGACGAAGACCGGCGTTTTTTTCTGCGGATCGCAGAGGAAAGCCGCTTTGGTGATATCGCTTAAATCGCTGTACGCCTGGAAATAACCGTGCGCAGCGGAGCCGCGGGCATGGACAATCCTCTCAGGAATGCGCTCGTGGTCAAAATGGGTGATTTTTTCGCGCAGGATAAAATCTTCCAGCAGCGTGGGGCCGCGTTTGCCCGCGCGCAGCGAGTTCTGGTCGTCTGCGATGCGTACGCCCTGATTGGTGGTAAGCGCAAAATCCTCGCCGCCTTTACGCTGTTTTTCAAGGGCATCGAGCTTTTCGCTGTGCGTATCCGGGGCTTTCATACTGCCCGGGGCGGTCGGCTCTTCACCTGGAGCGGTGGGATGCGGCGTGGGCCGCCAGTTCTGGTCTTCGGGGGCTAAGGCATCCAGACCTGGTTTTGCTTCCCGGTCGTCGTGAACCGGTGATTGATGGGGTTGCGGGTTATGGTGTTTATCAGACATTGCTCGCTCCTGCTTTCATTGCTGAAAATGGTCGTTGCTAAACCAAAACCCTTCTAATTGTAGAACATCATTTCAAGAATATATTTTTATAAGAGTTTTACTACTAAAGGGCCGCAAGCTGGGGGCGACGAAAGGGGGCTTTTTCGGCTATGATAGGGGTTTCTGTTTCCCGCTGTGTTTAGTGAATCTATTTGTGATGAAACCACTTCGCCAACAAAATCGTCAGGTCATTAGCTACGTGCCGCGAGTCGAGCCTGCGCCGCCGGAACACGCCGTCAAAATGGATGGTTTTCGCGACGTTTGGGTTTTGCGGGGTAAATACGTTGCTTTTGTGCTGATAGACGAACATTTTCGTCGCTCCCCGCCGTTTAACGTGCCGGAAGCGGCGCAGCGCTGGGCGACGCAAATGAGGCAGGAAGGTGAAATCGACGCCTGAATGTGCCGGGCACAATAAAAAAACCGCTGAAAATCAGCGGTTTTTTGTTTTTAACAACCTGAAGTGCGGGCCCGCTTAGCGGTGCGCGAGCTCCGCGTCCTCTTCGCTATCGAGAATAGCTTTATCGGTTTGACGCAGCCACTGGCTGGTCAGGGTACCGGCGGTCATGGAACCGCTTACGTTCAGCGCGGTACGGCCCATATCAATCAGCGGCTCAACCGAGATCAGCAGCGCCACCAGCGTGACCGGCAGGCCCATCGCCGGCAGGACGATCAGGGCGGCAAAGGTCGCGCCGCCGCCCACGCCCGCGACCCCGGCGGAACTGACGGTCACGATGCCCACCAGCGTCGCAATCCACAGCGGATCGAGCGGGTTAATACCGACGGTAGGGGCGACCATCACGGCGAGCATCGCCGGATAGAGGCCCGCGCAGCCGTTCTGCCCGATCGTGGCGCCGAACGATGCGGAGAAGCTGGCGATAGACTCCGGCACGCCCAGGCGACGCGTTTGCGCTTCCACGTTCAGCGGAATAGACGCCGCGCTGGAGCGGCTGGTAAAGGCGAAGGTCAATACCGGCCAGACTTTACGGAAATACTTCAGAGGACTCACGCCGTTGACCGCCAGCAGCAGACCGTGCACCACGAACATGATGCCCAGACCAATATAGGAGGCGATAACGAAGCTGCCGAGCTTGATGATGTCCTGCAGGTTAGAGCCCGCGACTACCTTGGTCATCAGCGCCAGCACGCCGTACGGCGTTAACTGCATCACCAGGCGCACCAGCTTCATTACCCAGCTCTGCAGCGTGTCGATGGCGGTGAGTACGCGCTGGCCTTTGGCGACGTCATCTTTCAGCAGCTTCAGCGCCGCGACGCCGAGGAACGCGGCGAAGATAACCACGCTGATAATCGACGTTGGGTTCGCGCCGGTCAGATCGGCAAACGGGTTTTTCGGTACGAAAGAGAGGATCAGCTGCGGGACGCTCAGGTCCGCGACTTTACCGGCGTAATTGCTCTGAATGGCGTTGAGGCGGGCGGTCTCCGCGCTGCCCTGAACCAGCCCTTCGGCGGTCAGGCCAAACATATTAGTGACCAGCACCCCGACCAGCGCCGCAATCAGCGTGGTGAACAGCAGGGTTCCAATACTGAGGAAGCTGATTTTACCCAGCTGCGAGGCATTATGCAGACGGGCGACCGCGCTCAGAATGGAGGCGAAAACCAGCGGCATGACGATCATTTGCAGCAGTTGAACATAGCCGTTACCGACGATATTGAACCACTGGATAGAATCCTTCAGCACCGGGCTGTCGGAACCATAGATAAGCTGTAGCGCCAGGCCGAAGACAACGCCGATCGCCAGACCGACCAGCACTTTTTTAGCGAGGCTCCACTGTTTATGGCGGGTTTGGGCCAGCGCCAACAGTAAAACCGCGAACACGACTACGTTCGCTATTAATGGAAAGTTCATCCCCGTTCTCCTGATATCTTTTATTACCGGGTTGGTCAATAACCAACTCTTATGACGGCAAGGGTAGCAGAAGGCGTTATTCGTTACTTATATTCAAATGGAATTGATTATAACCAATTGAATAATTCGCTGGTTTATCGTCCAGCCTGGTGGCTAATTAAGCGATTAAAGGTGGTTTGCAAAGAATTAATCATGTCCGATGACCAGCGAATGGCGCTGTTTTCGGCAACGTTTTGCGGCATCCATACGGCATAGATAAACAGCGCCATACACAGCGCGCGCTCCAGCTGGTTACCCTTGCGCGGTGCAAGCAGGGGCAGGCGAAAACGCCAGCGGCAGGGCCAGAGCAGCGGAACGCCTGCCGGGGTGAGCATGTCGGCGAGAATATGGCTGAGGTAGCCAAGAACCAGGCCCTGAACCGCATCTGCCGGCACTATCCAGCTTTCCGGTACTTTCAATGAGAAAATCGCGACCGCGCCAAAGACTACCAGCAGGCTATGGGTGAAGCCGCGATGGCCAAAGGCGCGCGCTATCGGTTTTGATATCCAGCTTAATCGCTGACCGAGAAACGACTTAGGGTGATCGATATCCGGCAGCAGACAGGTCAGGATGGCGGAAGGAACGATGTGCCACCAGTCGCCCTGAGCCAGCACGGGGGTCAATTCCGCGTTTTTCGCAAATACCGCACAGGCGATAGAGAAGAGGAGGTGGCCTTCCGCCGTCATGATAAACACCCTAAACTGTCAATTCATACAGTATAGGGTTTTTATACAGTGTGCGGAAGAGGTGACGGTGTAACTCTTTGTCACAAAAACATCAGCGTGCCAGCCAGCCGCCATCTACCGCCAGCGTAAAGCCGCTAATGTAATCCGCCGCCCGGGAGGCGAGAAAAACCACCGGCCCCTGCAGGTCATCAGGCACGCCCCAGCGCCCGGCCGGAATACGATCGAGAATCGCTTTGCTGCGCTCGGCGTCTTCACGCAGCTGCTGGGTATTGTTTGTGGCCATGTATCCCGGGGCAATGGCGTTAACGTTGATGCGATGCCCCGCCCATTCGTTGGCCATCAGGCGGGTAATGCCCAGTACGCCGCTTTTTGACGCGGTGTAGGAGGGTACCCGAATCCCCCCCTGAAAGGAGAGCATTGAGGCAATGTTAACGATTTTCCCGCCGTCACCCTGCTGAATAAACTGCCTGGCGACCGCCTGCGAAAGAAAGAACACCGACTTCAGATTCAGGTTAATCACCTCGTCCCAGTCCTTCTCGCTAAAGGAGAGCGCATCGGCGCGGCGGATGGTTCCCGCATTGTTGACCAGGATATCTACCCGGCCCATGGCGGCCACGGCCCGATCGACAATGGTTTCAATCTCATCCTGCCGGCTCAGATCGGCCTGAATAGCGGTAAAGCGTCGGCCCAGCGCCTGAACCTTCTCTGCGGTTTCATGGGGGATCCGGCGATTCACGCCGACGATATCGCACCCGGCCTGCGCAAGGCCCAGCGTCATTCCCTGGCCCAGCCCGGTATCACAACCCGTCACGATAGCGACCTTGCCCGTAAGGTCAAAGGCGTTCAGTACCATATGCACCTCTGTATGCTGATTTCACGCGTTAAAAAACGCCGTTGAGACAAGCATAGAGGGCGGGAGAAGAAAAAACAAATAAAAATGAAACGCTGTTTTAATTTTGTGATGATGAGACGGTGCCGCTATCTCATCATCAGCGGCAGGATTAACCGAGCAGGTCGCTCAGGGTGAGGGATTCAAGGGTGGCAAGCTTCACGTCCGCCAGCACGAAGCGCGGATCGCGGCTGTTTTCCGCTTCCGGTACGACGATAGATCGCATCCGGGCCGCTTTGCTGGCAATCATGCCGTTAACCGAGTCTTCCAGCGCCACGCAGTGCATCGGGCTGACGCCGAGTCTGGCGGCGCAGTCCAGATAGACCTGCGGGTGCGGTTTGCTGAATGGCAGCCCTTCGGCGGAGGCGAGGGCGTCAAATTGATCGCGCAGTTCAAACATGGTGAGGACTTTTTCCAGCATCCGCAGCGGCGAAGCCGACGCCAGGCCGATTTTCACCCCCTGGGCTTTGCACATCGCCACCGCTTCCCGCGCACCGGGGAGGAGCGGACGCGCTTCTTCCACCAGCTGGATGGCGCGGTTGATGATCCGCGCGGTGACTTCGGCACGATCCGGGCCTTTCCACGGCTGCTGGGCAAACCACAGATCGACGACTAAATCGATGCGCAGCCCCAGGATATCGGGCATTTCATGGCGGCGGCTGATATCCACTCCGAGGCTTGCCATCACCTCCAGCTCCGCTTTATCCCACAGCGGCTCAGAATCAATCAGTAAACCATCCATATCAAAAATCGCGGCGTGAATCTGGCGCCTGGCTGACATAAGTCCCTCTCCTGTAGCGTAAGTAGATAACGAATCGGCACTCATGGTATATCATACCGCGCATTATTGGGCGAAATTCGCCGACGAAGGTAGACTTAGGGTAGACAGGCGTCTTAACAAGGGGAACCCATGACGTATCAACAAGCTGGACGCGTTGCAGTACTTAAACGTATTTTGGGGTGGGTAGTATTTATCCCGGCGGTTATCTCGACGCTGATCTCCGTGCTGAAGTTTATGTACGAGCACAGTGAGAAAAAACCGGGCATTGACGCGGTGATGATGGACTTTGCTCATGTGATGATTGAGATGATGCGTTTCAATACGCCGTTCCTGAATTTCTTCTGGTACAACTCGCCGCTGCCGGACTTTAAGCACGGTATGAATATTGGCTTCTGGGTTATCTATATTCTGGTGTTCGTCGGCATGGCGCTACAGGCCTCCGGAGCGCGAATGGGGCGCCAGGCGAAGTTTCTGCGCGAGGGCGTTGAGGATCAGCTGATTCTGGAGCAGGCGAAAGGGGCCGAAGGGCTGACGCGCGAACAAATCTCTGAACGCGTTGTGGTGCCGCGCCATACCATCCTGGTGCAATATTTTCCGCTATACGTCCTGCCGATTATTATTATTGTGCTGGGCTACTTCTTCTTCTCTTTACTCGGCTTTCTGTAAAAGACCGGCCCGGAAGCGCCGGGCCGGCAGAATTACTGGGCGGGAAGGGCGCGCGGTTTACCCTCATTATCTACCGCGACGTAGATAAACAGCGCTTCGGTTGCTTTGTAGCGCTGGCCGATGGGCTCAGACGACACCTTCTTGACCCACACTTCCATATTGATGGTTATCGACGTATTGCCGCGCTTCACGCAGCTGGCGTAGCAGCACACCACGTCGCCGACCGCGACCGGGCGTAAAAAAGTCATGCCGTCGACGCGCACGGTCACGACGCGACCGTGGGCAATCTCTTTGGCCATAATCGCTCCGCCAATATCCATCTGCGACATCAGCCAGCCGCCGAAAATATCGCCATTAGCGTTGGTGTCCGCCGGCATCGCCAGGGTGCGTAATACCAATTCGCCCTTCGGTGTAAGATCTGTTGTTGTCATTCTATACTCTGTACTAGTCAAAGATGATCAGGCGGATGCTACTATGAAAATGACGCTGAGAGAATAGGGAATACGCCCGCGATAGCGGGCGTGAGGGGTTAGAAGGAGATCGTGACGCCAGCGTAATAGGCGCGACCCGGTTCGTTATAGGTCGAAGCCCCTTCGTTTTCACGATAAATTTGCTTATCGAACAGGTTACTGATCCCGGCGTTCAGGCGCAGGTCTTTCATTAGCTGATAGTTGCCGCCGATACCAACCACGGAATAGGAGCCCACTTCATTGGTGGCCAGCACGCCGTTTTCAGTACGAATTTCCGCATATTCCCGCGGTTTCTGCCGACCGTACAGAGTCCAGTTGACGTTCGCCGAAAACTTGCTGGTCACCTGCCAGTCGAGCAGGGTATTGATGGTGTATTTCGGAATAACGGACAGCGGGTTTCCGGTATCTTTGTTTTCCGATTTAATCATATAAGTGGCATTGGTGCGCCAGCTGAGCGTATCGACAATGACCGGAACCAGCAGCGTGCCTTCAAGCCCTTCGACGACCGCTTTCCCACCGTTCTCCCACTGCAGGATATTCGCTCCGGTCGCGGTATTACCCAGTATCTCGGTACCGGAGACGATCTTGTTTTTGTAGTCGTTGCGAAACCAGGTGACGCCGGCGTTGTAACCGTTCAGGTTAAACTCAAGGCCGATCTCCTTGTTGATGCTGATTTCCGGATCGAGGTCCGGGTTACCCAACAGATAGCAGTTGCCATCGGCAATACTTATCGGGCAGCCGTTACCCCGCGTCGAAAGCAGATAGCCTTCGCTCGACTGATACAGGTTCGGCGCTTTAAATACCCGGGCGATGCCCGCTTTGACCTTAAACATATCGCCCAGATCCTGCGACAGGTTCAGGCTCGGGCTCCAGTTGCTGCCGAAGTCGTTATGATAGTCGAAGCGCAGACCCGGGATAATATTGGTGCCCGGCGTCGCTTCGATATTGTCTTCCAGATAAATACCGGTCAGGGTGGCGCTGTTTTTAGGGCTGCGTTGCGAAGGATCGCCGGACATCCCCGGCAGCGTTTCCGTCGTCGTGGTGGCCTGCATGGACGCCGGATCGTTTAGCTCATCGCGATTCCATTCCATGCCCAGAGTCAGGGTCTGTTCAGCGAGCCAGTTGAAGGGGAGATTCACCTCTGCGGTTGAGCGCCACGACTCCAGGCGGCTGGTGTCATAGACATCGCTGTTGATCATCCCTTCAACGCGGCCGGTGGTGCCCTCCTGCAGGCGGGTATTGTTGGTTTTTTCGTAGTAGACGCCCGCCTTCGACTGGCCCCAGTCCCAGATCCCGTTGTAGGTCAGGCCCCAGGTCTGCCGATATAGCCGGTTGGTTTCCTGACCGTACAGCGTATCCACCAGGCCATTTGGGCTCATATTGCTGTTGCTGTACTGCGTATCGCCGGCATAAATATTGCCCTGGCGGCTATAGGCGTAGCTAAAATCCAGGATCTGCTGCGGGGTAACTTTCCACGACAGCAGGGCGTTAATATCTTTGTTGCGTACCCCTTCGCGGCCCGCCGCGTAAGAGCCATTTTGCGCGCGGTTAATATCCCAGGCATCGGGCTCCGTTTTGTTGATGTTGCCGTACAAACGCATGGTCAGGGCATCTCCCGCCAGCGGTCCGTTGAGGCTGAAGTTAGCCCGGTTGGTGGCGCCTTCTTTATTATTTTCCGGCTGATTGGTATACAGCGAAAGCGAGCCGTGCCAGTCGTTGGTGGGGCGCTTGGTGATGATATTGACAACGCCGCCCGCGGCGCCTGAGCCGTAGCGCGCTGCGGCAGGGCCGCGCAGAACTTCAATGCGTTCCACCATTTCCGGCGGTACCCAGTTGCTGTCGCCACGGGTATCGCGCTCGCCGCGCCAGCTATAGCGCACTGAATTGCGGGAGGTGACGGGCACGCCGTCGATAAGAATCAGCGTGTTTTCCGGTCCCATTCCGCGAATGTCGATCTGACGGTTGTTGCCGCGGCTGCCGCTGGCGATGTTGCCGGTCAGGTTGACGCCGGGCATTTTACGGATGATTTCTGAGAGATCGTTAACCGGGGGATCTTTAGCAATATCTTCCGCAGTGATGATCGAGACGCCCGGCTGCTGCTTCAGCGCCTCTTCGGCGGTGCCATGAACCACCATGGTCTCCGTATCCTGTTCCACCTCTTCGGCGAAGACCCCTGGGCTGAGTAAGCCTGCAATGGCCAGGGCCAGGGGCGTTGCTATGTGATTTTTCTGCGTTCTCATTATAAATATCCATATCAAATCATGAAAAATTGAGATCGAGAATATCAATGATAATCATTATCGTTTCAATAAAGCGATGCTAATCTCCATTAAATCCTCACAATTGCCGCAACTTTCCGGCATGTGGTAGATATCATGAAGAAACCGGCGAGCCTGAACCCTCCGGTTTCCGGGCACGTTCGTCAGGAGGTGGGGGTTTCGTTGTCGGTTTTTTGACGGCGTGTTTGCGATTGGTACCACGCCGGGAGCTCAGCCAGTCTGATGCCGGTCGGGACATAGCTTTGTTTCAGGCAGGCTATGCGCTGGGAACGATAAATACCGGTATAGCCCGAGACCAGCCATGCCACCACGCAGGCCAGCGCCGCGTAAACACCGATTTCCGCGCCAAATAGCTCAATCGCCATCAGCGTCGAGGCGATGGGGGTATTCGCCGCGCCAGCAAAGACGGCGACAAAACCTATCCCGGCCAGAAAACCTGGCGGCATATGCAGCAGCGGCGCCAGAGCATTGCCCAGCGTCGCGCCGACGTAAAACAGCGGGGTGACTTCGCCACCTTTAAATCCGCTGCCTAAAGAGACAACGGTGAAGATCAGTTTGCCGAAGCAATCCCACGGCGCCAGCGGATGCTGGAAAGCGTCCACTATCACCGGTATGCCCAGGCCAATATAGCGCTCTCCGTGCAGCAGCCAGACGGCGCCGGCAATCGCCAGTCCGCCAATAAACGGCCGCAGCGGCGCGTAGTGAATCCGTTTTTTCATCAAGGCGCCGACCGCATGCGTGCTGTCGGCGAAAATGCGCGCCGCGAGGCCAAAGCAGCAGCCGGCGATAATGATGGCCAGCAGCGTCCAGAGCGTCAGCGTGGGAAAGCCGGTAATAAAGTAGTGCGTATGCTGCACGCCCCACATGATGCCGACCCGATCGGCGATAATCGCCGCAAACAGACAGGGAAGAATGGCGCTGTAGTCCATCCGTCCGATAGCCAGGACCTCGAGCCCGAATAGCGCTCCGGCGAGCGGGGTACCGAAAACCGAAGAGAAACCGGCGCTGATCCCGGCCATCAGTACCATTCGCCGGGCACCGTCGTTAAGGCGGAAAAGAGCAGTAAAACGGTCGGCGATCGAGGCCCCCATCTGCACCGCCGTGCCTTCACGCCCGACGGAGGCGCCAAACAGATGAGAAACAACGGTGCCGAAAAAAACCAGCGGCGCCATGCGCAAGGGAATGATGCGCTGAGGGTCGTGAATCTCTTCCAGAATCAGGTTATTGCCGGCCTCCACGCGGGTGCCGTAGCGCAGGTAGATCCAGCCGACGGCAAAACCTGCCAACGGCAGGAGCCCGATAAGCCAGCGGTGAGCTTCACGCGTTGCCGTGGCCCACTGCAGTGAGAAAAGAAAAAACGCCGATGCCGTACCCGCCAGCACCGCGATGATAAAGGCGAGGAGCAGCCATTTTCCGAGGAAGAAAAGCAGAGAGAGTGATGAAAAGCGGTTTGCACGCATCGTCAGTTCCTTAGAAGATTAACCTTCCCGGACGCGGTGCCTGCAATTCAGATATGCCTGCCCATTCCCGGTCCGGGAATAAAAAGCAGGCATCATTAGCCACATGGCGGTTCAAGGAGGAATGCCATCTCCTGTGAGAAATAGCTTACATTACGAATCGTTTCAGCTGAAGCGATTTATGCGGAGAGGGGAAAAGCGAAGAACGCGGCACGCCGTCCGGCGTGCCGTGGGAAAGCCAGCTTAGTGGTTGTCGTCCTGCGGCATATGGCGATAGATATACACGCCGCTCAGCAGGGTGAATACCAGCGTCAGGGCGGTTAAACCAAAGACCTTGAAGTTGACCCAGATATTCTGCGGCAGCCAGAAAGCGATATAGATATTCGCCAGTCCGCAAAGGATGAAAAACACCGCCCAGGCCAGATTCAGACGCGACCACACCTGCTGCGGCAGCGTCAACTCTTTACCCAGCATGCGCTGGATCAGCGGCTTCTTCATCACCCACTGGCTAAACAGCAGCGCGCTGGCAAACAGCACGTAGATAACCGTCACCTTCCATTTAATAAACTCATCGTTATGGAAGAAGATGGTTAAGCCGCCAAATACGGCCACCAGCACAAAGGTAATCAGCGCCATTTTTTCGACTTTACGATAGCGCACCCAGCTGTAAATCAGCACGATGGCGGTAGCGATAATCAGCGCGGTCGTCGCGGCGTAGATATCATAAAGCTTGTAGAATGCGAAGAAGACTACCAGCGGTAAAAAATCCAGAAACTGCTTCATACATCGATTCCGTCGTTCAGGTTGGGGCAGGGAGCACCCGCCCCGGATTAGGTTAGTTACGAATGAGCATATACAAGCGAAATAAATAGATCAGCAACAATGCGGAGATAAGATTGCTGAGGGTATTTATTACCACCGCGCCAACGTTTGGCGTCAGGACCGCGAAGCTGGAGGCAAACAGCAGCAGCAGCGTTTTCGCCAGCAGCCAGCCGATAATGGCCGGCGCCACCAGACGTACGTTGGCCCAGGCCATACGCATACTGCTACGCATGGCGCTGAAAATCCCCATTTTATCCTGCACCAGCATAACCGGTGCGAAAGAGAGCACGATAGCCAGCAGGACGCCCGGCACCACCACCAGCATCATTCCCATCTGCACGATAAACGTCGTCAGCAGGATCAGCAGCAGCAGCTTTGGCAGCACCGGCGCAGAAGCGCCGATCGCACGCAGGGCGCTGACTCGCTGACCAGCGGAAACCATCTGAATCATGAGCAGAACGCCGCCGGCAAGAATGGCGTTACCTACCAGCCCTGAGAAGGTGGAGGCCGCAGACGCGCGCAGCAGGATTTGCTGCTGCTCCGGCGTCATGCTCTGGACCAGTTCGAACAGCCCGCCGCTACCCGCCAGGCTATCGCCCTGGCTCAGTATTGACAGCTGCTCTTCACTGGGTGAAAAGGCATGGCCAAGTACTACCGTAATGAACGCGCATAGCAGCGCAATCAGCAGGATAGTAACGAACTGATTGCGGAAAAAGTTCCCGGTGTCACGGTAGACGGACTTCGCCGTGATAGACATGCATTCTCCTTGAGTATTGCAGGTGTTAACTAGCCGGCGATTGTACCGCAAATCGCGGCTGGGTAGCAGTCTCTGCTCCTGCACGCTAAGTATATCTTTGTAAATAGAAGAGGAAATCAGCGACGCGCTGCCTTGAGTGTCATAAAGGAAGAAATTTGATACGACACGCTTCTCACTGATTGTATTGAGAAAGTGAAAATTAATCTGGATCAATAAATGTTAAATTTGCCCACTTAATGTGATCTATGTTGGATCAAACATACTTCAATGTAGGTATATTCTGGCGCTGAATAACCATAATGAGGAAGTGGGTATGAAAAAGTTAGCAGCGGCGGTTGTTATTCTGAGCAGTCTTTCCGGCAGCAGCGTCTGGGCGCATGAAGCCGGTGAATTTTTTATTCGCGCGGGTTCGGCAACGGTCAGACCGACCGAAGGCGCGGGCGGCACGTTAGGCAGCCTGGGGGGCTTTAACGTCAGCAATAATACGCAACTGGGTTTGACGTTCACCTATATGGCAACGGATAACATCGGCGTTGAACTGCTGGCCGCCACGCCGTTCCGCCATAAAGTCGGGACCGCGGCAACCGGCAATATTGCGACCGTTCACCATTTACCGCCGACGCTTATGGCGCAGTGGTATTTTGGCGACTCCAGCAGCAAGCTGCGTCCTTACATTGGCGCGGGTATCAACTACACGACCTTCTTCGATGAGAGCGTGAACGATACGGGTAAAAAGACCGGCATATCCGATCTGAGCCTGAAAGACTCCTGGGGGGCGGCAGGACAGGTGGGGATGGACTATCTGATTAACCGCGACTGGCTGATTAACATGTCGGTGTGGTACATGGATATCGACACCACCGCCAACTATAAGCTGGCGGGCGCGCAGCAGCACGACAGTATTCGTCTGGATCCGTGGGTGTTTATGTTCTCTGCGGGATACAGGTTCTAAAGTCTCAGGTAAAGCTGGTCGCAATGACCAGCTTTATTGCACGTCCCGACGCGAAGTCCGCTGCTGCGATTGCCGATGCGTCATTTGCCGCAAGCACTTCGCGGAACGTCCGCGTCTACCGCTACTCATTACCCCATTTATTCAGGAATACCGCGATATCATCGATGCGCTGCCGATCGATGCCCGCTTGTATGGCCATCTCTCCCTGCGCCTCCTCGCTGATTTCTTCGTTATTCATCAGCCGCGTAATCAGCAGTTGAAAATAGCGCGCCAGGGGCTCACGTTCTGACTCGCTGACGGGCTCGGCGGACTCCGTCGAATACTCATCCGCAATGTCGTAATATTTCAGTGGTACTTCCTCGTGCATATATCGCTCCCGGTTGACGTTGTGCCTGTATTTTCTGGCTTGAATAATATCACCCCTGCCTGGCTTTAGCTCAGGAACGCCCGGAAAAACGTATGACTAGCCCACGCCATGCGCAACGGGTCCAGAAACTCTCCATCATCGGGGCGTAATAGCGTAAAAAGCGAAAATTGACTGCCATGAACCCGTCTGCAGGCCATTAATACGCATAGACTTATCACCACGGCACGCGACATCCGCGATAATCCAGATACTCTAATCCGGGACGATTTTGTTTTTCCAGCAGCACGTTCACCAGCGAGGGTATGGTTTCCGCCATGGTGAGCGGGGCGCTCTCGCCGCCAAGGGCCGTGCGGATCCACCCCGGCGCCATGACCACCATCGGATGCGATACGCTGGCAGGGCGGGCGGCAAAGCTGCGCATAAACATATTCAGCGCGGCTTTGCTCCCGCGATACAGCTCGCGCTGCCCGCCGGTATTATTGCTCAAACTGCCTTGTCCTGAAGACATAACGCCAATCAGCCCCTGCGGCAGCACCAGCGCCTGCAGATGTTCTATGACCCGCATCGGCGCGAGCGCGTTGGTCAGCATGACGTGAATAAACTCTTCCGTCGCGATCTCGCCGATGATTTGTGTGGGATCGCGGTTGGTGGTGCCCGCGTTGACGAACAGCATATCCAGCACGCTATCGGCAAGCACATTGCGCAGCGCCGCGATCCCGTCGCTATCACAAATATCCAGCGCCTCAATGCGCACCCGTCCAGGATAAGCCTCGGCCAGATGGTGCAGCGGCGTCGTTTGTGAGAGATCGCGTACGGTGCCGATGACCTGCCAGCCATGCAGCAGAAACTGTTCAGCCATGGCGTGCCCAAGCCCGCGTGACGCGCCTGCGATCAATACTGTTTTAGGGGAAGTGACCATGGGCATAACTCCTGAGCAAATACATGATGGGGTAAATATAGGCTGGTGCTGTAGCAGGCGGAAGGCGCAGCATTTGCAATAATAAAGTGCATCAGACGCCTTATCCTGGAGTGGAGAAAAGATGACCGATCCTGATTTCAATTTACTGGCGGCGCTGGATGTACTGTTGAGCGAGAAAAGCGTTGCCGGGGCGGCTAAACGGCTTAAGCTCAGCGCTTCGGCGATGAGCCGCACGCTGACGCGCCTACGGCAGGTCACCGGCGACCCGCTACTGGTCAGAGCCGGGCGAAACATGGTGCTGACTCCGCACGCAGAAAGTCTGCAGGCGCGGGCAAAAAACGTTGTCTCCGAGATGCGCGCGGTGCTCAACGCTTCGCCTGCGCCGCTGAGTTTATCGACCCTCGAGAAGCGATTTACTTTGCGTACCAATGAGGGATTTATAGACGCTTTTGGCCCGGCGCTGGTGAACGCCGCCGCGCGGGAAGCGCCGGGCGTGACGCTGGAGTTTGTCGCTAAGCCGGAGAAAGATGCCCGATTTTTACGCGAGGGGCGGGTGGACCTGGAAATTGGCGTACTGAAAAATATGGGGCCGGAGATCCGCCTGCAGGCGCTGTTTCGCGATCGTTTTGTCGTCGCGCTGGCCAAAAACCATCCGCTGGCCGCCTTTGCTGACATGTCGCGGGAACAATTTGTTTCCGTGGGGCACGTCATTACCTCCCGTCGCGGGTTGATACGCGGGCCGGTTGATGACGCGCTGGCGGCGTGTGGCATGCGCCGCAGGATTGCCGCGGTGGTGCCTGGTTTTTCCGCCGCGCTGGCCGTGGCCCGGGATTCTCAGCTCATCGCCGTTGTCCCGGCCTCCTGCCTGCAGAGCGCGGCGGGAAAAGAGATGGTCGCTTTTCCTCTCCCGGTGAGTACGCCGGAGATAACGGTGTCACAAATGTGGCATCCTCGCCAGGAGCATGAATCGGCACATCGCTGGCTAAGGCAGCTGGTGCGCAGAGTGTGTCGACAACCATAAAAAAAGCCCGCACAGGTGCGGGCAAAAATACTGGAAGCAATGTGAGCAATGTCGTACCGAATACCTGAGCTGTTTGCTCAACTATTCAGTAATGAGAAAGATAATATTTCTCATTTAAGATATCAACCCCAACTTTTGTGCAGAAGCGATTTTTTTAATCGACGACAAAGACGGTGCGTTTCTGGCTGTCGTCCTGCGGCCACGCCGTGGCGACCTCGCGAAGCGGCCGGGGAGTCGTGGCAATAGTCAATCCGCCGGCGACGGCGGCCTGCAGCATCTCCCCGGTGGCGGCCAGCAGCTGGGGCACAGAAAGGCTGCCAATTCCGCTGCCCATCAGCTGCAGCGGCGAGGAGCGTAGCACCGCGCCATTGAGAGAGATATCGGCGGCGGAAAGGGAACCGACCTGAATAAAACGTACCGGCGCATTTCCTGGGCTGTGTTTTGCCAGCGCTGGCAGCAAAAGTTCGGCGCTACGTCCCCACAGATAATCGACGACGACATCAATCTGCTGCGCCGCCAGCCCGGCAAACTGCGTCCGTAAGTCCGCCTCATCCTGACTTAAGTTAACGGTTTCATCAGCGCCGAGGGCGGCCAGCTTCTCCACGTTTCGCCCGCAGGCGATCACTTTTCTGGCGCCGAGAAAACGGGCGATTTGTACCGCCAGCTGCCCGGCGCTGCCGGTGGCGCCGTTGATCAGTACCGTTTCCCCGGCTTTCATCCCGGCGCGTTTGACCAGCGCCGCCCAGGCCGACATCCCCGGATTAGCCATTGCCGCGGCGGTGATATCGTCCAGCGCATCCGGCAGCGGCAGACAGTGGTTTAAGGCGACGGGAGCCCGTTGCGCCATGCTGCCCCAGGGCGCGACGGGGAAGGCGAAATAGACGCGCTCTCCGCCGGGTAAGATACCGGTGCCGTCAATACCCGGGACAAAAGGCAGGCGGCCATCGAAACTATAATGCTTACCGGAGGCCCTGCCTTTCACTACATGACTGATGGCGGCTGCCCGAACCTCGACTAACGCCTGATGCTCACCGGGCTGCGGATCGCGAAAATCGGACCACACCGGCCCCTGCTGCAGGTCAAAAACCACGGCTGCTTTCATCGTCTTCTCCCCCTGTGGGATAGTTATGTGTAAAATGCACGTATCTGATAACAGCACTATACCCGGTTAACCAATATATGCAAGATGCACATAATAATTACGACATCAGCGGCTTTCACGGCGCGCTGCTCGATATCATCAGCGTGATGAACCAGCCGATGCGCGACGAGCAGATACTGCAGGCGGCTGGGGTCCAGCTCGATCGGATCCTCTTCCCGCTGCTGGTGGCAATAGGGCGCAGGGGACCCGTTGGGGTCGTTGAACTGGCGGATAGCCTCGGTCGCGATTACACCACCGTCAGCAGGCAGGTGAAGAAGCTGGAAGCGCAGCAGCTGGTACTCAAGCAGCCCAATGCAAAAGATCGCCGGATTAGCGAGGTGACGCTCAGCGAAGCGGGGCAGGCGATGATCGATCGTATCGCGGGAGCAAGAACGCGGCTGATGAATGAGGTGCTGGCCGGATGGACGCAAGAAGAGGTGATGGCGCTGTTTCGCCTGACGCGTAAATACGCCGACAGCTTACAGCTGAAATAACCGCCCGGCCCGGGGCCGGACGGCAGGCACGTTAAGCCGCTTTAGTGGCGGCTTTCAGGCTTCGGGCGAAAGCCTTGAGTTCCGCCAGCATGGCCTGCGGGTCATTCACGTTCCGCTCGATGATTTTGACGATGGCGGAGCCGGAAATTGCGCCGGCCGCGCCGGCCTCAATCGCGGCGGTAACCTGCTCCGGCGCCGAGATGCCAAAGCCCTGCAGCGGCGGCGCGGCGTGGTACTCGGCCAGCTTTTCAATCAGATGATGCAGCGGCAGCGCGGCGCGGTTTTCCGCACCGGTCACGCCCGCCCGCGACAGCAGGTAGGTATAACCGCGGCCGTAAGAGGCTATCTGGCGCAGCAGATCGTCATCGGCATTGGGCGGGCAGATGAAAATCGGCGCGATATTGTGGCGCAGCGCGGCCTGGCGGAACGGCGCGGACTCTTCCACGGGGACATCGGCAACTAGCACGGAATCGACGCCCGCGCGTTCGCACGCGGCGTAGAATTCATCGATGCCGGGGCTGAACACCAGGTTGGCGTACATCAGCAGGCCGATAGGAATGGTAGGGTGTTTCTGGCGAATCGCCGTCAGCATTTCGAAGCACTGCGCGGGGGTCACCCCGGCGGCAAAAGCGCGCAGGGTGGCGTCCTGAATGGTCGGGCCATCCGCCAGCGGGTCGGAGAAAGGAATACCCAGCTCCAGCGCGTCGGCACCCGCCTCAATCAGCGTATCGATAATTTTTAGCGACTGTTCCGGATTCGGATCGCCGAGGGTGACGAAGGGAACAAACGCGCCTTCCCGGCGATCTTTCAGTTGTGCAAACAGCGTCTCATAACGTTCCATCAGATTTCCCCTCGCGCTTTTAAAATATCATGTACGGTGAAGATGTCTTTATCGCCGCGGCCGGAGAGGTTAACCACCAGCAGCTGCTCTTTTTCCGGGTTTTCACGCATCATTTTCAGCGCGTGCGCCAGGGCGTGGGAGGATTCCAGCGCCGGGATAATCCCTTCATGGCGTGATAGCTCTTTAAAGGCCTCCAGCGCTTCGTCATCGGTAATCGACACGTAATCGGCGCGGCCAATGCTGTTTAAATAAGCATGCTGCGGGCCCACTGACGGGAAATCCAACCCGGCGGAGATGGAGTAGGACTCCTCAATCTGGCCTTCTTCGGTTTGCATCATCGGCGATTTCATACCGAAATAGATGCCCACACGACCGTGCTTAAGCGGCGCGCCGTGCTCGCCGGACTCAATACCGTGACCTGCCGGCTCCACGCCAATCAGGCCAACAGCGGTTTCGTCGATAAAATCGGCGAACATGCCGATGGCGTTCGATCCGCCGCCGACGCAGGCGATAACCGCATCCGGCAGGCGACCTTCTTTCTCGAGGATCTGCGCTTTGGTCTCTTCGCCAATCATGCGCTGGAATTCACGCACGATGGTCGGGAACGGGTGCGGGCCCGCGGCGGTGCCGAGCATATAGTGGGCTTTTTCGTAGCTGCCGGACCAGTCGCGCAGGGCCTCGTTGCAGGCATCTTTCAGCGTAGAAGAGCCGCTATGAACCGGGATCACTTCCGCTCCCATCAGGCGCATGCGGAAAACGTTCGGCGACTGGCGTTCGATATCCTTCGCGCCCATGTAGATGCGGCACTTCAGGCCGAGCAGGGCGCTGGCGAGGGCTGAGGCCACGCCGTGCTGGCCGGCGCCGGTTTCGGCGATAATTTCCGTTTTGCCCATCCGTTTCGCCAGCAGAGCCTGGCCGAGCACCTGGTTAGTTTTATGCGCGCCGCCGTGCAGCAGGTCTTCACGTTTCAGATACAGCGTCGTGCGGGTGCCTTCAGTGAGGTTGCGGCATTTGGTCAGCGCCGTCGGACGACCGGCGTAGTTTTTCAGCAGGTCGGTAAATTCGGCCTGGAATGCCGGATCTTTTTGCGCGCTGACGAACGCGTCTTCCAGCTGGCGCAGGGCGGGCATCAGGATCTGCGGAACGTACATTCCGCCGAATTCGCCAAAGTAGGGGTTCAGTAAAGTACTCATTGTTGCTCCTTAATATGCGCGCAGCGTTTGAAACACAGAGGACAGCTTGTCGGCATCTTTAATACCCGGCTGCGACTCTACGCCTGAATTAAAATCGAGTCCGGCACAGCCGCTTTTGGCGGCTTCTACGCAGTTATCGGCGCCGAGGCCGCCTGCCAGCATGACGTTATGCAGGTCCTGGCCCTGCAGCAGGGACCAGTCGAAACGCTGGCCGGTGCCGCCCTGACCGTTGTCGAGAACGTATTTATCGACATGGCGCAGATCGCGCGGCGGTAGCGTTTCACCTACGCTGAGGGCTTTCCAGATTTGCACCTTCGGCGGAAGTTCGGCGCGCAGGGTATCAATATAGGTCTGGTCTTCGCTGCCGTGCAGCTGTACGGCGGCTAAGTCGAGGTTTTCCGCCCGGGCGATCACTTCCGCCACCGGGGTATTGCGGAATACGCCGACATAGCTCAGAGGCGCGCTGGCGATCACCGCTTGCGCCTGCGCCTCGTTCACCGCGCGCGGCGACGTCGGGACAAAAATCAGGCCGCCGTAGACCGCGCCGGATTCATACGCCACCTGGGCATCCTGGGGGCGGGTCAGGCCGCAGACCTTATTCTCGCCGAGCAGCACGCGCTTCACGGCGGCGTTGAGATCGGCGTGCTCCATCAGCGCCGAGCCAATCAGGAAGCCGTTGGCGAAGTGGCTCAGTTCGCGCACTTCCGCGTAAGTATGGATGCCGGACTCGCTGATCACCGTGACATCGTGACCGAGCTTAGGCGCCAGGGTACGGGTACGGTTGAGATCAATCGACATATCGCGCAGATCGCGGTTGTTGATGCCGACCACTTTCGCCTTCAGCGCAATCGCGCGCTCCAGCTCCTCTTCATTACTCACTTCGGTCAGCACGCCCATGTTCAGGCTGTGCGCGACGGCGGAGAGCTGGCGATACTGCTCATCATCCAGCACTGAAAGCATCAGCAGACAGGCGTCGGCCTGGTAGTAGCGCGCCAGGTAAATCTGATAAGGATCGATGGTGAAGTCCTTACAGAGAATCGGCTGCGGCGCGACCTTACTGACCATCGGCAGGAAATCGAAGCTGCCCTGGAAATATTTCTCATCGCACAGCACCGAGATAGCCGAGGCGTAGTGCTTGTAGACGCCAGCGATGGCCGCCGGGTCAAAATCTTCGCGAATCAGGCCTTTTGATGGCGAGGCCTTTTTGCACTCGAGAATAAACGCGGTGCGGGTTCCGGCGAGGGCATCATAAAAATTGCGCTGCGTCGGTACCACTTCATTTTGAAAACTGGCTAACGGTTGTTGTTGTTTGCGGGCTTCTACCCAAATCGCTTTGTCGGCCACGATTTTTGCTAAAACGGTCTGCATTTTTTACCCTCTTGCCGCTAATGCGGTCACTCTGTCATAGGCCGCTCCGCTATGCAGCACATCGATGACTTGCTGCGCGTTGGCCTTCAGGTCTTCGTGTCCATGTAAACGCATCAACATGGCGACGTTGGCGGCAACGGCGGCTTCGTGAGCGGCTTCACCTTTACCTTGTAGCAAGCGCGTAAGAATGTCACGGTTTTCTTCCGGCGTGCCGCCTGCCAGCTGCTCCTGATGGTAAGGCGTCAGGCCAAAGTCGGCGGCGGTGAGCTGGTAGCTCTTGATTTCGCCATGGTTCAGTTCCGCGACCACCGTCGGCGCGTGCAGCGACACTTCATCCATACCGCCGCTATGCACCACCGCGGCGCGCTGGTAGCCCAGCACGCGCAGGGTTTCCGCAATCGGCAGCACCAGTTCCGGGCTATAGACGCCAATCAGCGCCAGCGGCGGATGAGCCGGGTTGATCAGCGGCCCAAGCACGTTAAACAGGGTGCGGGTTTTGAGCTGCTGACGGACCGGCATCGCGTGGCGGAAACCGGTGTGGTACTTCGGTGCGAACAGGAAGCAAACGCCCAGTTCATCCAGCGCCTGGCGAGATTTATCGGCATTCATATCCAGGTTGATACCGAACGCCGCCAGCAGGTCGGAAGAACCGGATTTACTCGACACGCTGCGGTTACCGTGCTTCGCGACCTTCAGGCCGCAGGCGGCGGCTACAAACGCGCTGGCGGTCGAAATATTGATACTGTTGCTGCCGTCGCCGCCGGTACCGACGATATCGGCAAACGGATAATCCGGACGCGGGAACGGCGCGGCGTTTTCCAGCAGCGCGGTGGCGGCGCCGGCGATTTCCTGCGGATGCTCACCGCGTACTTTCATACTCACCAGCGCGGCGGCCAGCTGCTCGGGTTTGACTTCACCGCGCACCACCGCAGAGAACAGCTGATGGCTCTCCTGCTGGCTCAGGGTTTCGGCCTGGTACAGTTTTTCCAGAATCGGCTGGAGAGTGTTGGTCTGCTCCAGCTTCTGCAGCGCCCAGGCCAGGGTTTGCTCCAGCAGGCGTGCCCCCTGGGTGGTCAGAATTGACTCAGGATGGAACTGGAAGCCGCAGACGCGATCCGCGTCGTGACGCACCGCCATCACCATACCGTTGAAGTGGGCGTTGATGGTGAGTCCGGCCGGGATATTGCTGCCCACCAGCGAGTGGTAGCGGGCGACCGGCAGAGGATTGCTCAGTCCGGCAAACATCGCCTGGCCATCGTGCTCAATGCTTGACGCCTTCCCGTGAAGAATTTCACCGGCCTGACCGACGTAGCCGCCGTAGGCTTCGACAATCGCCTGATGGCCGAGGCAGATACCGATAATCGGCAGCTTGCCGCGCATGCGGGTCAGCAGCTCCGGCATGCAGCCCGCTTCGCTCGGCGTCCCCGGCCCCGGAGAAAGCATCAGTACCGGGTTTTTCATGGTGCCGATGCGCTCAATCAGCGCCTGCGCCGGGACGGAGTTGCGGTAAATCACCACGTTATGGCCGTTCGAACGCAGCTGGTCTGCCAGGTTATAGGTAAAAGAGTCGATATTATCGAGCAGCAGAATGTCGGCCATTAGAAAATCTCCTTCGCGTGGTGGGCCTGGGCGATAGCGCGCAGCACCGCGCGAGCTTTATTACGGGTTTCATCCGCTTCTGACTGGGGAACGGAGTCGAGCACGATACCGGCGCCGGCCTGCACCGTGGCGACGCCATCCTGCACGTAGGCGGAGCGGATCACGATGCAGGTATCGAGGTCGCCGTGGGCGGTAAAGTAGCCCACCGCGCCGCCGTAGCTGCCGCGGCGTTTGCCTTCAGCGGCGGCGATAAGCTGCATGGCGCGCACTTTCGGCGCCCCGCTGAGGGTGCCCATATTCATACAGGCGCGGTAGGCATGCAGCACGTCAAGGTCGCGGCGCAGCTCGCCAACCACGCGGGAGACGAGGTGCATCACAAAGGAGTAGCGGTCGACTTTGGTCAGGTCGGCGACGTAGCGGCTACCCGGCGTACAGATGCGCGCGAGGTCGTTACGCGCAAGGTCGACCAGCATCAGATGCTCGGAGAGCTCTTTATGGTCGGTGCGCATCTCCAGCTCAATGCGGCTGTCGAGATCGCGATCCAGCGAACCATCCGCGCGGCGGCCGCGCGGGCGGGTACCGGCAATGGGATAGATTTCAATCTGGCGATTGGTGGCATCGTACTTGAGAGAACTCTCCGGCGACGCGCCGAAGAGAGTGAAATCGTTGTCCTGCATAAAGAACATGTACGGGCTCGGGTTGCTCTTCTTCAGCACATCATAAGCGGCCAGCGGCGACGGGCAGGGCAGCGAGAAGCGGCGTGACGGCACGACCTGAAAAATCTCGCCCGCGCGGATGGCGCGCTGCATTTTACGCACGACGGCGCCGTACTCTTCGTCGCTCTGATCGCAGTCGCAGCTCATTTCGGCAACCGTGGTCACCGGCAGCGGCGCCGGCGGCTCGTTTAGCTGCTGACGAAGCTGAGCGAGCCGCTGTAGCAGACGCTGTTTTTCGCTTTCCAGCGGCGTGAACAGGCTCGCCTGGATACGGGTATTTTTGGTCTGATGGTCGATAACCAGCAGCGTTTCCGCCAGATAGAAGCAGTAATCCGGGCAGGCGGTGTCGCTCTCCAGCGGCGGCAGGTCTTCAAAGCCAGCGACCAGGTCATAGGCGAACAGGCCGCCGAAGAACATCGCTTCGCGCTCCTCCTGCGGGACGGTTATCAGATCCTGCAGCAGGCGAAAAGCGTCGAATACCGAGAGTGAACACAGGCGGGCATCTTCATCCAACAGCGCGCTGACCGGCGGGAAGGTTAATACCCGGCTATTTGGCTGACGCTGGTTATCGATGCCGGATGGCAGCGCGCTATCCAGCAGTTCGAGTAACGCCGTACCGTTGGCGGAAAATGCGTGAATAGTGACAGTGTCACCTAGCGCGGTAATGCGCAGCGCGCTATCCACCAGCAGCAGGCTCTTTAAATCATCCTTACTGTCGATATCCGCGGATTCCAGCAGCAGGGTGGCTGGACGCGCGCCGCATAGCTGGTGGAACAGCGCCGTGGGGTTTTCCCGATAGATGGCGTCGCTGGTGAGAAGCTCGAGTGCCGGTTTTGATGTTTGCATTATTGTTGTCGCCTGTTCGCTATAATAATTTGTCCAATAAAAAGCCCGCTCATTGGCGGGCCGGGTATCTGTATGCTGAGTGCAAAACGCGATCACGCCGCCCGATAACAGGAGGTGCGCCACCAGCCGTGCAGAGTGATGAATTGCGTTTTCATTGTTGATACCCCTTCATGTGAACTTTCGTACTAGTTAACTAGTCCGAGAGATTAAAGTCAACCCCTGTTTGCAGATTTTCTCTATCAGTCGGTATGATGATGCGCTTATTACTATCCTTAATCACTTAAGCTGCAGAACCACAGTCAATCTGCCTGTGACTTAAAGTATGACGGGTACCGGTTCATGTCCAGCAGGAGTCATCTTGAGCAACACCAATTACGCAGTGATTTACGACCTGCACAGCCATACCATCGCCTCTGACGGGCGTCTGACTCCAGAAGAACTTGTCCATCGCGCCCACCAGATGCGCGTCGGCACCCTGGCGATTACCGACCACGATACCGTGGCGGCAATTCCCGCGGCTCAGCGTGAAATTGAACGTGCCGGTTTACCGTTGGCACTGATTACCGGAGTGGAAATTTCCACGCTGTGGGAAAATCATGAAATTCATATTGTCGGGCTGAATATCGATATCGACCATCCGGCGATGACCGCGCTGCTCGATGAACAGAAAGCGAGTCGCCAGATGCGGGGTCAGCAGATCGCCGAGCGGCTGGAAAAAGCGCGGATCCCGGGCGCTTGGGAAGGGGCGCTGAAGCTGGCGGACGGCGGTGCGGTGACGCGCGGCCATTTTGCCCGTTTTCTGGTGGAGGCCGGCTATGCCAACAATATGGCTGACGTATTTAAGAAGTATCTGGCGCGCGGGAAAACCGGTTACGTTCCGCCTCAGTGGTGTACAATAAAACAAGCGATTGATGTCATTCATCATTCTGGCGGTAAAGCGGTCATTGCCCATCCCGGGCGCTACGATCTCTCCGCCAAGTGGTTAAAACGGCTGTTGGCCCATTTTAGCGAGCAGGGGGGCGATGCGATGGAGGTGGCGCAGTGTCAGCAGGCGCCTCACGAGCGCGCACAGCTTGCCGCTTACGCCGTGCAGTATGGCCTGGATGCCTCGCAGGGGTCTGATTTTCATCAGCCCTGCCCGTGGATCGAACTGGGCCGCAAACTTTGGCTACCCGCGGGCGTGGAAGGGATCTGGCGCAGTTGGGAAGTGGCCGTAGAACAAAATTGAGAGGGAAGTATGAGCCAGTTTTTTTATATCCATCCGGAAAATCCACAGGCGCGGTTAATTAACCAGGCGGTGGACATTGTGCGTAAAGGCGGGGTCATCGTCTATCCGACCGACTCCGGCTACGCGTTAGGCTGCAAAATTGAAGATAAAGGTGCGATGGAGCGGATTTGCCGGATCCGTAATCTGCCAAACGGCCACAACTTCACCCTGATGTGCCGCGATTTGTCCGAACTGTCGACCTATTCATTCGTTGATAACGTGGCCTTTCGTCTGATTAAAAACAATACCCCGGGTAACTACACGTTTATCCTCAAAGGCACCAAAGAAGTTCCGCGCCGTCTGCTGCAGGATAAGCGTAAGACCATCGGTATGCGCGTGCCGTCCAACCCGATTGCGCAAATGCTGCTGGAAACGTTGGGCGAGCCGATGCTCTCCACTTCGTTGATGCTGCCGGGAAGCGACTTTACCGAATCCGACCCGGAAGAGATCAAAGATCGTCTGGAGAAGCAGGTTGACCTGATTATTCACGGCGGCTATCTGGGCCAGCAGCCGACCACGGTTATCGACCTCACTGAAGATGCGCCGGTTGTGGTGCGTGAAGGCGTGGGGGACGTAACGCCGTTCCTGTAATGACGTCTGTTTCCATGGAAGGAATCGTCATGTAATGAATACCCGCTCGCCGCTTTTATTTGCCGCCGTTCAACGCGGCGCAATGCCGCGCGCCTTTTGATGGTTCATCCTCTGCAAAAGACCCTATTGTGCTACCTGGCTTCCATCAGCGCGCCATGCGCCCGGACGGAGGTGCGCGGTAAGTTGTGCTATGCTCGTAACGCAAAGAAGCATTCATCTTAAAGTTCGTGTACCATGTTCGCCCACGCGAGAAGGCGTGTCTCTGTTATGTCTGCTGTAGCAACATAGATAACGGCACGCGCTGATGCAAAAAAATTTTACAGAACAGGGTGTTAGGTTTCATTTTGCCTCGCGCCCTGTTTTTCGAAGTATACCAGACGCCTGGGAAGGCGACACCTTAAGGAAGCTCAATGAGCGAGAAATTACAAAAAGTGCTGGCCCGCGCTGGCCACGGCTCCCGCCGTGAAATCGAAGCCAAAATCGAAGCTGGCCGCGTCAGCGTTGATGGCAAAATCGCCACGCTTGGCGATCGCGTTGAAATTGTCCCGGGTTTAAAAATTCGCATCGACGGTCATCTGATTTCGGTGAAAGAGTCTGCGGAACAGATTTGTCGCGTGCTGGCTTACTACAAGCCGGAAGGCGAACTCTGTACCCGTAACGACCCGGAAGGGCGACCGACGGTGTTCGATCGTCTGCCAAAGCTGCGCGGCGCGCGCTGGATTGCCGTCGGTCGTCTTGACGTCAACACCTGCGGCCTGCTGCTGTTTACCACCGACGGTGAACTGGCGAACCGCCTGATGCACCCGAGCCGCGAAGTGGAACGTGAATACGCGGTGCGCGTATTTGGCCAGATAGATGATGACAAGCTGCGCCAGCTCTCTCGCGGCGTGCAGCTGGAAGACGGCCCGGCGGCGTTCAAAACCATCAAGTTTACCGGTGGCGAAGGGATTAACCAGTGGTACAACGTCACGCTGACCGAAGGCCGTAACCGCGAAGTTCGCCGCCTGTGGGAAGCCGTTGGCGTACAGGTCAGCCGCCTGATCCGCGTGCGCTACGGCGATATTCTGCTGCCGAAAGGCCTGCCGCGCGGCGGCTACACCGAGCTGGACCTGGCGCAAACCAACTACCTGCGCGAACTGGTTGAGCTTACGCCGGAAACCACCTCTAAGGTCGCCGTCGAAAAAGATCGCCGTCGCATGAAGGCGAATCAGATTCGCCGCGCGGTTAAGCGCCACAGCCAGGTGAGCAATAATAATAACAACCGTCGTTCCAGCAGCCGTAATAACGGTAACGGTTAATTATTCCAGTTCCGGCGGTCACCGCCGGAATTCCCCCTCCTGTGACTCCTTTCACACTTCTGCATAAAGACAAAAAACAGGAAATGCCCGGACAAATAACGCAAAGCGGTGCGCCAGGCGACGCCATATACTGAGGCCACTGATTACATTAACAGGTAGCCTAAAATGGAAACAGCAGGAAAACTTTCAGCAAGCTATGTGGTTATCGGCGTTAAAGAAAAAATAGGGTATGGTTTTGGCGATTTCGCATCTAATTTATCCTTCGGCTTCGTTTCTCTGTTTTTACTTTTTTTCTATACCAATATTTACGGCATTAGCGCCGTACAGGCGAGCCTGATCTTTGTTATTGCCCGCGTGGTTGATGCGGCCTTTAATATTCTGATTGGTTTTGCCATCGATAAAACCCACAGCCGCTACGGTAAGCTTCGACCCTGGTTGTTGTATGGTTCAATTCCGCTCGGCTTCTTAACGGTGCTCTGCTTTGTGCCTTTCGGCGGTGAGGCCAAATTCTACTTCGCACTGATTTCCTATACTATTTATTGCCTGGCCTATACGGCGGTAAATACGCCTTATTCGGCGCTGACCAACCGTTTAACCCAGCATGAAGCCTCCCGTTCATCGCTGTCGGTATACCGGTTTGTCCTGGCGATTGTTGGCTATCTGATTGTGTCCACCACCGCGGACAGGCTGATTTCCCCGTTTAGCGATAAACAGCTGGGGTACGTCTTCGCCGTCTCTTGCTTTGCGCTGCTGGCGACGTTTTTGTTTCTTGCCTGCTTCGGGATGACCAAAGAGCGCGTTGGTGAAGAAGAGGAAGAGACCCCGGCGCCAACGCTGCGGGAAATGTTGAAGGCGGTGGCAGGCAACGCGCCGCTAATTAACCTCTCTATGTTCACCGTCTTTTTTTATATTGCCTATACCGTGTGGATGGCGATCGCTATTTACTTTATCAAATATATAATTGGTAGCGAAGGTTTTACTTCCACCTTCTTTATGATTCAGTCGGCGGCTTATATTGTCGGTACCGTTATTTCGGAAAAAATCATTGCGTTGATAGGTAAAAAGAAAATGACGCTGGTGGCGCTGTCGATCGGCGTTGCGGGCGTACTGATGCAATATTTTATCGCTGGCGACAATATCTGGCTGATCATGACCGGCGTGTGTCTGTACAGTATTACGCTGGGGATGGGTTTTGTTTCAATGTGGTCAATGATTGCCGATACCGTGGAATATGCCGAGTGGCACCATGGGGTGCGCACCGAAGGCGCAATTTACGGTTTCTTTAATTTCATCACCAAAATAGCGATGGCCATCGGCGGCGGCTGCGCGGGCTGGATGCTGGACTATTACCACTATGACGCGGGCAACATTACTGCCAGCGCGATTAACGGCATTAACGTACTGATGACGCTATTTCCCGGCGCGATGTTTGCGCTCAGCGCACTGTTTGTCGCCTGCTATTCGCTGGATGAAAAAACCTATCGCGATATTGTGCAAAAAATCAGCCTGCGCAAACAGAACGCGCTTTAACCTCAGGGAGCCAGAGAGATGAATAACGATTTTAACACCACCCTCGCCGCGATGAGCGCGGAAGAAAAAGTGGCGCTGCTGACCGGCAGCGGCCTGTGGCGGACGGCCTCGCTGCCGCAGCACGGTATCGAAGATATCATTATGACCGACGGCACCTACGGCGTGCGCTACAGCAGCGCGCAGATTGATGGCCGGGAAAAGTGGAGCATGGATGATTTTATCTCGGTCATCACCCAAACCGCAGACCAGGCCAGCGCGGAAGAGCCCGCCGCGAAAGGGGGGAGTGAGGCGCTATTCAGCACTTCGCTACCGGCGACCTGCTTTCCTAATGGTTCCAGCCTGGCCTGCAGCTGGGACGTGGAGCTGGTGCATCAGATGGGGGAAGCGCTGGGGCGGGAGTGTCAGCAAATGGGCGTCGGGATTCTGCTCGGGCCGGGGATTAACATTCGCCGTACGCCGCTGGCCGGGCGAGGCTATGAATATTACGCCGAAGACCCGGTGGTCAGCGGCGATATTGCCGCTGCGCTGATCAACGGCCTGCAGCAGGAGGGGGTTGGTGCCAGCCTGAAACACTTTGCGGCGAACAACTCGGAGTACCGCCGCACGGAAATGGATTCGATTATTGAAGAACGGGCGCTGCGGGAAATCTATCTGGCGGGTTTCCAGCGCGCGATTGCGAAATCCCGGCCGTGGACGGTGATGTCTTCCTACAATCGTCTTAACGGCGTGCAAACCTCCCAGGATCCGTTTTTGCTCACTCAGGTTTTGCGCGATGAGTGGGGATATGAAGGGCTGGTGATGTCCGACTGGTACGGTATTAAAGATCGCCCCGCATCGCTGATGGCGGGTAACGATCTGGCGATGCCCGAAACCCGCCGCGATAAACAAACTCTGCTGGCGGCGATTGAAGCCGGAGAGGTGCCGATGGCGGTGGTGGACCGCGCCTGTCTCCGCATGCTGGAACTGCTCGACAAGGTCCAACGCCATCGCCGCCCGCAAACGCGAGCCGATTTTACGGCGCACCACGCGCTGGCGCAGCGGCTTGCCGGTGAATCCATTGTCTTGCTGAAAAATGAAGATAATCTGCTGCCGCTGCGTCCGGAGAGAACGCCGCGCGTCGCGGTGCTGGGTAAACCGGCTCAGGAGCCGGTGATCCAGGGGTCCGGATGCGCGACCACGGTGCCGTATCTGCTCGATCGGCCGCTGGATGAAATTTTTGACCTCGCCGGCGATGACTTCAGCGTCTCCTGGGCCGTGGGCGCGCCGGACGATCTGCGCTGCGATGAACAGGCGCTGGCGCAGGCCTGCCGCGTCGCGCAGGAGGCCGACGTGGCGGTGATCTTCGTCAGCACCGCCGTAGGTGAAGATGGCGAAAACGGCGATCGTCAGGATCTGCATATTCTGCCGGTACACGAACGGTTGATTCGCGAAGTGGCGACGGTCCAGCCGAATATCGTGGTGGTGCTGGCGAATAGCGATGCGGTGGTGATGCCGTGGCTCGGCGAGTGCAAAGCGCTGCTGGAAACGTTCTTTGCCGGGCAAGGGATGGGGCGCGCGGTGGCGGAAATCCTCTTCGGCCAGCGTAACCCCTGCGGCAAACTGACGGTAACGGTACCTAATTCCCTGGAGGAAACGCCGGCCTGGCTGCACTATCCGGGCGAAAACCTGCGTCATCATTACGGAGAAGGGCTTTTTGTCGGCTATCGCTATTATGATAAACGTCGCATGACGCCGCAGTTTCCGTTTGGCTTTGGCTTAAGCTATACCCGGTTTGCGTACGATAATATCGCGCTGTCAGCCCGCCGTGCAGGTGCAGGCGAGACGCTTACCGTGTCGTTCGACCTGACCAACTGCGGAGAGTATGCGGGTAAAGAGATCGTCCAGCTGTACGTTAGCGCGCCGAAGGGGGAGCTGATTCGCGAAGTGCAGTCATTAAAAGCGTTCAGCAAAGTGGCGCTGGCCGCCGGAGAGACCCGTCGCGTGAGCCTGCAGCTGCCCATTGGCGAGCTGGCCTGCTATCATCCGGGCCTGGGTGATTGGGTCGTGACGCCGGGTATCTGGCAGGTTCGCGTCGGCGCCTCATCCCGGGATCTGCCGTTGATCGCGGAGATTGAGGTAGATTGTCCGCAGCGGTATGTCCCGCTGCGCGATGATAACTCTCTACAACAGCTGATCCAGCAGCCGGAGGCCTTTGCCCGCGTAGTGAAGCTGATTGCCGATAAGAGCCAGATGCCGGCGGAGCAGGTGCGTGAAAAACTGATTCGCCTGGCGCCGGATCTGTTCTGCGGGCTGCTGATTGCGCTGACCGAATTCCTGGCGCTGGATATCGAACGCGACGAGCTTAACGCCGTGCTGGCCGGCGCTCATCATTGCCAATGACAGGAGAGTGCGCATGTTTCCTTTTTCAGTGACTCACCCTCGCTCGGTCACCCAGAGCGGACGACAAACGGCGAACAGCGGCTACGAGCTGATTGCCTTTGACGCGGAGAAGCTGAACGTGTTTGCCGCGGAGGTTCGCTACTGCGAGCCTCACTGGCATCCGGCTCCGGAGCTGATTACCGTGCTGGCGGGGCGATTTACCCTCGTCGTCGGCCAGCAAAGCCTGGAGCTGGCGCAGGGAGACATGCTGTATATCAATGCCGAAGAGGTCCATTCGCTGAGCGCCGAGGAGGCGGGCAGCCAGCTGCTCACCGTACAGTTTTCACCCGGCCTGTTTGATGAACTTCATCCCTCGCCGCAGCTGGACTGGAGTACCTGTGGACGACCTTACTCTCCGGCAGACAGCAAGGTACGCCAGCGGCTGGCGAAGCTACTGGAACAGCTGATCGATAACCACGCGCCATTTCAGCGTATCGCAGCGATTTATCTGCTGCTGGATGCGGTCGTCTCCGCCGGAAAGCCGACGCGGCGCGCCGAAAGCTCGCTGCGCGACGAGGCGATGATCAAAAAAGGCATTGATTTTATCAATCAACACTTTGATCAGCCGCTGACGCTGAGCGAGGTCGCCTGCCATAGCGGGATGAGCTACTCCTGGTTCTCGCGGCTGTTCAAAAAGGTGAGCCGGTATAATTTTAAAGAGTATCTGACGCTGGTGCGGCTAAATAAAGCCCGCACCCTGCTGCGCGATACCCGCACCCCGATCACGGAGATTAGCCACAGCTGCGGTTTTCAGGAACACAAGTATCTGATCGCCGCCTTTAATAAATACTGCGGCGTCACGCCAACCGAATACCGCAAGCGCTTCGTCTCGCGGCAAAATATGCGCGAAAGCGAACTGGCGCAGGGGGAGGATTGCCTGTGCCTGCCGCTGAATCATGCGCTGCTCGAGCGGCTGGCGGCTAGTAGTCGATCCCCATCTGCGCTTTGATTCCGGCGTCAAAGGCGTGCTTCACCGGGCGCAGCTCGCTGACGGTATCGGCCAGTTCGGTAATCTCACGGTGGCAGCCGCGGCCGGTAATAATCACCGTCTGGTGCGCCGGGCGGTTGCGCAGCGCGGTAAGCACCTCTTCCAGCGGCAGGTAATCATAAGCCACCATGTAGGTTAGCTCGTCCAGCAAAACGAGATCGAGGCTTTCATCAGCCAGCATGCGGCGCCCGTGCTCCCAGACCGCGAGGCAGGCGGCGGTGTCGCTTTCGCGATCCTGCGTATTCCAGGTAAAACCGGTCGCCATCACCTGAAACTCAACGCCGTGCGGCTCAAGCAGGTTGCGCTCGCCGTTTGGCCAGGTACCTTTAATAAACTGCACGACGGCGGCTTTTTTACCGTGCCCGACGGCGCGGGTGACGGTGCCAAAAGCGGCGGTGGTTTTGCCTTTACCGTTGCCGGTAAAGACGATCACGATGCCGCGCTCTTCCTGCGCGGCGGCGACGCGAGCGTCAACTTTATCTTTTACCCGCTGCTGGCGTTCGCGGTGGCGTTCATCACTCATTGTGCGATTCCTGGTTTGCGGCCCGGCTGGGCGTCAAAGGTCATTCCCGTTTTGCGACGACTGTCGTCGCCCATCAGCCACAGGTAAACCGGCATGATATCAGCGGGGGTTTTCAATTTTTGCGGATCTTCCGTCGGGAACGCATTGGCGCGCATTTTGGTGCGGGTGCCGCCTGGGTTAATGCAGTTGACCCGCAGATGACGGTTCTGATACTCCTCGGCCAGCACCTGCATCATGCCCTCGGTGGCGAATTTCGACGCGGCGTAAGCGCCCCAGTTCGCGCGTCCCTGGCGGCCGACGCTGGAAGAGGTAAAGACCAGCGAACCCGATTCGGATTTAAGTAATAAAGGAAGCAGCGCCTGGGTGAGCATAAAGGTGCCGTTCACGTTCACCTGAATCACCTGCTGCCATACTTCCGGCTTTTGTTGATCCATCGGGCACACGTCGCCCAACAGACCCGCGTTGTGCAGCACCCCGTCGAGGCGCGGGTAGTGGATGGCTATTTTCTGCGCCAGCTGCTGGCACTCCTGCGGCGTGCAGGTTAACAGGTCGAGAGTAAACCAGCGGGCGGGAATGCCGCCCGCCTGCTGAATTTCGTGCGCGACGCTGCGCAGCTTTTCTTCGTTGCGGCCGACCAGGATAACGCTGGCGCTATAGCGGGAATAGGTCAGGGCGGCTTCACGGCCAATGCCGTCGCTGGCGCCGGTAACCAGGATGATGCGGTCCTGTAACAAGTGACGTTGCGGTTGATAGTGCACGGCGACTCCTCGGGCGATCTGCTGACGATCGCGCTTGCTGTTCGGTATCTCACTTTTGCGCTTTATGCCTGAAAGCGCCCGCTATTGCAATCGGCGAAGCGGAAACTCTTCGCGGAATTAATATCTTGCAACGATTTCATCGTCGCTGAAAAAAACAGGAAGGCGCCTCGCGTGCGACACAAAGCACAAAGACTTCTCGCCGACGGCTGATGTACACTGTGCGCCAACGTCAGCGGTTTACACAAGGTGAAAACGTGGAATTACTTGCTCAATATGGCCTGTTTTTGGCCAAAATCGCGACCATCGTTGTCGCAATTGCGGTTATCGTCGCCATTATTGTTAACCTGACTCAGCGCAAAAAACAGCGCGGCGAGCTGCGGGTCACCAATCTTAGCGAGCAATATAAGGAGATGAAGGAAGAGCTGGCGGTTTCGTTGCTCGATGGGCCGCAGCAGAAGCTGTGGCATAAAGCGCAAAAGAAAAAGCTCAAGCAGGAAGCAAAGGCGTCAAAGGCGCGGGCGAAGCTCGGCACACCAGAGCCGGACGTCAAGCCGCGCGTTTGGGTGCTGGATTTTAAAGGCAGTATGGATGCCCATGAAGTCAGCAGCCTGCGCGAAGAAATCACCGCCGTTCTGGCGGCGGCAAAAGCGCGCGACCAGGTCGTCATTCGCCTTGAAAGCCCAGGCGGCGTGGTTCACGGTTACGGCCTGGCGGCTTCGCAGCTGCAGCGCCTGCGCGACAAGCAGATCCCGCTAACGGTCGCGGTCGATAAAGTCGCGGCCAGCGGCGGCTATATGATGGCCTGCGTGGCGAACAGAATCGTCAGTGCACCCTTTGCTATCCTGGGCTCTATTGGCGTTGTGGCGCAAATTCCCAACATCAATCGCTTCCTGAAAAATAAAGATATCGACATTGAGCTACATACGGCCGGGCAGTACAAACGCACCCTGACGATGCTGGGTGAAAATACCGAAGAAGGGCGGCAGAAATTTCGCGAAGACCTCAACGATACTCATCGGCTGTTCAAAGATTTTGTCCACCAGATGCGCCCCAGGCTGGATATCGAGCAGGTAGCGACGGGTGAACACTGGTACGGCGTTCAGGCGCTGGAAAAAGGCCTTGTGGACGCGGTGGAAACCAGCGATGAACTTCTGCTGGGGCTGATGGATAAGCACGAGGTTATCAGCGTGCGCTATCAGCAGCGTAAGAAAATGCTCGAGCGGTTTACCGGCAGCGCGGCGGAAAGCGCCGATAAACTTCTGCTGCGCTGGTGGCAGCGCGGGCAAAAGCCGCTGATGTAAACAAACAACGCGAGGCTTCGGCCTCGCGTTGTTGTCATGGCCCTGCAGGCAGCGGTTAATCCGCCAGGTGGTACTTATCAGACAGCTCGTGTGCGAGGTATTTAAACATATTAAATACCGCCGTACTCTTCGCCGTTGGCAGACCCTGCTCGTCAAGATAGAACTCGCCGCTGAACACCAGCACGCCGTTACGCTGAACGACGTCGGTGGCCTCGATCCCGGCTAACGTATCTTCATGTTCGCGAATGAGTTTGTTGGCTTTTTCCAGAAGCGTCTGGCGATCGATGGGTTGGGTTGTACCTTGCATAAATGCCTCCTGTGTTTCTTCGCGGCTAGTCTACGCCGCGCGGCGGCGAGGGGCAAATTTTCCATTGATCTTGCAGGGGTAATCGCAGAAGCCTAATAAACATCAGTTTAGTGGCGGGATTTGCTTTTGCATGCTAATAAAGTTGCGTAACGAATTTTATCAGGTACAGTGTGACGCTTTCAGCGATCTGGCAACAGATTTGCTTGACATTCGGCCAAAAATTATTCGTGCTATGTCGCCTGGCGAGAAAACGCCAGCAAACTCAGCTATCTGGTTTTATGGATGCGAAACCGGTGCAAGGGGTTGATATCCATCGATAACGACGCAACATAGGTTGTGACGTGTCGCCAGTGGATGGTGAATCAATGTGCGATGTATTCCTGGATGAATCAAATTAGGTAAAGGTGAATATGGGTAAAGCTCTCGTTATCGTTGAGTCCCCGGCAAAAGCCAAAACGATCAATAAGTATCTGGGTAATGACTACGTGGTTAAGTCCAGCGTCGGTCATATCCGCGATTTGCCGACCAGTGGCTCAGCTTCCAAAAAGAGCGCCGACTCTACCTCCACCAAAGGGGCTAAAAAGCCTAAGAAGGATGAACGCGGCGCTCTGGTCAACCGTATGGGCGTGGACCCGTGGCATGACTGGAATGCGCACTATGAAATACTCCCGGGTAAAGAAAAGGTCGTTTCTGAACTCAAACAGTTGGCGGAAAAAGCTGACCACATCTATCTCGCAACCGACCTTGACCGCGAAGGGGAAGCCATCGCATGGCACCTGCGGGAAGTTATCGGCGGTGATGAACAGCGCTATAGCCGCGTGGTGTTCAACGAGATCACGAAGAATGCGATTCGTCAGGCTTTCGAAAAGCCGGGCGAACTGAATATTGACCGTGTCAACGCTCAGCAGGCGCGCCGTTTTATGGATCGCGTGGTGGGCTACATGGTCTCTCCACTGCTGTGGAAAAAAATTGCCCGCGGTCTGTCAGCAGGCCGCGTCCAGTCGGTTGCGGTGCGTCTGGTGGTCGAGCGCGAGCGCGAAATTAAAGCGTTCGTTCCGGAAGAGTACTGGGAAGTTGACGCCAGCACCACGACCCCTGGCGGCGATGCGTTACCGCTGCAGGTCACGCATAACGGCGATAAGCCGTTCCGTCCGGTAAACCGTGATGAAACCATGGCGGCGGTCGCGCTGCTTGAGAAAGCCAGCTACAGCGTGCTGGAGCGTGAAGATAAGCCGACCAGCAGCAAGCCGGGCGCGCCGTTTATCACCTCCACGCTGCAGCAGGCCGCCAGCACGCGTCTTGGCTTCGGCGTGAAGAAAACCATGATGATGGCGCAGCGTCTCTACGAAGCGGGCCACATTACCTATATGCGTACCGACTCGACGAACCTGAGCCAGGACGCGCTGAGCATGGTGCGCGGCTACATTGGCGACAACTTCGGTAAGAAATATCTGCCAGAGAGCGCGAATCAGTACGCCAGCAAAGAAAACTCGCAGGAAGCGCACGAGGCGATTCGTCCATCCGACGTCAACGTGCTGGCCGAAACGTTAAAAGATATGGAATCTGATGCGCAGAAACTGTATCAGCTGATCTGGCGCCAGTTTGTCGCCTGTCAGATGACGCCTGCGCAGTACGACTCCACCACGCTGACGGTGAAAGCCGGCGATTTCAAACTGAAAGCCCGCGGCCGTACGCTGCGCTTTGACGGCTGGACCAAAGTAATGCCAGCCCTGCGTAAAGGCGATGAAGACCGTACTTTACCGATGGTCAATAAGGGCGACAGCCTGAGCCTGGTCGAGCTGACCCCTGCGCAGCACTTTACCAAGCCGCCGGCGCGTTTTAGCGAAGCTTCGCTGGTTAAAGAGCTGGAAAAACGCGGCATCGGCCGTCCGTCCACCTATGCGTCGATCATTTCGACCATTCAGGATCGCGGCTACGTGCGGGTGGAAAACCGCCGCTTCTATGCGGAAAAGATGGGCGAAATCGTCACCGATCGTCTGGAAGAGAACTTCCGCGATCTGATGAACTATGATTTCACCGCGCAGATGGAAGATCGCCTCGACCAGGTGGCTAACCATCAGGCCGAGTGGAAGCAGGTCCTCGACAGCTTCTTCGGAGACTTTACCTCGCAGCTGCAGACGGCAGAGAAAGATCCGGAAGAGGGCGGCATGCAGCCGAACCCAATGGTGCTGACCACCATCGACTGCCCAACCTGCGGGCGCAAGATGGGGATCCGAACCGCCAGCACCGGCGTATTCCTCGGCTGCTCGGGCTACGCGCTGTCGCCAAAAGAGCGCTGTAAAACTACCATTAACCTGGTGCCGGAAAACGAAGTGCTCAACGTGCTGGAAGGCGATGACGCTGAAACCAACGCGCTGCGCGCTAAACGCCGCTGTAAAAAATGCGGCACGGCGATGGACAGCTACCTCATCGATCCGAAGCGCAAGCTGCACGTCTGCGGTAATAACCCGACCTGCGATGGCTACGAGATCGAAGAGGGCGAGTTCCGCATCAAGGGCTATGACGGCCCGATCGTTGAGTGTGAAAAATGTGGCTCCGAAATGCACCTGAAGATGGGGCGTTTTGGTAAGTATATGGCCTGCACCAACGACGAGTGTAAAAACACCCGTAAGATCCTGCGTAACGGGGAGGTGGCGCCGCCGAAAGAAGATCCGGTACCGCTGCCGGAGCTGCCGTGCGAGAAATCGGACGCTTACTTTGTTCTGCGCGATGGCGCGGCGGGCGTCTTCCTGGCCGCCAACACCTTCCCGAAATCGCGCGAAACCCGCGCGCCGCTCGTGGAAGAACTGTACCGCTTCCGCGACCGCCTGGCGGAGAAGCTGCGCTATCTGGCCGATGCGCCGCAGCAGGATCCGGAAGGCAACAAAACGATGGTGCGTTTTAGCCGTAAAACCAAGCAGCAGTACGTTGCCTCAGAGAAAGATGGCAAAGCCACCGGCTGGTCAGCTTTCTATATAGATGGCAAATGGACTGAAGCAAAGAAGTAACTGCTATCATCTGATAAAAGGGCCGCGCTGCGGCCCTTTTTTGACATCACATGTTGTTGATATCCAAGATATTACTCTGTTCCTCCTCTCTCCTTATAACCGCCTTATTATTTTTTGTTAGTATCTATACACTGTAGATATAAATGATATAGTGGTTATAGCTAATCCCTTTTTTATTATCTTATCGTCTTATACATCACCGTCATCAGGATACGTTGTGGCGCCAACGCGGCGAGTCGCAGGGAGGTTCGGGCTAGCCCGTCCACCGCCAAGTGACCTGAGCGTAAAATGTATTAAGCGGGTTTATTTTACGTGCTATCGGATATCAGCCATGAAACTACAGCAGCTCCGCTATATCGTTGAGGTTGTTAACCATAATCTGAACGTCTCCTCCACGGCCGAAGGCCTGTACACCTCACAGCCGGGCATCAGCAAGCAGGTTCGCATGCTGGAGGATGAGCTGGGAATTCAGATTTTCGCCCGCAGCGGCAAACATTTGACCCAGGTCACGCCCGCAGGCCAGGAGATCATACGCATCGCTCGCGAGGTCCTGTCGAAGGTCGATGCGATCAAATCGGTAGCGGGTGAGCATACCTGGCCTGATAAGGGGTCGCTGTACGTAGCAACTACCCACACCCAGGCCCGCTACGCGCTACCGGGCGTTATCAAAGGCTTTATCGAACGCTATCCCCGCGTCTCCTTGCACATGCATCAGGGGTCGCCAACGCAAATCGCCGAGGCGGTGTCGAAAGGCAATGCTGACTTCGCTATCGCGACCGAAGCGCTTCATCTTTATGATGATTTGGTGATGCTGCCGTGCTACCACTGGAACCGCTCCGTGGTCGTCACGCCAGAGCATCCGCTGGCGTCGCGAGAGTCGGTATCGATTGAGGAGCTGGCGCAGTATCCGCTGGTGACTTATACCTTCGGCTTCACCGGCCGCTCCGAGCTGGATACCGCCTTTAATCGCGCCGGCTTAACGCCGCGCATCGTTTTCACCGCCACTGACGCCGATGTGATTAAAACCTACGTGCGTCTGGGCCTTGGGGTAGGGGTAATTGCCAGTATGGCGGTGGATCCGGTTTCCGACCCGGACCTGGTGAAGCTGGACGCCAATGGTATTTTCAGCCACAGCACCACGAAAATAGGTTTCCGTCGCAGTACCTTCTTGCGAAGCTATATGTATGATTTTATTCAGCGATTTGCGCCGCATCTGACCCGGGATGTGGTCGATACCGCCGTTGCTTTGCGCTCAAATGAAGATATTGAAGCGATGTTCAAAGATATTAAATTACCGGAAAAATAACCACAGAAAAAATAATGGCATCCTCTCGGGGATGCCAAAGCCTATAGTGGCCTGAAATGGAATATCTAAACCTCGTCTGAATCACAATTTTTGTTAACTCCTCGTACCACATTTGCAAATATACCTGCCGCGATCAAATTAATGATGAAAGATATCTGCTGAAAAGCGAATTCACTGGATTAATAGTCAATCCATAATTAAGATTTATCTGTGGTTAGTAATTCTTAGCGATTGGTGGTGAAAAAATGATTAGTGATATCGATTATATGAAGTTTGCGATGTCACAGGAACGTGACAAGACTGAGATAGATCCAGTTTTGAGAAGTAAGGCCTGGAGCGCCGTTATCCTTGGGCTTGCGATGTTCTGGAGCGTCATTGCTCTGGTTGTCTGCAACGTTTGGTTACTAAGCTAGAGCACCTTCCAGTCACAGCGGTTATGTCAGTTTTATGACAAGTGAATTATTGAGAATTATTTCTATCTGATAAAATAGCGGTAATAAGGAGGATATAATTTTTCCCTTTTTAGACTCGCTCGATAAATTTTCTCTATTGGACTAATCGCCAGAATAATGGCGATTAGTCTTTCTTTGTACTCGTGTACTAATACGTCGCGCTCGCCGACGCAAACCTGACTTCTTCAATCCTTCTCAATATATCCGCCCTCATTATTCAAATTTCCTGTCTTAATGCGTTACGCCTATTTTAGCAATTTGGGTTGTTATCAAAATGTTACATCAAAGATGTGTTATCTTTAATAATGACCCTGAGGAGGATCAGGGGATGCTATCCCTAAGGTAAAGGAGGAGCTATGTCGTCAACCCTACGAGCAGCCAGTAAGGATACGCTCCAGGTTAAAGATAAAACCTGGCATTACTACAGCTTACCGCTGGCCGCTAAACAACTGGGCGATCTCTCGCGCTTGCCCAAATCGCTCAAAGTGCTACTGGAAAACCTGCTGCGCTGGCAGGACGGCGATTCCGTGACCGCCGAAGATATTCATGCCCTGGCCGGATGGCTGAAGCATGCCCATGCCGACAGGGAGATTGCCTACCGTCCGGCGCGCGTCCTGATGCAGGACTTTACCGGCGTTCCTGCCGTGGTGGACCTGGCGGCGATGCGCGAAGCGGTCAAACGCCTGGGCGGCGATACCGCCAAAGTGAACCCGCTTTCGCCCGTCGACCTGGTGATTGACCACTCGGTCACCGTAGATCGTTTTGGTGACGATGATGCTTTTGAAGAGAACGTCCGGCTTGAGATGGAGCGCAACCATGAGCGCTACGTCTTTTTGCGCTGGGGGCAGCAGGCATTCAGCCGCTTCAGCGTAGTACCGCCGGGTACCGGTATTTGCCACCAGGTAAACCTCGAATACCTTGGCCGGGCGGTGTGGAGCGAACAGCAAAACGGCGAGTGGGTGGCTTTCCCCGACACCCTGGTCGGCACCGATTCCCATACCACGATGATTAACGGTTTAGGCGTTCTGGGCTGGGGCGTCGGCGGTATCGAAGCGGAAGCCGCCATGCTCGGTCAGCCGGTTTCCATGCTGATCCCGGACGTTGTTGGCTTCAAGCTGAGCGGCAAGCTGCGTGAAGGCATTACCGCGACGGACCTGGTCCTGACGGTCACCCAAATGCTGCGTAAACACGGCGTTGTGGGTAAGTTTGTTGAATTCTACGGCGATGGCCTCGATTCTCTGCCGCTGGCGGACCGCGCGACGATTGCCAATATGTCCCCGGAGTATGGCGCGACCTGCGGCTTTTTCCCGATCGATGCGGTAACGCTTGACTATATGCGCCTGACCGGCCGCAGCGAAGAGCAGGTGGCGCTGGTAGAAGCCTATGCGAAAGCGCAGGGCATGTGGCGTCAGCCCGGAGATGAACCGGTATTCACCAGCACGCTGGCGCTGGATATGGGAACCGTTGAAGCCAGCCTGGCCGGGCCGAAACGTCCGCAGGACCGCGTAGCGCTCGGCGATGTGCCCCAGGCCTTTGCCGCCAGCACCGAGCTGGAAGTTAATCACGCGCAGAAAGATAAACGGCCAATCGACTACACGCTGAACGGACAGCAGTATTCGCTGCCTGACGGCGCGGTGGTGATTGCCGCCATTACCTCCTGTACTAACACGTCGAACCCCAGCGTCCTGATGGCCGCCGGCTTGCTGGCCAAAAAAGCCGTTGAGCGGGGGCTGAAGCCGCAGCCGTGGGTTAAAGCGTCGCTGGCTCCCGGGTCGAAGGTCGTTTCCGACTATCTGGCCCACGCAAAGCTGACGCCGTATCTTGATGAACTGGGCTTCAATCTGGTCGGCTATGGCTGTACCACCTGTATCGGTAACTCCGGACCGCTGCCGGACCCGATCGAGCGCGCAATCAAGCAGGGCGATCTGACCGTCGGGGCTGTGCTCTCCGGGAACCGCAACTTTGAAGGACGTATTCATCCGCTGGTCAAAACCAACTGGCTGGCGTCGCCGCCGCTGGTGGTCGCCTACGCCCTGGCGGGGAATATGAATCTCGATCTGACCCGTGAGCCGTTAGGGACGGGTAAAGATGGTCAGCCGGTGTATCTGAAGGATATCTGGCCGAGCGGAATCGAAGTCGCGCAGGCGGTTGAGCAAGTCTCAACGGAGATGTTCCGTAAAGAGTACGCCGAAGTGTTTGAAGGGACAGCCGAGTGGAAGGCGATTAAAGTGGATCGCTCTGATACCTACGACTGGCAGGATGATTCCACCTACATTCGCCTGTCGCCGTTCTTTGATGAGATGGGCGTTGAGCCTAAACCGGTAGAGGATATTCACGGCGCGCGCATTCTGGCCATGTTGGGCGACTCGGTTACCACCGACCATATCTCCCCGGCTGGCAGCATTAAAGCCGACAGCCCCGCGGGCCGTTATCTGCAAAATCACGGCGTCGAACGCATTGATTTTAACTCCTACGGCTCCCGTCGCGGCAACCATGAGGTGATGATGCGCGGGACGTTTGCCAATATTCGTATTCGTAACGAAATGGTCCCCGGCGTGGAAGGGGGGATGACCCGTCATCTTCCGGATAGTCAACCTATCGCTATTTACGATGCCGCTATGCTCTACAAAGCGGAGGGCACGCCGCTGGCGGTGATCGCAGGCAAAGAGTACGGTTCCGGCTCCAGCCGCGACTGGGCGGCTAAAGGACCGCGTTTGCTCGGCGTCAGGGTGGTGATTGCCGAGTCTTTCGAGCGTATCCACCGCTCCAACCTGATTGGAATGGGGATCTTACCGCTGGAATTCCCGCAGGGGGTGACGCGTAAAACGCTGGGACTGAGCGGCGAGGAGCGGATAGATATCAGCAACCTGCAGGCTCTGCAGCCCGGTATGACGGTGCCGGTCACGCTGACGCGCGCGGATGGTCGGCAGGAAGTGATTGAGTGCCGCTGCCGCATCGATACCGCGACTGAGCTGACCTACTATCAGAACGACGGTATTTTGCACTATGTGATCCGCAATATGCTGTAAACCCGCGTCTGATATAAAAAGGGCCAGCACAGGCTGGCCCTTCATTTTTCAACGGAATTACTTGCTCAGCAGGTGCCCCATTTTGGCAGCCTTAGTATCCAGATAGTGGGCATTTTTCGGGTTGCGTCCCACAATCAGCGGCACGCGTTCCACAATGTTAATTCCCGCTTCAGTCAGAATTTCGACCTTCTTCGGGTTGTTGGTCAACAGGCGTACCTGGTCGACGTTGAGCAGCTTAAACATATCTGCGCACAGCGTGAAGTCGCGTTCATCGGCGGCAAAACCCAGCTGATGGTTGGCTTCCACGGTGTCATAGCCTTGATCCTGTAACGCGTAGGCGCGGATTTTGTTCAGCAGACCGATATTGCGCCCTTCCTGGCGGTGATACAGCAGAATGCCGCGCCCCTCTTCGGCAATATGCGACAACGCCGCTTCCAGTTGAAATCCGCAATCACAGCGCAGGCTAAAAAGGGCGTCGCCCGTTAAACACTCAGAGTGTACGCGAGCCAGAACCGGGGATTGCCCCGAAATATCGCCAAATACCAGCGCGACGTGATCCTGCCCGGTTGCCAGTTCTTCAAAACCCACCATGAGAAAATCGCCCCATGGGGTTGGCAGTTTGGCTTCTGCCACACGTTTAAGCTGCATGTGATTCTCCAGATTCTATCAGCACCTGACTGTGCTTCTGTTTGCCGCTATTTTGCCACAATGGCGCGACGTTCTCCTAATTGCGTAGGGTTACCTGCGCGCAAAGCGCACAAACGAACTACTTTCCGTTATGATATTGAGGTTAATGAATAAGGAGACGAGATGCTGTTGATTGCCAGACGAACCGCCGTTGGCGCGGCCCTGTTATTAATCATGCCTGCAGCGATCTGGATTTCGGGCTGGAAATGGCATCCCGGGCTGTCGGCAGGGACGATGAAGCTGCTGTACTGGGTGACCGAAACGGTGACGCAGCCATGGGGCATCATTACGCACGTTATCTTATGCGCCTGGTTTCTGTGGTGCCTGCGTTTTCGTCTGCGAGCGGCGATAATGCTGTTTCTCATTCTGGCCGCAGCGATACTGGTTGGGCAGGGAATGAAGACGTGGATTAAAGGCCGCGTTCAGGAGCCTCGTCCCTTTGTCATCTGGCTGGAGCAGACGCAGCAGGTGCCGGTCACGCAATTCTACGCGTTGAAACGCAAAGAACGCGCTAAACTGGTGCATGAGCAGCTGGCGCAAGAGCAGCAAATCCCCGGATTTTTGCGCAAGCACTGGCAAAAAGAGACCGGCTTCGCTTTCCCATCTGGCCATACGATGTTCGCTGCCAGCTGGGCGCTGCTCGGCGTTGGTTTACTGTGGCCGCGGCGTCGCTGGGTCACCCTGGTGCTGTTGCTAACGTGGGCGACGGCGGTGATGGGCAGCCGCCTGGCGCTGGGCATGCACTGGCCGCAGGATCTGATCGTCGCAACGCTGATTTCCTGGCTACTGGTGACCCTGGCGACCTGGCTTGCCCAGCGGTTCTGCGGCCCGCTATCGCCGCCGGGAGAAGAGGCGCAGGATATTAAAAAAAGGGCGGCAGCGCCGGAATAATGTTGATATTACCCCTATCAGGCCGCATATCCTGTACTGGTGTCATGCATTTCCATTCCACCGCTGCGGCGAAAATGGTACTTTAATAGGGCTGAACGCGGGATTTTTTCGCGCAACCCATAGAACGGGAAGTCATGTGAAATATTTTCTTATTTTCTTACTGGTGTTAGCCATCTTCGTCATTTCAGTGACGCTGGGCGCGCAGAATGACCAGGTGGTCACGTTCAACTATCTCCTCGCGCAGGGTGAGTTCCGTATTTCGACGCTGCTGGCCGTGCTTTTTGCTGCCGGTTTTGCTATCGGCTGGCTGATCTGCGGTCTTTTCTGGCTACGCGTTCGCGTCTCTCTGGCGCGCGCTGAGCGTAAAATTAAGCGTCTGGAGCATCAGATCGCGCCAGCCAGCGCTACGCCTGCAGAAGCCGGTGTTCCTGCGGTGAAGGAATAATCATTTATGCTGGAGTTGTTGTTTCTGCTTTTGCCCGTTGCCGCAGCGTATGGCTGGTACATGGGGCGCAGAAGTGCACAACAGTCCAAACAGGACGATGCGAGCCGTCTGTCGCGTGACTACGTTACAGGGGTCAACTTCCTGCTGAGCAATCAGCAGGATAAAGCCGTCGATCTGTTCCTCGATATGCTGAAAGAGGATACCGGCACCGTCGAAGCCCATCTGACGCTGGGCAACCTGTTCCGCTCGCGCGGTGAAGTTGACCGCGCTATCCGCATCCACCAGAGCTTAATGGAAAGCGCCTCGCTGACTTACGACCAGCGCCTGCTGGCGGTTCAGCAGCTGGGGCGCGATTATATGGCCGCCGGGCTCTACGATCGGGCGGAGGGGATGTTCAAACAGCTGGTGGATGAAACGGATTTTCGCCTGAGCGCCCTGCAGCAGCTGCTGCAAATTTATCAGGCAACCAGCGACTGGCAGTCGGCGATAGAAGTGGCCGAGCGTCTGGTTAAGCTGGGGAAAGAGAAACATCGCGGCGAAATCGCCAATTTCTGGTGTGAACTGGCGCTGCAGCAAATGGCGGGCAACGATCTGGATAAGGCGATGGCGCTGCTGAAAAAAGGCGCCGCGGCGGATCGCAACAGCGCTCGCGTCTCCATCATGATGGGTCGGGTATGGATGGAGAAGGGCGACTATGCCAAAGCGGTAGAGAGCCTGGAGCGGGTGATTGAGCAGGATAAAGAACTGGTGGGTGAAACCCTGGAGATGCTGCAAACCTGTTACCAGCAGTTAGGGAAAACCGACGAGTGGGAAGCATTTTTGCGCCGCTGCGCGGAGGAAAATACCGGCGCGACGGCCGATCTGATGCTGGCGCAGATCCTCGAACAGCGGGAAGGGGTTGACGCCGCGCAAAACTACGTGACTCGCCAGTTGGAGCGCCATCCGACGATGCGCGTTTTCCATAAGCTCATCGATTACCACATCAATGAAGCCGAAGAGGGGCGCGCGAAGGAGAGCCTGGGCGTGCTGCGCCACATGGTGGGCGAGCAGGTCCGCAGCAAGCCGCGCTACCGCTGCCAGAAATGCGGCTTTACCGCCCATACGCTGTACTGGCACTGTCCATCCTGCCGGTCGTGGTCAACCATTAAGCCCATTCGCGGACTCGACGGGCAGTAATTTTAAAAAAAAGCCGCACTTTAGTTACAACATACTTATGGATTATTATGTCCGTCTCCTCCGGCTACGGCTATTAAGACGTCCGGCAGGGAGGGAAATGCAGCCTGTTATTTTCGGCTTATCGCAGGTAGAATGCTGCCCGTTTACCTTTTTTGCGCCGAACCGGCGCTCATCAACAATTAAGGTCCGGTCATGACGTCTACTGCAACATCTTCTTCCCGCGTTGTCACATCCTCTCCCATCGTCGTTGCTCTCGATTATGATAACCGTGATAAAGCGCTGGCGTTTGTCGACCGTATCGACCCGCGCGACTGCCGGCTCAAGGTTGGTAAAGAGATGTTCACCCTGCTGGGGCCGCAGTTTGTTCGCGACCTGCACCAGCGCGGTTTTGAGATTTTCCTCGATCTAAAGTTTCACGATATCCCGAATACCACGGCGCGTGCGGTCGCCGCAGCGGCAGAGCTTGGCGTCTGGATGGTTAACGTTCATGCCTCCGGCGGCGCGCGTATGATGACCGCCGCACGTGAGGCCCTGCTGCCCTTCGGAAAAGATGCGCCGCTATTAATTGCGGTAACGGTGTTAACCAGCATGGAAGCCAGCGATCTGCAGGATCTGGGCATTACGCTATCTCCGGCGGACCACGCCGCGAAGCTGGCGGCGCTGACCCAGCGCTGCGGGCTGGATGGCGTTGTCTGTTCGGCGCAGGAGGCGGTTCGCTTTAAACAAGAGCTGGGCCAGGCGTTCAAGCTGGTGACGCCTGGCATTCGTCCGCAAGGTAGCGACGCGGGTGACCAGCGGCGCATTATGACGCCGGAACAGGCGCAGGCGGCGGGGGTAGATTACATGGTGATTGGTCGTCCGGTAACGCAGTCTGCCGATCCGGCCGCCACCCTGCGCGGTATCAACGCATCGTTGAATAAGGGGGTATGATGAGCGATTCCAACAGTCGTCTGGTTTATTCAACGGACAGCGGTCGTATTGATGAGCCCAAAGCGGTACAGGCGCGTCCGAAAGGGGACGGTATCGTACGTATCCAGCGCCAGACCAGCGGGCGCAAGGGGAAGGGCGTGTGTCTGATTAGCGGAATAGATGAAAGTGACGACGCGCTGGCTAAGCTGGCTGCCGAGCTGAAAAAGAAATGCGGCTGCGGCGGGGCGGTAAAAGATGGCGTGATTGAGATTCAGGGCGATAAGCGTGACTTGCTCAAATCGCTTCTGGAAGCCAAAGGCATGAAGGTTAAGCTGGCTGGCGGTTGATTAATAATAAGGCCACGATAAATATCGTGGCCTTTATTTTTGTGCTGGTGTACTGGTCAGCAAATATAAACTTTCATTTTATTGTTCGTGGTTAATATTATTTACCCACCTGGTGGCCGATAATCCCGCCGACTGCCGCGCCGCCGAGGGTACCCAGGGTGCTGCCATCCGTTAATACCGCACCGCCCAGTGCACCGGCACCTGCGCCGATAGCGGTGTTACGGTCGCGTTTAGACCAGTTAGAACAAGCGCTCAGAGACATTGCAACAGTGACGGCCAGAACCACAGCGGCCATTTTTTTGTTCATTGAAGTCATCATTTTTTTTCTCCTGAATAATCTATTCATGGATACAACTTCCCTTAAGCATAGCTTGTTACGCCAGCCCGGGGGGTATTCCATGAAGCTTTAGTTGCGCAGGTGTTGCTCTATTCACGCAGGTGATAGTTACTTCCTGTTATATCGCTAACATTAATTCTACTTTCTATAAATTTTTCAGGCAGGTAAAAAGTCTGAATTCAGGTGTCAGAAAAGTCTCAGACCAGGGCGATGCCGGGGAGAGCCCGGCAAAGCGGCGTTAAGGCAGAAATAAGGATCAGGGATGGTTAACGATATCGACGGCTAAACCGCACTGGGTTAACTGGTTGCGCACGGCATCATTGAGATTATCATCGGTGATAATGCGGTTGAAGCGCGCTATCGGGCCGAGCGGATAGGGATGAACCACGTTGAATTTCGAGCTATCGCTGAGCACAATCGCTTCACAGCCCTTTTCAAGCACCGCGTTGACCACGTCAGCACGCATCATATCCCGTCCGGTAAATCCGGTTTCAGCCTGCCAGCCGTCAATGCCAATAAAGGCCTTGCTGAAGTGGACCTGCTGAATAAACTGGCGGGTTAGCGGACCCACCATACTTTCACTGCGCTTTTGATAGATCCCGCCCAGCAGGATGACTTCTCCGGGCGTCTCTTTCAGCAGATGCGCGATATAGCTGCTGACGGTGATGATAGTGATATCGCCGCGCTCGGCAAGCGTACGGGCGAGCAGGGCGTTGCAGCTCCCGTTTTCGATAAATACCGTTTCCCCGGACGAAACGAGCGTAGCGGCCCGCGCAGCCAGCTCTCGCTTAATGGCGAAGTTGGTCATCATGCGGGTTTCCACATCTTCACTATCCAGCGGAACGGCGAAGCCGTGGGTACGCCGCAGGTAGCTCTGTTTCTCGAGTGAATTCAGATCCTGGCGAATGGTGACTTCAGAGACACCGGTCATCTTCGCGAGATCGGCCACGCTCATACGGCCTTTATCGATGACCATTTGCAAAATACTTTGTTGTCGGGCGTTCATAGCAACTTCGCAGTTAAGGGCTATTTGGGCGCGATCGGCCCTGGATGGCCGATGGCGACGATGAAGATTATCAAATTTCCCACGGCGCTTTAGGCTGACCGGGTTTATTTTCCTGCTCGTCGCTGGAAAGCGCCTGCAGTTCAGCTTTCAGAATTTCCAGATTATGGATTGCGGAGTGATAATCCCCGGCAACCAGAATATCCAGCACGGTATCGATTCGTTGGGCGAGCAGGCGGGCATTCAGATCTGACATGGCGTTATCCTGGTTACAAATGTGAATAAAATCAATGATGCTAAAAACGGATGAAAAAGAGAAGCGAAAAAAACGCACAAACTAACTCATCTACAATGATTCGTGGGCAACGCGCAGAAAAACAACGGGAAGGGCTAAAATGCGGCTCCATATAAGGGAGCCGCACAGGTGAATTATCAGGCGGCTGGACGCGCAATCACGCTACGGGTTTCCATGCGCACTTCGGCAATCGTGACGTCGATAACATCCGTGACTTTGTAGACGACTTCGCCTTTGATCTGCACGGTGCCGTTTTCCTGGCTGCACACCAGTTCATCGCGCACGGCGTGAAGGAACGGCGCCGGGATAAAGGCAACCGCGCCGTTATCAACCAGACGCACGCGCATGCCGCCGCGGCTGACATCGATAATCTCAGCTGCAAAACGGGTAGTGGTGCCGGCCTGCGGATTCAGATAGCGGGCGTACAGCCAGTCTCCAACATCGCGCTCCGCCATGCGGTTGAGGCGACGGCGTTCAGCCATTTGGATCGCAACGTCATCCTGCGGGCGGGAGATCGCTTCCCCTTTGATAATCGCTTTCAGCAGACGATGGTTAATCATATCGCCGTACTTACGGATCGGGGAAGTCCAGGTCGCATAGGCCTCAAGACCCAGGCCGAAGTGCGGGCCCGGCTCGGTGCTGATTTCCGCAAACGACTGGAAGCGACGAATACGGCTATCGAGGAAACCAGACGGCTGCGCGTCCAGCTCGCGACGCAGCTTGCAGAAGCCTTCCAGCGTCAGCACTTCCACCGGGTCAACGTGCACATCGTGAGTCTTCAGTAAGGCCGCGAGCTGCTCGGTGTTGGCCGGATCGAAACCGGTGTGGACGTTATAAACGCCGAAACCGAGTTTGTCGCGCAGCACGCGGGCGGCACAGATGTTGGCGGCAATCATTGACTCTTCAACGATGCGGTTGGCGATACGACGCGGTTCGGCGACGATATCCAGCACTTCGCCCTTGTCGCCAAGCACAAAGCGGTAATCCGGGCGGTCCTTGAATACCAGCGCGTGGTTTTTACGCCATTCGCTACGACGCAGGCAGGCCTCCTGCAGCAGCTTAATTTGCTGGGCGATAGTCTCGCTTCCCGGCTGCCAGCCACCGTTATTTTCCAGCCAGTCGGAAACATCATCGTAGGCCAGCTTCGCTTTCGACTCGATGGTCGCCGCGAAGAACTGAATATCATCTTCGATGGCGCCGTCATCCGCGAGGATCATGCGGCAGGCCAGAACCGGGCGAACCTCGTTGGGGCGCAGAGAGCAGAGGTCGTCCGAGAGCTCGCGCGGCAGCATCGGAATGTTGAAGCCCGGCAGATAGTTAGTAAAGGCGCGAATTTTCGCCGCGTTGTCCAGCTTGCTGCCTTCGGCAATCCACGCGGTCGGATCGGCGATAGCGACGGTCAGATGCAGCTTGCCGTCAGCGGTTTGCTCAACGTACAGCGCATCGTCCATATCTTCGGTGCTGGCGCTGTCGATGGTCACGAAAGCCAGGGCCGTTAAATCACGGCGTTCCAGACCTTCATCAAGCATCTCGGTCGCCACGCCGTCCGGCGCTTCTTTTTCCAGATTATGACGCGCCAGGGTGACCCACCATGGAACGAAATGATCGTCGCCGTAGGTAATGTACTGGGTGAGCTCAGCGTAGAAACCGCGGTCGCCTTTCAGCGGATGACGGCGCATTTCGGCAACGGCCCAGTCACCCTCTTTAAAATCATGCTCTACGCCGCGCGCGGCGCGGCAAGGAATGGCATCTTTCAGCAGCGGATGGTCAGGAACGATGGAAAGACGATCGTCTTTCTTATGAACTTTGCCGACAAAACGCGTCAGGAACGGCTCAACCAGTTCTTCAGGCTCAGCGCTTTCGCGTTCCTTTTCAGTATTGACCACGGCGATAATACGATCGCCATGCATCACTTTTTTCATTTGCGGCGGCGGAATGAAATAGCTTTTCTGCGAGTCGACTTCGAGGAAGCCAAATCCTTTTTCCGTCCCCTTAACGACCCCTTCAACGCGCGGAGTCTGGGAATGCAGTTGCTGTTTAAGCTGCGCTAGCAGCGGGTTGTCCTGAAACATAATTTCGTATTTTCGTGGCTAAAAGAGCGGCTGACATTTTTACGCGAATATGCCTGCCGCAGCAAGCGCTGTTTCAGCATTTTACGTCTCCTGACGTACATTCCCGAGGGCGATTTTTAGCCGATTCATCCAACCGCACAGCCCGCACCAGGCGAGTAGATCGATAGCCGCGCTACGGGAAAGCCCGTAATCAGTGAGGGGAGTTAGCTGGGCGGCGCTGAAGCGGTCGGGCGCGCGGGTCAAAAGCTGTACGGATTGTAGAAGCTGGCGTTCCATTGACGGGTTGTCTCCCCATGGCTGGACGCCGGATTCATTACCACGCAAAGCGTCCGTGAGATCGGCTAAATCTGGACATCGCGAGGCCCACGCGTTAAAGCAGCTGATGCTGCCATTAATCCGCGCAGCGATCAGCGCCACCTGCGCGGCGAACGGTTGCCGATCGCTGAGGTGGAACAGGAGCTGCTCCTGCAGAGCCAGAGGAGGTTCCTGAGCCGCCAGCAGCGGGGCCAGTTCAAACAGGCCCGGATGTTTTCGCCAGTTCGCTAAAAGAGACTGGCGCTCATCGTCGGCATAGCGTAAGTCCGCGTCGTCAAGTCCTGGCTGCCAGTCACTCTCCCTCGTGACGAAAAGCGCTTCCGGGGCATCTTCCTGCTGCGGCATGCCGGGGATCCAGCGCACCGGGTAACCCAGCGCGGCATGGAAGGCGGCGATAGCGCGGGCCTGGAAGCTGATAAAGCCAATAATCTGATTGATAAGGATAATATCGCGACTGGTCAGGCCGACTTCGTCCAGCTGGCTGCGGGCGAGCGCGTTGATCAGCGAAGGAGAGCTCGCGAGCTGACGCGCGTACTGGGTAATTTGCGCCAGACGACGGTTGCTCTCACGCGAGGAGTCCGGGCCGGGAAGCGGCGCCAGGCGAGCGGCGTAGTGATTACACAGGCGCTGTACGCCATAAACCTGGGCGACGGTCAGCGCCGTACTTAGCCGGTCATAGGCGCTAAATGTCTGTAGACGGTTAACCGTCACTGACGCGGGAAAGAGGGCATCTGCCAGCCGACGGGCCGGCGTAAGCCAGCGCGCATGCGCCTCGAGCAGCTCCCGGGGGAGAGTCAGATCGAGTAGAAAACGATCTTCGACATGGGCGGCTTCAGGGACGAGCGGCAATACATCCACCGGGCAGATTGTTGACTGGGTCTCATGATACCAGTGGTTTTTGCCGTTAACGCGGCGTTGCTCCATGGGCGTTCCTTGTTCGGTATGTGGCAAACCGCCGTTTCGCGGTCATGCTATGCGGAACTATCCTGGCTTAACCCTGGAGCGGGAGAAAATATTGATCCGTGCTAACAAATAGCGGATTGGAATAACAGAAGGAAAGCGCGGGGGAAATACCCCTCCTCGCGGGCGCGAGGAGGGTAACGAACTTATTTCAGTTCCAGCTCGTTCATGGCGGCGATGCTGAAGCCGCCGTCAACGTGAACGACTTCGCCGGAGATGCCGGCAGACAGGTCGGAGCACAGGAATGCTGCGCTGTTGCCCACGTCTTCAGTGGTGACGGTGCGACGGATCGGGGTGACCGCTTCGCAGTGCGCCAGCATCTTACGGAAATCTTTAATACCGGAAGCCGCCAGGGTACGGATCGGACCGGCAGAGATGGCGTTAACGCGAACGCCTTCCGGGCCCATGGCGTTCGCCATATAGCGCACGTTAGCTTCAAGAGAGGCTTTCGCCAGACCCATCACGTTGTAGTTCGGGATGGCGCGCTCTGCGCCCAGGTAGGAGAGCGTCAGCAGGGCGGAGCCCGGGTTCAGCATACCGCGGCAGGCTTTCGCCATCGCCACAAAGCTGTAGGCGCTGATATCGTGAGCAATTTTGAAACCTTCACGAGTCACCGCGTTAACGTAGTCGCCGTCCAGCTGGTCTGCCGGCGCAAAGCCGATAGAGTGGACGAAACCGTCGAACTTCGGCCACACTTTTGCCAGCTCGGTGAACAGAGACTCGATGCTCTCATCTTCCGCGACATCGCACGGCAGGACGATATTAGAGCCCAGCGCGGCGGCAAATTCTTCCACACGACCTTTCAGTTTTTCGTTCTGATAGGTGAACGCCAGTTCAGCCCCTTCACGGTGCATGGCTTGCGCGATGCCGTAGGCGATGGACAGTTTGCTGGCAAGGCCAGTCAACAGAATGCGCTTACCGGAAAGAAAACCCATAGCTTTTAATCCTTATCGTTATTGCGTATTTTTACTTTAACAATCATTTGGTTAGCATTGTTATTTCAAAATAACTCAAATTTAGCCGGGAATTATATCCCACTGACGACCCCTTTGTCACGATATTTTTCAGCCATTCGCCACGTCATATCGCGCTTTGGCTACCGCGTATACAAGAGTATACCATCGGATATGACGGCGACCTGGCGCTAGCTCCGTGCAAATTACGCCTCGGTTTATTTACCGTCTTTACGCCAGGCATCGGCAGTCAGCGCCTCGCCGAAATGGCCGGCAATCAGGCGTTTTGTCAGCTCGTGCAGCGGAGACGCCAGAACGTCGGCGGTGCTGCCGCGTTCGACCACTTCGCCCTGATGCATCACCAGCACCTGATCGCTGATGTGCTTCATCATGCCCAGATGCTGAGTCACGTAAATGTAGGAGATACCCTGTTTTTCCTGCAGCTCCAGCATCAGGTTTATCAGCTGCGAGCGCATTGACATATCCAGCGACGCCAGCGCTTCATCGCAGACGATGACCTTCGGACGCAGGATCAGCGCGCGCGCCAGGCCCAGACGCTGTTTCTGCCCCGGCGCCAGCATATGCGGGTAGTAGCTGACGTGGTCCGGCAGCAGGCCAACCATTCGCAACGTTTCGATAATCTGCTTCTGCCGCGCTTCGGGTTCGAGGTCGGTATTCAGGCGCAGCGGAAAATCGAGGATTTGCGAAATACGCTGCCGAGGATTGAGCGAGGTCGACGGATCCTGAAAGATCATGCGAATCTTCTGGCTGCGGAAAGAGTAATCGCCAAACGCCAGCGGGCGATCGTCAATCAGCAGTTCGCCGGTGCTGGGTTCGACCATTCCGGCGAGCATTTTTGCCAGCGTTGACTTGCCGGATCCGTTCTCGCCGATAATCGCCAGCGTCTGGCGCTCGCGCAGGGTAAAGCTTAGCGGCTTAACCGCTTCCACCGTTTGCCGATGAAACCAGCCGGTGCGGTAGCGAAAGGTCTTACTCAGATTGCGCACTTCAAGCAATGTTTCGACCATTTCACTCTTTCTCCATGTTCAGCGGGAAATGACAGGCATAGAGGTGGTTACGGGCGCCCACCAGCCGGGGCGTTTCGATACATTCGCGCTGGGCATAGGGGCAGCGCGGCCCGAGCCGGCAGCCGATGGGCAGCTGTTCGAGCAAAGGGATCGCCCCCGGCAAGGTGTTGAGCCGACTCTTGTGCGGCATGGCGCTGCCGAAATCGGGAATCGCCCGAATCAGCGCCTGCGTGTAAGGGTGATGAGGAATCGTCACCAGCTCTTCGCTCGGCGCGGTTTCCACCGTCTGCCCGCAGTACATCACGTTGATTTTGTCCGCCCATTTACTGAGCATCTGCATATCGTGGCTGATCAGCAAAATGGTGGTGTTGTTGTTTTGGTTCAGCCGCGTCAGCAGGCGGATGATTTGCGCCTGCGTTGTCGGCTCCATGGCGTTAGTCGGCTCATCGGCGATCAGCAGCCGCGGCTGGTTAGCCAGCGCGATGGCGATCATGACCTTCTGGCACTCTCCGTCCGTCAGCTCGTAGGGGAAGCTGCGCATCGCATCTTTATGATCTTTGATCCCCACGCGGTGCAGGAGCTCGATGGCGCGCCGCTTGCGCCAGCCCAGGCGCTGCCACCAGCGTCCTTTAAAGGTCCAGCCGGGGATATTCTGCGTTAATTGCTGGCCGATCCGTTCGGAAGGGTCGAGACAGGATTGCGGCTCCTGAAAAATCATTGAGACGTTGTGGCCCACCAGCTTACGCCGCTCGCGCACCGACAGACGCAGCAGATCGATGTCGTCGAAGCGCATGCGGTCGGCGGTTACCCGCCAGTTGTCCTTGGTGACGCCGCATATCGCTTTAGCTATTAAGCTTTTGCCGGAGCCGGACTCCCCTACGAGGCCGCGTATTTCCCCCTCGGCGAGTGTCAGGCTGACGCGATCGACGGCTTTTACCCAGCCTTCGTTGGTCTTGAATTCAATGGTTAAATTACGGATGTCGAGTAACGGCATTATTCCACCCCGGCGATGATGGCGCGGCGGATCCCGTCGCCCAGCAGATTAACCAGCAGGACGCTTATCATGATTGCCGCACCCGGCAGCATCACCGTCCACGGCGCCACGTAAATCAGCTCCAGCGCGTCGCCGAGCATCGCTCCCCATTCGGGGGAAGGCAGTTGAGCGCCGAGATCGAGGAAGCCCAGCGCAGCGATATCCAGGATCGCCATCGACAGCGCGCGGGTGATCTCGGTGACCAGGCCTGAGGTAATATTCGGCAGCACCGCGAACCATAAAATATTCAGGGTCGAGGCCCCGTCAAGGCGGGCGGCGATAACGTACTCTTTTTCCAGTTCGTCATGCACCATGCTGTAGACCGAACGCACCATCCGCGGCAGAAGCGCCAGCCAGACGGCGAACATCGCGTGGCTGAGGTGCGGCCCGGCGAAGGCGACCACGATAATGGCCAGCAGCAGGGACGGGATCGACAGCAGCGTGTCAAGAATATGGTTCATCACCGCCGACCGCAGGCCGTGGGTAGAACCGGCAATCACGCCAAGCACCAGTCCCAGCAGGGCGGCGCCCAGCGTCACCACAAACGCGCCGCCGACCGTCGGCGCCGCGCCGCTCAGCAGGCGGCTCAGGACGTCGCGACCGAGATCGTCGGTACCGAGAAAGAACGACACTTCGCCGTACCGCGACCAGGACGGCGGCAGCAGCTGGTAGCCGAGAAACTGCTGGTCGATGCCGTAAGGAGCGAACCAGCCGCCGAAAACGCACAGCAGCGCCAGCGCCGCACAGCCGTACAGGCCGATCATGGCGGTCGTATCGCCGTAGAATTTTCGCCATACGGTGCGCAGCGCACCCGGCGGGCGCTTCTCCAGATAGACGCTATCGTAGGGCATACCATTCCTTATGTTTCAGTGGGTTAGCCATAGCACCCAGAATATCGGATATCACGTTCACAATGATCACCAGCGCGCCGATGACCATCACGCCCGCTGAGATCGCGGCGTAGTCCTGTTGGCGAATCGCGTTAATCAGCCAGCGGCCCAGCCCCGGCCAGCTAAAGACCATTTCGGTAATCATCGCCAGCGTTAGCATGGTGGAAAACTGCAGCCCCAGGCGCGGGATCACCGGCGGCAGGGCATTGTGCAGGACGTGGCGGTGTAAAATCGTCCGCCGTGATACGCCGCGGGTGGCGGCGGCTTTGACATAGTTGGTGTCGTATACTTCACTGGTGCTGATACGCATCAAACGGATCACTTCCGTCGTCGGCGCTACCGCCAGGGTTAGCACCGGCAGCACCATGTGGCGCGCCGCGCTGACGATCATTTCATGGCGCCACGGGGAGTCGGATAGCCATGCGTCGATCAGCGCAAAGCCGGTGACCGATTTCACTTCATACAGCAGATCGAAGCGTCCGGAGACCGGAAACCAGCCCAGGGTAAGGGAGAAAAACAGGGTCAGCAGCAGCGCCAGCCAGAAGACGGGAATCGAAAAGCCCAGCAGCGCCAGGGCGCTGATCAGGGTATCTTGCCATTTGTTGCGCATAATGCCCGCCAGCATACCGACGGGGATCCCGATCACCAGCGCGAAGCCGAAGGCGAGGATACAGAGCTCCATGGTGGCGGGAAAGACCTCTTTAAGCTGCTCGGAAATCAGCTGACCGTTGATGCTGGAAACGCCGAAATCCCAGTGCAGCACGCCCTCAAACCAGAATAGCCAGGCGTTCCACAGCGAGGCGCCCTGCAGCGGCGCGTGGGGCGTAAAATAGCTCAGGCTAAAACCGACAAAGGTCAGCAGGAAGAGGGTAATCAGCAACAGCAGCAGGCGACGCAGAGTAAAAATAATCATGGTTTTTTCACCTCGTCTTCTTTTTCCCGCGAGACGCCTGCGAAAGAGGCGTTGCCAAACGGGCTCAGCACCAGGCCTTTCATGTCGTAACGATAGGCCTGCAAACGCAGGGAGGAGGCCAGCGGCAGCACCGGCAGTTCATTGGCAAGAATGCGCTGCGCCTCTTTATAGGCCTCAATGCGCGAGGCCAGCTGCTGCGAAGTGAGCGCCTTTTGCAGCACCTCGTCGAATTCGCGATGACACCAGTGAGCATAGTTGGTTTGTGAGGTAATCGCCGCGCAGCTCAAAAGCGGACGGAAAAAGCTGTCCGGATCGTTACTGTCCGTTGCCCAGCCGGACAGCGTCAGGTCATGACTCATATCCATTAATCTGGCCTCCTGGAAGCGGCCTTCGACCGGCACAATAATCACCTTCACGCCAATTTGCGCCATATCCGCCTGAATAAGCTCGGCGGTTTTCAGCGGGCTGGGGTTCCAGGCCTGCGAGCTGGTTGGCACCCACAGCTTAAGCGTTAGATTTTCCAGCCCCAGGGCTTTCAGCCGGGCTCGGGCTTCCGTGGGGTTATATTCGGTGATCCTGGCGTCGTTATCGTAGGCCCAGGAGGCGCGAGGCAGCATAGACGCGGCGGTTTCCGCGGTGCCGTAGTAGATCGACTGCATCAGGCGCTGATTATTGATGGCCAGCGCCAGCGCATGGCGCACCTCAGGATTATCGAGCGGCGGCTTAGCGGTGTTAAACGCCAGCCAGGCGATGTTCATTCCCGGGCGCAGGGTCAGGCGCAGACGCGGGTCGTCACGCAGAATAGAGAGCTGGCTTGCGGCGGGCCAGGCCAGCACGTCGCATTCGCCGGTCAGCAGTTTTGACAAGCGGCCGGTGCCGCCGGAGCCGAGATCGACCACCACCTGCGGCATCAGCGGTTTACCGCGCCAGTAGGCCGGATGGCGCTGCAGGCGAATGTACTGACCGCTGCGATACTCCTCCAACTGGAACGGACCGGTGCCGACCGGTTGCCGGTCGATCAGTTCCTGGCGATCGTTCTGCGCCAGCTTCGCGGCATACTCTGCCGACATCACCGAGGCGTAGTGGGTGGCCAGGTGCCACAGGAACGAGGCGTCCGGGCGTTTGAGGCGAAACTCGACGGTATGACTATCCAGCTTACGCACGCTTTCCACGCTGTCGGCAAACTGTAAGCTATCGAAATAGGGAAAGCTGCTGCCGTTAACGTTGTGCCACGGGTGGTCGCGATTAAAAATGCGGCCAAAGGTGAAAATGACGTCATCGGCATTAAAATTACGGGTCGGTTTGAACCAGGCGGTGGTCTGAAAAGGCACGTTGTTGCGCAGGTGGAAGCGGTAGGTTGCGCCGTTGTCCAGCACCTCCCAGCTTTCTGCCAGTTCGGGAACCAGGCGATAAGTATAGGGGTCGACGTCAAGCAACCGGTCGTAGAGCTGGGCGGCCAGGGTATCGACAATCAGGCCGCTGCTGACCTTTTGCGGGTTGAAGGTGTTGACCTGACCGCTCACGCAATAAACGAAGCCGCTATCGCGAATATCCGCGTGCGCAGGCAGCGCTGGCGCGGCAAAAGCTTGCCCGTACAGCATACATACCGCTGCCAGGAGAGAAGACAATTTCAGGCGCATAGTTTCTTTTTGATTATAGAGCAAGGCTCTATCTTATTAATATTAAATAACATTTACCACCACCTTCTTGCTCATGGAGATAATATAAGCGAGGGCTGCGTCGGTTATTTGACCAACTGATTCAAATTCATACCGCTTATTAACTTCGAGTATACCTCGTAAATCATCCGACGTTTGTCATCAGGCAAGCGAGGGTTTGAGCAAAGCGTATTTTCGATTCATCTGCCGCACGGCTTGAGGAAGCTATGGGTATTGAGCATGGCGCTTATTTGCGTCGAAGCCCCGATATCCGCCACATGGTATCTTTTTATTGGCGGTTTCTCCAGCCAGCCGTGGCTGTACGGCTGGCTGGCGGTCGGGGCGCTACAGGGGAAGGAGTCGGTTATAGCGGGCGATATAATCTTTGGGATTAATTTCCAGCTTTTCGCCATCGTAATGGTGGGCAACATAAGTACGCAGTACCAGGCCGCTGTTTTGCGGCGAAATTGTCCAGCCCTGTTGACGATATGCATCTTCGGTTGAGCGGATAAGCAGGTCCGAAAAGATCATCATGACCGAGAGCGCCGGCGCGCGGTGGCTTTTCATGGTATGGACCAGGCTAACGTGCGCCGCATAGCGGCCGAGTGTTGAAGGATTAACCGGAATCATCTTTATTTTCAGTCCATTGAGTCATGATGCGCTGATGATAGTTCACATGAGAATATCTTGCTAGTTACAATTTTTTAACCGCATGCGAACGGGCTGCCGCGCAAGCAAAAGCTATTTTTCACGGCACAGACCGCTTGCAGAAAGAAGCAGGGTAGTGACGCTGTCACTTTTCAATCGCCGAGCGGCGTGAATTCATAAAGCGCCAGCGCATTGCTCTCCAGCGAATCGACAAGCTGCCAGCGGTCGCTATCCGGCGTCTCTTCACTGACGCGCAGCGCCGGACGCGCTCTGTGCATCAGCCAGCGATAGTCCTCATCGTCCGGCCCGCTTTGGCTGCGAAAGGCCTCAAACAGCGGGAAGAGCGCGCCATGGTGCCGATCGAACAGATGATGTTTGATTCGCCAGCGTCCTTCAAGACCGAGCAGGCGCACGCTCCAGGGCTGACTAAAGCGCTGGATAAACGCCTCCTCGCTGGAAAGCCAGGGATTGAAAACTACCGTGTTGCGCAGCAGTAGCTGATAATGGCCGTTATGGCGCAGCAGCAGCAAGTTCTTGTCGTTGATCACCACCTCGCCCCGCAGCCTGCGCCACAGCCATAGCACCCAGTAGACCGGTCGCGGCAGACCGTGGAGATAGTGCAGCGCCAGGCTGGAAGTATCCAGCTTGCCGTTGGCGCGGGCTTCCCCCTGCAGCCCTGAATTCAGCCAGAACCCCGCGAGCCAAACCTGATCCGCCAGTCCCAGCAGATTATCCATCAGCAGCGCGCCGCGAAAGAAACGGCCGTTGGTATCGCGGGTATCGCCGGTGAGGGTATTCCACGAGAGCAGCCAAAGCGGCAGCAGGAGCTGCCGCTGGCGCAGCGCGCTATGAAGTTTGCGCAATTTGTGTACCGGATAGTTTTCGCTGGCGGCCAGTTTCTGGCTATCCGCCTGCGCGAGATCCAGCAGTTCATTAGCATCGGCCTGGCAGGCCAGAAAATCCGCCTCGACCAGCAGCGGTGAACGCAGAAGGGGATCGTCCTCCACCTGTTGAGGGAAACGGTGCCAGATCCCCAGCGTCGACTGCGGCGATAGCCTCTGCAGGATCGTCTTTTGTTGCCGCCAGGCGTGCTGGCGGGCCTCGTCGCTGGCCTGAGGGGACCAGTGCCAGACGAAGTGCCAGCTGGCGAGGGTTGCCGGCGGAAAATGGTTAGCGGACAGAGAGAGGAAACGTTGCAGCAGGTCGCCGCGGGTGGTGAGCCCGGTATGCAGTATCACCGCCAAGCCCTGGGTCGCCAGCCAGCTAAAAATGCGCTGCAGGTTATACCAGCAGGCATACCCGGCCATTTGCGGATCGTCCCAGCCGGTGCCGAACAGGCGGCTGCTGAGAAACGGATCGTGAATATCGATGGCGAATATCGGCAGCGCGTCGTGCAGCTGTTCCAGTTCGCGGCGGACATCCTCGCGCAGCAGGTCGTCCAGTTCGCGAACGGTAATCACCATTCGGGTGTGACGCAGCGGCGCGCCGCGCGCCGGGAGTTCGCGAACATCGAGATGGCGGGTTTGTTGGGGGCTGAGCCGCAGCGGCGGGCTATCCAGACCGTAGGTTTGCGGCGCGTTTAGCCGGGCGTACAGCCGATCGATTGACACCGGCTGCCATCGCTCGGTCTGCTGTAGGTGCGGGCGGAGAGATTCGACTGCCGTCTGCGGGTGCTGCTGGCGGAACTGGCGCGGCGTCAGGCCGTGCTCGCGTTTAAACAGGTCGCTCATCACCCGGCTGCTGGCAAAGCCCTGCTGCTGAGCGATCTGCTGTATCGATTGACGCGTCGTCGTCAGCTGCTCCGCGGCTTTGCGCAGGCGCAGCCCGGTGATGTACTGCATAAAGCTGACGCCCACCTCTTTGCGGAACAGACGCGAGAGCCAGGCCTCAGAAACAAACTCCGCGGCGGCTATCTCCTGCAGCGACAGGCGCCGTTGATAGTTGGCGTCGATTCGCGCCACCACTCTGTTTATTCGCTGGCTCCAGCGTTCGGCTCCGCGAGGCGCCTGGGCGGTGAGGGGACGGCTGAAGCGTGACGCCAGCAGGAGAGCAATTTCGCTAAGCCAGCGGTTGGCCTCCAGCCGGTAGTGGGCCTGCGGATTGACCAGACCGAGGACCAGCAGCTGGCGCATCAGGTAGCGCAGGGTGTCTTCGGCATCGGGCGTTTCGCTGCTGCTCTGGTAAGCGGAGGCAAAAAAATCGCCGTCGAGGCGGGTCAGCCATCCGGCGTTCAGCGACAGCGCCATCACGACGTTCGCCGTCTTGCTGTGCAGGCTCCAGCGGCGATGACGATTCACTATCGCCAGTTCATCGGCCTGCAGGTACCGACCCGTCTCGCCATCGCGGAGTTCGACGCTGCCCTCAAGCAGCCATAGCAGCGTCAGAGCATCGTTTTCCTGCTGGCTCAGCTGCCGGATATCGCGAACCACAACCTGAAAGTCGCCTGAATGATGCTCCACCGTCGCCTCCTGAAGACAAAAAACAGCACGTCATTTTTTGTCATAACCGTTTTGTATGAAAAACACTCATTAATAATCCGTCACTATAAAACAAAAAAGCGCATTTTAAAGCCAACAGGGATGCATAAACTCGAAAGTGTCGTGCAAACACAACACAGGAATAATAAAAATGACACACCCGATTATTGAGGCATTACAGGTTAACGAGGCGCAGTTTGTCGCGCTTCGCCGCCGTTTCCATCAGCAGCCGGAAATTGGTTTTGAAGAGCATAAAACCAGCGAAGAGGTTGCCCGCCTGCTCGGCGAATGGGGCTATCAGGTTCACCGCGGTCTGGCGGGCACCGGCGTGGTCGGTACTTTACGCGTCGGCGAGGGTAAAAACGGTTGGGGCTACGGGCGGATATGGACGCCCTGCCGATGCAGGAGATGAGCGGCAAAGCGTGGGCCAGCCGGGTCGACGGTCGTTTTCACGGCTGCGGCCACGATGGCCATACCACCACGCTATTGTACGCCGCGGAATATCTGGCGCGCACCCGGCAGTTTAACGGCACCCTGCAGCTTATTTTTCAGCCTGCTGAGGAATTACTCTACGGCGGTCGGGTCATGCTGGAAGACGGCCTGTTTGACCAGTTCCCCTGCGATGCCATTTTTGGCCTGCATAATATGCCGGGGCAGCCGTTAGGCAGAATCGGCCTGCGCGATGGGGCGATGATGGCCTCCTCGGATACTCTCCATATTGAAGTCAAAGGGGTGGGCGGACACGGCGCGGTACCGGAGCATACCGTCGACGCCACGCTGGTTGCCTGTCATATCACCCTGGCGCTGCAATCCATTGTTTCCCGAAACATCACGCCGTTTGAACCAGCGGTCGTGACCGTGGGCAGCATTCAGGCCGGGCACGCCCCGAACATTATCAACGACAAGGTGTTAATGAAGCTCACGGTGCGCACCTTAAACGAACAGGTTCGCGAGACCGTCCTGCAGCGCATTCACGATATCGCCGTTGCTCAGGCCGAGAGCTTTAACGCCAGCGCCGCCTTAACCCACGTTAACGGCAGCCCGGTTTTAAGGAACGATCCGGCTGCCAATGAGATGGTCCGCACGGTGGCGACCGCGCTGTTTGGCGCGGCGCAGGTCGGCGAGGTGAAGCCGTTTATGGGCAGCGAAGATTTTGCTTTTATGCTCGAGCGCAATCCGAACGGCTGCTATTTCACCATCGGGGCCGGGGACGAAGCGGATCGCTGCATGGTGCATAACCCGGGATACGACTTCAACGATGCGCTGTTGCTGAAAGGCGCCGCGCTGTGGTGCGCCCTGACGGAACACTATTTGCGTTAATGTCCGCAATGAAGAGGACCCTGCTATGAGTTCTGTATCGCTAAGCGAAGCGCAGTTCGTCGGCACCGATCGTCTGCTGGCGGGTATTGTATTGAGCGTTCTGACCTTCTGGCTGTTTGCCCAGTCGGTGATTAACGTGGTTCCGGCGATGAAGAGCAGCCTCGATATTTCGCTGGAAACCCTGACCCTGGCGGTGAGCCTGAGCGCCTTATTCAGCGGCTGCTTCGTGGTCGCCAGCGGCGGGCTGGCGGATAAATTCGGCCGCATGCGCATGACTACCCTGGGCCTGATCCTCAGCATTGTCGGTAGCGCAATGCTGGTGTTCTCTCAGGGACCCGCGCTGTTCCTGGCCGGGCGCGTTTTACAGGGGCTGTCGGCCGCCTGCATCATGCCGGCGACGCTGGCGTTAATTAAAACCTGGTATGAAGGCAAAGCGCGCCAGCGGGCGGTCAGCTTCTGGGTCATCGGCTCGTGGGGCGGCAGCGGTCTGTGCTCGTTTGTCGGCGGGGCGATCGCCACCGGTCTGGGCTGGCGCTGGATCTTTGTTTTCTCCATCGCGGTAGCGCTGGCGGCGCTGTTTTTGCTGCGCGGTACGCCGGAAAGCCGCAGCGCCAGCGCGCAGCAGCATAAGCTGGACATCAGCGGCCTGCTCAGCCTGATCCTTGCGCTGGTGCTGTTAAATCTGTTTATCAGCAAAGGCCACGGCTGGGGCTGGACCAGCGCAACCTCGCTGGCGATGCTGGCCGGCGCGCTGGCATCGGGGCTGTTTTTTATCCGCAGCGGCCAGCGTAAGGGCGACGCGGCGCTGATTGATTTCGCGCTGTTTGGCAACCGGGCCTACAGCGCCGCGGTGTTGTCGAACTTTATGCTCAACGGCGCCATCGGTACGATGATGATTGCCAGCATCTGGCTCCAGCAGGGGCATCATCTGAGCCCGCTGGAGAGCGGAATGATGACGCTCGGCTATCTGGTTACCGTGCTGGCGATGATTCGGGTGGGCGAGAAGCTGCTGCAAAGCTACGGCGCGCGTTTGCCGATGATGAGCGGCCCGGTCTTTACCGCGGTCGGTATTCTTCTTATCTCCTGCACCTTTCTCGATAAATCGACCTATATCGTCACGGTCTTTTTCAGCAACGTGCTGTTTGGCTTCGGCCTGGGCTGCTACGCCACCCCGTCAACGGATACCGCGGTGGTTAACGCTCCCGAGAATAAGGTAGGCGTGGCCTCGGGGATCTATAAGATGGGCAGTTCGCTCGGCGGAGCGATGGGGATTGCGGTGACAGCGTCACTTTTTGCGCTGTTTTTACCGCTCGGCATGGCCAGCGCGGCGCAGTATGCGCTGTGGTTTAACGCCGCGCTCTGCCTGGGTTCAATGGCGGTGAGCGCGCTACTGCTTCCGCGTACAGGTCAAAGCTGATGTTTTTTCAGCAGCGCCCGCAGCTGGTGGTAGGTTAGCCCCAGCAGTTCGGCCGCCTGTTTTTGATTGTACTTCGCCTGTTCGAGGCTTCTCTCGAGCAGGCTTTTTTCTTGCTCCTGCTGGAAAGCGCGCAAATCGAGCGGCAGCGTGGGGCCTGGCGTCTTCTCCACTTCGACGAGCGTCGCCGCGTGCTGCTGGCGGAAGGGGTTAATAATAATATTATCCAGCTCGCGCTCGCTGCTGCCGTGGCGGTAGACCGAGCGTTCAACCACGTTTTTTAATTCACGGATATTCCCCGGCCAGCGGTAGTTCTGCAGCGTCACGGCGGCGCGTTCGCTAAAGCCGGGAAACAGCGGCAGTCCGAGCTCGCGGCACATCTGGATAGCAAACTGGGTGGCGAGCAGCATGATATCGCTCTGGCGCTCGCGCAGCGGCGGCAGCTGCACCACATCAAAGGCCAGACGGTCGAGAAGGTCGGCGCGAAAAAGACCGTCTTCCACCATTTGCGGCAGATCGGCGTTGGTCGCGCACACCAGGCGGACGTTAACCTGTAGCGGCTGGCTGCCGCCGACGCGCTCCAGTTCGCCATACTCAATCACGCGCAGCAGTTTTTCCTGTACCAGCATCGGCGCGGTGGCCAGCTCATCGAGAAACAGGGTACCGCCGTCGGCGCGCTCGAAGCGACCCGGGTGACGTTTACTGGCCCCCGTAAAGGCGCCGGCCTCATGCCCGAACAGCTCCGAATCGAGCAGATTTTCATTGAGCGCCGCGCAGTTCAGGGAGATAAACGGCCCCTGCCAGCGGGAAGAGAGGAAGTGCAGACGGCTGGCGATCAGCTCCTTGCCGGTTCCGCGCTCGCCAATCACCAGCACCGGTTTATCGAGCGGCGCCAGTCTTGAGACCTGCTCCAGCACCTCAAGAAAGCTATTGGCCTCGCCGAGCAGGTTGTCCTTGTAATCCGCCATGATGAATTTCGCCATTTAGTAGTGTGATTCACCAGGTCACTTTAGCAATGCGCTGGCCAGATAACAACCACTTCCATTAAAATCAATAAGATAAAAACTTGGCACGGCATTTGTATTAGTCATGGCACAGGCCGGTGCCTGACACCAGAACTATGAGGATTGAAATTATGGGTATTTTTTCTCGTTTTGCCGACATCGTGAACGCCAACATTAACTCTCTGCTGGAGAAAGCGGAAGACCCGCAGAAGCTGGTTCGGCTGATGATCCAGGAGATGGAAGACACGCTGGTTGAAGTCCGTTCGACCTCGGCGCGGGCGTTGGCTGAAAAGAAACAGCTGAGCCGTCGTATTGAACAGGCCGTTGCCCAGCAGGCGGAATGGCAGGAAAAAGCCGAACTGGCGCTGCGTAAAGAGAAAGAGGATCTGGCCCGTGCGGCGCTGATCGAAAAGCAGAAGCTGACCGACCTTATCGGCAGCCTGGAAAACGAAGCGCAACTGGTTGATGAAACGCTGGCGCGGATGAAAAAAGAGATTGGCGAGCTGGAAAACAAACTCAGCGAAACCCGCGCCCGTCAGCAGGCGCTGATGCTGCGTCATCAGGCCGCAAGCTCCTCCCGCGACGTTCGCCGTCAGCTGGACAGCGGTAAGATTGACGAGGCGATGGCGCGTTTTGAATCGTTTGAACGCCGCATCGATCATATGGAAGCCGAAGCCGAAAGCCACCGCTTCGGTAAAGATAAATCGCTGGATCAGCAGTTCGCCGATCTGAGAGCGGACGATGAAATCAGCGAGCAGCTGGCGGCGTTGAAAGCCAAAATGAATCAAAATAACCAGTAATGTCTTCGGGCGGCACCAAGACGTGCCGCCGCCATCAGCAAGGAGTTCACATGAGCATGCTTTTTCTCGCCATCCCTTTGACGTTGTTTGTGCTGTTTGTTTTGCCGGTCTGGCTCTGGCTGCATTACAACAACCGCACCGCCAGCGGCAGTCTATCGCAGAACGAACAGCAGCGCCTGCTGCAGCTGACCGATGACGCGAAGCGTATGCGCGAGCGTATTCAGGCGCTGGAGGCGATTCTTGACGCTGAGCATCCGAACTGGAGAGAGAAATAATGAGCGGACTGGATCTGAGTAAAAAAATGTGGCGCATTCCGCAGCAGGGCATGGTGAAAGGGGTTTGCGCCGGCATCGCGCAGTATCTGGACGTGCCGGTTAAGCTGGTGCGCCTGATTACCGTACTGGCAATGATTTTTGGCCTGTTCCTGTTTGTGGTGGTGGCCTACATCATTCTCTCGTTTGCGCTGGATCCTATGCCGGAAAGCGAGCTGTATGGTGAAAAAACGCCGAGCAGCGGAGAGCTATTGGCCGCCGCGGATAAGGAGCTGGCAACAGGGGAGCGTCGTCTGCGTGAAATGGAACGCTACGTCACTTCCGACACCTTTTCGCTACGCAGTCGTTTTCGCCAGCTATAACTGAAAGTTGAGGTTAATAATGAACATGAAATGGCAGCAGGCCGGGCAAAAAGTCAAACCGGGTCTGAAAATCGCAGGCAAGCTGGTTCTGCTCACCGCGCTGCGCTACGGTCCGGCGGGCGTCGCAGGCTGGGCGGTAAAATCCGTCGCGCGTCGGCCGCTGAAAATGCTGCTGATGCTTGTTCTGGAACCGATGCTCAGCCGGGCGGCGCAGCGGTTTTCTAAACGTCGCGGATGGCGTATGTTATGAGTGCCTAAAAACTCACTCTATCAGGATGATAAAATGCGAAAACTGCTTCTGGGTTTAGCGCTGGCCATGGCCTTACCCGTCTTCGCGGCGGAGCACTGGATTGACGTCCGCGTTCCGCAGCAGTATCAAAAAGAACACGTCGACGGGGCGGTGAATATTCCGCTGGCGGATTTAAAAACGCGGATTGCGGCTGAAGTACCGGATAAAAACGATACCATTCACGTCTATTGCAACGTTGGCCGGCAATCTGGCCAGGCTCAGCAGATGCTGAGCGAAATGGGCTACACGCAGGTGGTGAATGCCGGCGGCCTCAGTCAGATCGCCAGGCCGAAAAGCGCCAGCAAATAATCTTCAGCCCCGTCGCAGCGGGGCTATTGCACTTTATGATTAGCCCTCATGTCTATTTCCCTCGTTCTTCAGGCTCAACAGGATGGCGATGAAGCGACTCAAAACAGAATTTAATGCGCTGGTGAATCGTGGGGTTGACCGGCACCTTCGCCTGGCCGTCACCGGCCTTAGCCGCAGCGGCAAGACCGCCTTTATCACCGCGCTGGTAAATCAACTGCTCAATATTCACGCCGGGGCGCGGCTGCCGCTGCTCAGCGCAGCGCGTGAAGAACGCCTGCTGGGCGTCAAGCGCGTCCCGCAGCGGGATTTCGGCATTCCGCGTTTTACCTATGACGAAGGGCTGGCCCAGCTGTACGGTCAGCCGCCGGTCTGGCCAACGCCCACCCGCGGCGTCAGCGAAATCCGCCTCGCTCTGCGCTATCGCTCCAACGATTCGCTGCTGCGCCATTTTAAAGAGACCTCGACCCTCTACCTGGAGATTGTCGACTATCCCGGCGAGTGGCTGCTGGATCTGCCGATGCTGGCCCAGGACTATCTGACCTGGTCACGGCAGATGACCGGATTACTGCAGGGGCAGAGGGCGGAGTGGTCAGCGCGCTGGCGGCAGCTATGCGAAGGACTGGATCCGCTGGCGCCCGCCGATGAAACCCGTCTGGCGGAGATCGCCGCGGCGTGGACCGACTATCTGCATACCTGTAAGCGCGAAGGGATGCACTTCATTCAGCCGGGGCGCTTTGTGCTGCCCGGCGAAATGGCCGGCGCGCCGGCGCTGCAGTTCTTCCCCTGGCCGGACGTTGATGCCGCCGGTGAAGCTAAGCTGGCGCAGGCGGACAAACAGACCAATGCCGGAATGCTGCGCGAGCGTTTTAAATACTACTGCGAGAAAGTGGTTAAGGGCTTCTACAAAGATCATTTCCTGCGCTTCGATCGGCAGATCGTGCTGGTAGATTGCCTGCAGCCGCTTAATAGCGGGCCGCAGGCGTTTAACGACATGCGTCTCGCACTGACGCAGCTGATGCAAAGCTTCCACTACGGGCAGCGCACGCTGTTTCGTCGCCTGTTCTCACCGGTTATCGATAAGCTGCTGTTCGCCGCGACCAAAGCCGATCACGTCACCGTCGATCAGCACAGCAATATGGTGTCGCTGCTGCAGCAGCTGATTCAGGATGCCTGGCAGAACGCGGCGTTTGAAGGCATCAGCATGGATTGTCTGGGGCTGGCGTCGATTCAGGCGACGCAGAGCGGGCTTATCGAGGTGAACGATGAGAAGATCCCTGCGCTGCGGGGGCATCGGCTAAGCGACGGACAGCCGCTGACCGTCTATCCCGGCGAAGTGCCCGCGCGCCTGCCGGGTCAGGCCTTCTGGGAGCAGCAGGGTTTTCAGTTTGAAAACTTTCGCCCGCAGGTAATGGACGTTGATAAACCGCTGCCGCATATTCGCCTCGACGCGGCGCTGGAATTTTTGATCGGAGATAAATTGCGATGACCGAACCTTTAAAACCGCGTATCGATTTCGATGGCCCGCTGGAGGTGGAAAAGGCGCAAATTCTGAAATCCGCGCGCGCTTTTGACGGCGCCGATGCGGAGAAATTCGCTCCTGCGCGGCTCGACGCGCCGGAAGAAGAAGAGGGCGCGGCGGAAGCGGTGGTGGAATCGGTGCTGCGACCTAAGCGCAGCCTGTGGCGAAAGATGGTCAGCGCCGGGCTGGCTATTTTTGGCGTCAGCGTCGTGGCGCAGGGCGTGCAGTGGACGATGACCGCCTGGCAAACGCAGGACTGGATCGCCCTCGGCGGCTGCGCTGCCGGCGCGCTGATCGTCGGGGCGGGCGTCGGTTCAGTGGCGACCGAATGGCGCCGGCTGTGGCGGCTACGCCAGCGCGCCCACGAGCGCGATGAGGCGCGGGACCTGATGCACAGCCATGCGGTCGGCAAAGGGCGCGCCTTTTGCGAAAAGCTGGCCCATCAGGCGGGGCTGGATCACTCGCACCCGGCGCTGCAGCGCTGGTATGCGGCGATCCATGAAACGCAGAACGATCGTGAAGTGGTGAGCCTGTACGCGCAGATCGTGCAGCCGGTACTGGATGCGCAGGCGCGGCGTGAGATTAGCCGTTCGGCGGCGGAATCGACGCTGATGATTGCCGTCAGCCCGCTGGCGCTGGTGGATATGGCGTTTATCGCCTGGCGTAATTTACGTCTGATCAACCGCATCGCCACTCTGTACGGTATTGAACTGGGCTACTACAGCCGCCTGCGCCTGTTCCGCCTGGTGCTGCTGAATATCGCTTTTGCTGGCGCCAGCGAGCTGGTGCGGGAAGTCGGGATGGACTGGATGTCGCAGGATCTCGCGGCCAGGCTATCGGCGCGCGCGGCGCAGGGAATTGGCGCCGGTCTGCTGACGGCGCGGCTGGGTATTAAGGCGATGGAGCTGTGCCGTCCGCTGCCGTGGATCGCCGACGATAAACCGCGGCTGGGGGATTTTCGCCGCGAGCTGATCGGCCAGCTAAAAGAGACGTTGCAGAAGAGCAAAAGCGGCGCGGAAAAATAAGTCGCTTAAGCATTCCCGGCTTGCGGCGTGAACGCCTTAGCCGGGCTACCGTTTCACAGAAGGCTGTAACCTGTAGCCCGGCTACGCGCAGCGCAAGCCGGGGAGAAAAGCAGAAGCGATGATAGCCGCTTATCTCATCGTCATTTTTCCTCTGAGCGCATAACTTTACGGCAGAAAGGCCATTTTTCCGCCATACTGTCAATAATTGTTGACAGCTATCTTCACGCCAGCAAATAACTGTCCTATTATTCATCGGTTATTGGCCTCTTTAGGGTGAAAACGCCTATGCGTCTTGAAGTCTTTTGTGAAGACCGTCTTGGTCTGACTCGTGAATTGCTCGATTTACTGGTGCTGCGCGGTATCGACCTGCGGGGCATCGATATTGACCCTATTGGCCGAATTTATCTCAACTTCGCCGAGCTGGATTTCGCCAGCTTCAGCAGCCTGATGGCGGAAATTCGTCGTATCGCCGGCGTCACCGACGTGCGTACCGTGGCGTGGATGCCGTCAGAGCGCGAACATCTGGCGCTCAGCGCGCTGCTGGTGGCGATGCCTGAGCCGGTGCTGTCTCTCGACACCAAAGGAAAAGTCGAACTGGCTAACCCGGCCAGCTGCCAGCTGTTTGGCCAGAGTCAGGAGAAGCTGCGCAGCCACCCGGTCGCGCAGCTGATTACCGATTTTAACGTCCAGCGCTGGCTGGAAAACAGTCCGCAGGAGTCCCACGCCGAGCACGTGGTGGTCAACGGGCAGAACTTCCTGCTGGAGATCACTCCGGTTTATCTCGAAGGCGAACACGGCGAGAAGGTACTGACCGGCGCGGTAGCGATGCTGCGTTCGACGGTCCGTATGGGGCGCCAGCTGCAAACGATGACCATTCAGGACACCAGCGCCTTTAGCCAGATCCTCGCCGTTGGGCCGAAAATGCGCCACGTTGTCGAGCAGGCCCGTAAGCTGGCCATGCTCAGCGCGCCGCTGCTGATCGTCGGTGATACCGGCACAGGGAAAGATTTGCTGGCCCACGCCTGCCATCTGGCCAGCCCGCGCGCGGGGAAACCTTATCTGGCGCTGAACTGCGGCTCCATCCCGGAAGACGCTGTGGAGAGCGAGCTGTTCGGCGACGCCGTTCAGGGCAAGAAAGGCTTCTTCGAGCAGGCTAACGGCGGCTCGGTTTTGCTGGATGAAATTGGCGAAATGTCGCCGCGCATGCAGACCAAGCTGCTGCGCTTCCTTAACGATGGAACTTTCCGCCGCGTTGGTGAAGATCATGAAGTCCACGTTGATGTCCGGGTGATCTGCGCTACCCAGAAAAACCTGGTGGAGCTGGTGCAAAAAGGGCTGTTCCGCGAGGACCTCTACTATCGTCTTAACGTCCTGACCCTGTATCTGCCGCCGCTGCGCGATTGCCCGCAGGACATCATGCCGCTGACCGAGCTGTTCGTGGCGCGTTTTGCCGATGAGCAGGGCATCCCGCGGCCGAAACTCTCCGCTGATTTGAACAGCGTTTTGATGCGCTACAGCTGGCCGGGCAACGTGCGCCAGCTCAAAAATGCGATCTATCGCGCGCTGACGCAGCTGGACGGTTTCGAGCTGCGCCCCCAGGATATTCTGCTGCCGGATCACGACGTCTCCTCGCTGGCGGTAGGCGAAGAAGCGATGGAAGGCTCGCTGGATGATATTACCCGTCGTTTCGAACGCTCGGTGCTCACCCAGCTTTATCGCAGCTTCCCCAGCACGCGTAAGCTGGCCAAGCGTCTTGGCGTCTCGCATACCGCCATCGCCAACAAGCTGCGTGAATATGGCCTGAGCCAGAAAAAGGGCGATGAGTAATGCCCGTCGGCCGGCTGCCTGCGCCGCCGGCCGGCATTTCCAGAAAAGGGAGGGGGGCTGGCGTCAAATGAATCGGTATATACTGCGTTTTTACCCTCTTTATGGCAGGCATACGCATGCGGATCTGGCGTAGTCATTTTTTTCAATGGATGAAACTGCTGGCGCTCTCCAGCGCGATCTCTTTTGTGCTGTTCTGGTTTCACCTTCCCGCCGCGCTGCTGCTGGGGCCGATGATTGCCGGCATCAGCCTGAGCCTGCGCGGTGCGGAAATTCGCGTACCCCGTCCCTTTTTTATTGCCGCCCAGACGATTATCGGCTGCATGATTGCCCGCAGCCTGACGCCCTCCATTTTCGGCGTTCTGCTGGCAAACTGGGCGCTGGTGCTGCTGATTCTCTTTTCCACGCTCGCTATCAGCGCGCTGGCGGGATGGCTGCTGGTGCGCTACAGCGATCTGCCCGGCGCCACCGGAGCGTGGGGGAGTTCGCCGGGCGGCGCCTCGGCGATGGTGATTATGGCCCAGGAGTACGGCGCCGATGTCCGGCTGGTCGCGCTGATGCAGTATCTGCGGGTGCTGTTTGTTGCCGGCGCCGCGGCGCTGGTGGTGCGCGTCGCGCTCGGCGGTGAAGCGCAGGAGATGACTCAGCAGGTCGCCTGGTTTCCGCCGGTCAGCCGGCAGCTGCCGCTTACGCTGCTGTTGACGGCGGCGGCGGGGTGGCTTGGGCTGCGGCTGCGCTTTCCTTCCGGGGCGATGCTCTTCCCGATGCTGATTGGCGCGCTGGTGCAGGGAGAAGGCTGGCTGCTGCTCGAACTTCCCGAATGGCTGCTGGCGCTGGCCTATGCCGCCGTCGGCTGGAGCGTTGGTCTAAAGTTTAATAAACAGATTTTCCTGCTGGCGCTGAAAACCCTGCCGCAGATCCTGGCATCGATTATCGGCCTGATCCTGCTGTGCGCGCTGATGGCTTATGGGCTGACGCAGGTTTTGCCGCTGGACTTTATGACCGCCTATCTGGCAACCAGTCCGGGCGGACTGGACACGGTGGCGATTATCGCCGCCGGTACGCGGGCGGATATGTCGTTTATTATGGCAATGCAGACGCTGCGCCTGTTCACCATCTTATTGACCGGCCCGGCGATTGCGCGCTTCATCTCCCGCTATGCGGCGCGGCAATAAAAAAAGCCCCCGTTTAACGAGGGCTTACGTAACTCAGCGAGGATATTACGCTTTCAGCGCGGCCAGGGCTGCGTCGTAGTCCGGCTCTTCGGTGATTTCATTCACCAGCTGGCTGTAAACAACCTGGTCATTTTCATCAATGACGACCACAGCACGCGCCGCCAGACCGGCCAGCGGGCCCGCAGAGATAGCGACGCCGTAGTCGGCCAGGAACTGCGCGCCGCGCAGGGTGGACAGAGTGACAACGTTGTTCAGGCCTTCAGCGCCGCAGAAGCGAGACTGCGCGAACGGCAGGTCAGCGGAAATGCACAGCACGACGGTGTTGTCCAGTTCAGACGCCAGCTGGTTAAATTTACGTACCGATGCCGCGCAAACGCCGGTATCGATGCTTGGGAAAATGTTCAGCACTTTACGGGAGCCGGCGAACTGGCTCAGCGCGACGTCAGAGAGATCTTTGGCCACCAGCGTAAACGGCTGCGCTTTAGCGCCTGCCTGCGGAATGGTGCCTTGAACAGAAACGGGGTTGCCCTGGAAATGCACGGTTTGTGACATGGTTATCTTCCTGTTTACATATAGTTAACGTCGCGGCTAGTGTATGACATCCGTCATCAGCACGGCAAATCCTTTTAATACTTACCTGCGAGGTTCAGGGAATGCGAAATCTGCGAGTCTATGAAGAAGCCTGGCCGTTACATACTCCGTTTGTGATCGCCCGCGGCAGCCGCAGCGAGGCAAAAGTCGTGGTGGTGGAGATTGAAGAGAATGGCGTCAAGGGGACAGGTGAGTGCACGCCCTATCCTCGTTACGGAGAGAGTATAGCCTCGGTGATGGCGCAGATTATGGCGATTGGCGAACAGATTGAACGCGGCGTCTCTCGTGAGCAGATTCAGCACCTGCTGCCCCCCGGGGCAGCGCGTAACGCCGTGGATTGCGCGCTCTGGGACTGTCAGGCGCGCAGCGCGGGTAAGAGCATCGCGCAGCTGTTGGGCGTGACGCTGCCCAGCCGGGTGGTTACGGCGCAAACGGTGGTTATCGGCACGCCGGACCAGATGGCGGCGAGCGCGGCGGCGCTGTGGGAAAAAGGGGCCACGTTGCTAAAAGTAAAGCTCGACGATCATCTGATTAGCGAGCGGTTGATTGCCATTCGTGAAGCGGTTCCGCAGGCAACGCTTATCGTGGATGCCAACGAAGCCTGGCGCAGCGATGGCCTGGCCGAGCGCTGTCAGCTGCTGGCGGATATCGGCGTGGCGATGCTGGAACAGCCGCTTCCGGCTGGGGCCGATGAAGCGCTGGAGAATTTTATCCACCCGCTGCCCATTTGCGCCGATGAGAGCTGTCATACGCGCGACAGCCTGGCGGCGCTGCGCGGCCGCTATGAGATGGTCAATATCAAACTGGATAAGACCGGCGGTCTGACCGAAGCGCTGCTATTGGCTGAGGAGGCGGAGCGCCTGGGATTTGCGCGGATGCTGGGCTGCATGCTGTGTACCTCAAGAGCCATCAGCGCGGCGCTGCCGCTGGCGCCGCTGGCCCGTTTTGCCGACCTCGATGGCCCGACCTGGCTGGCGGTGGACGTTGAGCCGGCGCTGCATTTCAGCACCGGCGTGCTTCATCTTTGAGGATGCCAGTGCAGCAGGTCCGTCATCGCCTGAAGGTATTTATCCGTCGCCTCGTCGGCGGATATCGGCGGGAATTCGGCGGTGATGCAGGGCAGGCCGATATCCGCGCACCAGCTGCCAAAGGAGCCGGGCGTTTCATAGCCGACGCTGCCCACCAGCGGCAGGCTGAACGCCCCGGCAAGCCACTGCCCCAGCGCGCTGTGGCCGGGGTCTTCAATACAGGCCAGCGGATCGTGAAACGAGACCACCCACGCGGGATGGATCTGGTGGATCAGCTGGCACAGCGCCTGGGTTTCCGGTTCTGAACCGGGTTTTTCGCCGGTGAGCAGAACCACATCGCGCTGTTCCGCCGCGCTGTTCCAGCGATAGACCGTTTCGCCTTCTTTCCAGTTTGCCGCCGGAAAATTCCGGTTCAGGTCGATGCCGCGCGCGTTGGCGCGCAGCCCCAGCTGGCAACCGTCCGGGTTGACCGCCAGCACGACATGATGGCGGCGCAGCTCGGGTTTGAGCGTACGTAGCGCGCAGGAGAGGGTGACAATCGATGCGTTTTCATCGCCGTGGGTACCGGCAAGGATCAGGCCGCTGCGGCTATCGGCCAGCGGTGCAGGGAACCACAGCAGCGGTGCGCCTAGGTGAGACTGGCCATAGCGTTGTGTGCCGGGCGGAAAATCACCGCGCTGAGGGCGAGGACGAGAAACGGGCATAGGGCATCCTGTTGTCAGGTTATTTTTCAGCAGTGTTGTGTAAAACCGTCCCGGAATCAAATAGTTTCCAGCGAGGACGAAATCAGCATATATGTCAACTTTCTTTCACAAGCCGTTTGCAATTTCAGGTGATGAAACAAATAATTATCGCACTGCCAGCTCTGGTTTTTTTATTTTAAAGGGGATCTTATGAAGTATCCTGTCACATTGACATGCGGCGCGCTGTGGTTAGCCAGCGTCTCTTCTCTTGCCTGGGCCGCCGATGTCCCGCCGGGCACCGTATTAGCCGAAAAACAGGTGCTGGTGCGGCACATTAAAGATGAACCCGCCTCCTTAGATCCCGCCAAAGCCGTCGGTCTGCCTGAAATTCAGGTTATCCGCGATCTTTTTGAAGGTTTAGTCAATCAGGACGAGAAAGGCAATCTGATTCCAGGCGTGGCGACTCGCTGGCAGAGCAATGATAATCGCGTCTGGACATTTACCCTGCGCGATAACGCCCGCTGGTCCGACGGAACGCCGGTAACGGCGGAGGATTTCGTCTATAGCTGGCGGCGGCTGGTTGATCCTAAAACCACCTCCCCGTTTGCCTGGTTTGCTGCGCTGGCCGGAATCGCCAATGCGCAAAATATTATTGATGGTAAAGCCGCGCCGGATACCCTCGGCGTCACCGCCGTGGACGCGCGTACCTTGCGCGTGCAACTGGATAAACCGCTGCCGTGGTTCAGCAATCTGACGGCGAGCTTTGCTTTCTATCCGGTGCAGAAGGCTAACGTGGAGAGCGGCGACAACTGGACGCGTCCGGGAAGCCTGATTGGCAACGGCGCGTATGTCTTAAAAGATCGCGTGGTGAATGAAAAGCTGGTGGTGGTTCCCAATACGCACTACTGGGATAACGGCAAAACGGTGATCCAGCAGGTCACATTTACGCCCATTAACCAGGAATCGGCGGCCACCAAACGCTATCTGGCCGGCGATATCGATATCACCGAGTCGTTCCCGAAAAATCTGTACCAGAAGCTGCTGAAGGATATTCCGGGGCAGGTCTATACCCCGCCGCAGCTGGGCACTTATTATTACGCGTTTAACACGCAGAAAGGGCCAACCGCCGATGAGCGCGTCCGCCTGGCGCTCAGCATGACTATCGATCGCCGTCTGATGGCGGAGAAAATTCTGGGTACCGGCGAGAAACCGGCCTGGCGCTTCACCCCGGACGTGACCGCAGGTTTTACCCCGCAGCCGACGCAAATCGAGAGCATGAGCCAGGCCGAGCTGAATGCCCAGGCCAAAGCGCTGCTGCAGGCGGCGGGCCACGGTCCGAACCGTCCGCTGAAGCTGACCCTGCTGTACAACACCTCGGAGAACCATCAGAAAATCGCGATTGCGGTAGCTTCCATGTGGAAGAAAAATCTGGGCGTCGACGTGAAGCTGCAAAATCAGGAGTGGAAAACCTATATCGACAGCCGCAATACCGGCAACTTCGATGTGATTCGCGCCTCATGGGTCGGGGATTACAACGAGCCGTCGACGTTCCTGTCGCTGCTCACCTCGGCCCACAGCGGTAACATCTCCCGTTTCAACGATCCGGCCTACGACAAAATTCTGACCCAGGCGGCGCTGGAAACATCGGAAAAGGCGCGCAATGACGATTACAACGCGGCGGAAAAAATCATTATGGCGAAAGCGCCCATCGCGCCGATTTATCAGTACACCAACGGGCGTCTGATTAAACCGTGGCTGAAAGGGTATCCGATAGCCAATCCGGAGGACGTGGCCTATAGCCGCACAATGTATATCGTGAAGCACTGATGCGTACTGACCTCCTGCCAACATCAGGCAACCATCGCTAAACCCACAACTGGCGCGGCTTACAGCGCCAGTGTCTCCTTTCGCATTCTGAGTATCTTCATCCAGGTCGTTTCAGCCCCAAACTCCCACTTTCCGATGCTGTTATTCGTTCAGGATTAAAGCAGTGCCGTCAACTCAGTGAACAACTTTAGCTCGCACGCGTTGCAGGCGTCGCAACGTAATAGTACTGGCACCAGCAACCAGAGGCACGCCTTGCCCGGCTGTTGCTAATACAACAGGCTGTGTGCATCAGTTGGCGCATTCGCAACAGCTCTTGCGCAAGCCTATTTTTTAAAACCATTGATTAACATGAATTAAATAATGCGCAGCCTTTGGCATGATTATCGCTAACACCCATATAACAAAATTAAAATAACTCTTCGATAAATATCGAATATGGTTATATAGGAAATGGATAATGACGCAGAAAGCTGACGATAATATCAACATATTGGCGTTCTCTCACCGTAGGTTGTTCTCGCAGAGCAACCTTAGCGGAGAAAGCGAGGAATGGCCGGGCGACTATCGGCAGGGAACGCTGCGCCAGCGCTTCCTGCATCATCTACGTAGCTACTGGGATGTGCATCGTTATTGGAAAGCGCCGCAGGTGGCCGATCGTGCTGCCGCCATTGCCGGAGAAACGCTGGCGACGCTGGGTTTCAGCCTGTCCGCCCGATGTCCTGAGTCCTGATTTTTTCCCCTTTTATCCTTTTCATTAATAAGCGTGTGCCAGTACCTGGACACACCGTGGAGAGCGCTATGCCATCGCAACGAGAAATTCGCCTTAACGCGTTTGATATGAACTGTGTCGGTCACCAGTCGCCGGGCCTGTGGGCCCATCCGCGCGACCGCTCCTGGCAATATAAAGATCTGGAATATTGGGTCGATCTGGCGCGCCTTCTGGAGCGCGGCAAATTTGACGGCTTGTTTATTGCCGATGTGCTTGGCGTTTACGATGTATTTAACGGCAACGGCAACGGCGATGCGGCGATTCGTCAGGCGACGCAGGTGCCGGTGAACGATCCGCTGGCGCTGATAACCCCGATGGCGCTGGTGACGGAACACCTTGGCTTTGGTCTGACCGCATCGCTGTCATTTGAGCATCCCTATCCATTTGCCCGTCGGCTGTCGACGCTCGATCATCTGACCAAAGGACGCGTGGGCTGGAATATTGTTACCTCGTATCTGGAAAGCGGCGCCCGCAATATTGGGTATCAGGCGCAGACCGACCATGATGCGCGCTACGACTACGCCGATGAATACCTCGACGTCGTGTATAAACTGCTGGAAGGCAGTTGGGAAGACGGCGCGGTTTTGCGCGATCGCGAACGGGGAATTTTTAGCGATCCGCAGAAAATCCATCCGATTAACCATCAGGGCAACTTTTTCTCCGTTCCGGGCATCCATCTGTGCGAGCCGTCGCCGCAGCGCACGCCGGTTCTCTATCAGGCGGGGGCCTCCAGCCGCGGAAAACAGTTTGCCGCCACGCATGCCGAGTGCGTTTTTGTCGCTGCGCCGTCGAAAGTTCTGTTGAAGAAGACGGTCGCGGATATTCGTCGTCGCGCCGCGGAAGCCGGGCGCGATCCGCGCAGCATTCTGATTTTCAATCTGCAAACGGCGATCGTGGGCGAAACCGATCGCGAGGCGCAGGCCAAATGGCAGGAATACAAATCATACGTTAGCTATGAGGGCGCGCTGGCGCTGATCTCCGGCTGGACCGGTATTGACTTCGGTCAGTATCGGCCGGACCAGGTGCTGAAATACCTGCATACCAACGCCATCCAGTCGGCGGTTGAGGCGTTTTCCACCGCCGACCCGAATCGTCAATGGACGGTGGAAGCGCTGGCGGACTGGGTGGGTATCGGCGGCTTTGGCCCGCTGCTCGTCGGCAGTGCGGAAACGGTGGCCGATGAACTCCAATCCTGGGTCGAGGAAACCGATGTCGATGGCTTCAATCTGGCCTACGCCGTGACGCATGAAACCTTCCGCGACGTGGTGGAGCTATTAATACCAGAGCTGCAAAAACGCGGCGTCTTTAAGCAGGATTACCGGCAAGGCACGCTGCGCGAAAAACTGTTCGGCGCCGGGCCGCGCCTGACCGCGCCGCATCCGGGGGCAGACTACCGTCGCGGCGTGCGAAACGATGTCGGGGCGAAGGAGACGGCGGCATGATTGATATCGATAATCTGCATAAACGCTACCGCACGGCGGATGGCCGCGTCAGCGAGGTTCTGAAGGGATTATCGCTCAGGGTGCCCGCCAGCTCCATCACTGCGGTGGTAGGTCCGAGCGGTGCGGGGAAATCGACCCTGGCGCGCTGCATCAGCCTGCTGGAACGCCCCGATAGCGGCAGTATCAAGGTTAACGGCAAAGATTTGTCATTACTGTCAGGGGAGGCGCTGCGGCGTGAACGGCGCGCGATCGGTACCGTTTTTCAATCCTCAGCGCTGCTGAATCGCAAGACGGCGTGGCAAAACATTGCGGTGCCGCTGGAGTATCTGGGCGTGGTGGAACGCGACATTAAGGCGCGGGTCGGTGAATTACTGGAGAGCGTAGGGCTGAGTCACAAAGCGGAGGCCTATCCGTCCCAGCTTTCCGGCGGACAGCGTCAGCGCATTGGTATCGCTCGCGCGCTGGCATTACGTCCGTCGGTACTGCTGGCGGACGAGGCCACGTCTGGGCTGGATCCCCAGGCGACCGCCACGGTGCTGGGTTTGCTCCGACAGCTACGTGATGAGTACCGGCTGGCGATAGTCCTGATTACTCATGAAATGGATGCGGTACGCGCCGCGGCGGATGCGGTGGCGGAAATCCGCGATGGCGCGATAGTCCAGTACGGGCAGGTGAAAGAGCTGCTGGCCCGTCCGGATTCCCTGCTTGGTCAGCAGCTATTGCCGCTGTCGCCCATCGCTGTTAACAGCGATCTGCTGTTGCGCCTGAGTTATCGCTGGGATGTGCCGGTGGCGACTGACTGGATCAGCCGTCTGAGCCACCAGCATGCGCTACAGATAGATTTGCTCGGCGGCCATGTGGAAGTGATCAACGGTCAACTGGCGGGGCGTTTACAGGTCGGCGTCCGATTTCAGGGACAACGACTGTCAGCGGATCGAACGATCGCGCTTTTAGCGCAGCTGGGCATTGCGGCGGAAATCCTTGCACATGCCCCCGAGCTACAGGAGGCGGTATGAAACCGACAGTGATAAGCCAGGATACGCCGTGGCATGAAATCCACACATTGCTGCTGCCTGCTTATGGTGAAACCTGGCTGATGGTTGCCATTGTGATGCTGTTTGTGATGACCCTTGGCGGCGTGGTGGGCGTGGTGTTATTCAACGCCTCGCCGCGAGGATTATTTCCGCGTCCCGCGCTTTACCAGGTGCTTAACTGGGGCGTCAACATGGGGCGCTCTCTGCCCTTTCTGGTGTTAATGGCGGCGATTATCCCGTTTACGTTCTGGCTTACGGGCACCACTATCGGCATCCCTGCCGCGGTGGTACCGATGATTGCCGCTGGCGTGCCATTTTTTGGCCGTCTGGTGGAAAACGCCCTGCGCGAACTCCCGGCGGAGGTTACCGCGGTGGGGCTGGTGTGCGGCGGTTCGCGCTGGCAGATAATCCGCCACGCGCAGCTCAGCGAGGCGCTGCCTGCGCTGGTGGCGGCGGTCACGCTTAACCTGGTGTCGATGATCGAATATTCGGCGATTGCCGGCACTATCGGTGCGGGTGGGATCGGCTATCTGGCGGTCGTGTACGGCTATCAGCGTTTCGACAATCACATCATGATCGCCACCATTGTCGTGCTGATCGCCACGATTCAGATCATTCAATTCTTTGGCGACCGTCTGGTCAATAAGCTTCGCCACACTCAGGGGATTTCTTCATGACAACAGAACAGTTTGAACTCCGTAAAGCCCGCCGCTGGCCATGGCTGGCGGCGCTGGCAGCGATCGCGGCGCTGGCCGTCGCGTTCTGGTGGTGGCGCGGATACGCGCAGGCGCCGCAGGTCGTTTTCGGTACGACGTTAAAAATTCACTACGAACCGGCGATGGCGGGCGAGCAGCGAATTATTGAGTACATCAGTCAGCATATTGCGCCCGATTATGGCCTGAAGCTGGAGGCGGTGGGCGTACAGGATCCGGTACAGGCGGACAGAGCCGTGGCGGAGGGGCAGTATGCCGGCACTATCTATCAACATCAGTGGTGGCTTAAGCAGGTGGTGGACGCCAACGGCTTTGCGCTTTCGACGACCGTGCCGGTTTTTCAGTGGGCCTTCGGGATCTATTCCGACCGCTATAAATCGGTACAGGATTTGCCCGTCGGGGCGACCCTCGTCGTGCCGGATGATGGCGCTAACCAGGGGCAGGCATTATGGTTGCTGCAAAGGATAGGGTTAATCTCACTCGATCCGGCGGTTGAGCCGCGCACGGCGAAACTGAAAAATATTGTCGGCAACCCGCACAAGTTCAATTTTAAAGAGCTGGATTTATTAACCATGCCGCGAGCGCTGAATTCGGTGGATGCCGCTATTGGTTATGTTTCACAATTTGATGCCGGAAAAGTCCCGCGAGAAAAAGGCATATTATTCCCGCCTGCGCCTAAAACGTTTGCCTCGCAATTAGTCATCGGTACACCGTATTTATCGCAGGAGAATATTGTCAAATTAAAACAGGCTTTTTCCGATCCGCGTATTCAGACGTGGTTAAAGACCACTGACGATCCGCTGGTCAAAGACGTACTGGTTCCGGTCTCAGCAAACTAAGACATCATTGATGAAACGATAATAACCGGACGGGCGTTTGCTCGCCCGGTTACTGGCGTCATTATTTATTAACTTATTGAATATATTGATAATTATATGATTATTTATCGTTTTTAATATACTAAAGCCCGGCTTATAACCAGAGTCACCTGCACAATTATATAAGGTAAATAATATGAGTACTCTGTCTGTTGATAATGCTGGCGCCGTTTCGGCACCGGTGAGTAGCGTCGGGGATGTGGCGCGATTAATTAATTCCGGCAGGGAGCAGAGTAAATATGCGCGGATGATTGTATTCCTCGCGCTCGGCGGTGTATTCCTCGACGCTTATGATTTAACCACGCTCTCTTACGGTATTGATGATGTGGTGCGGGAATTCCAGCTCTCGCCGCTTTTAACCGGCATTGTCACCTCGTCAATAATGGTCGGCATGATTATTGGTAATTTAATCGGCGGCTGGCTGACGGATAAATATGGCCGTTATTCGGTGTTTATGGCCGATATGCTATTTTTTGTGGTATCGGCGATTGCGGCGGGACTGGCGCCGAATGTCTGGGTATTAATCGGCGCGCGGTTTCTGATGGGGATTGGCGTCGGGATCGATCTCCCGGTCGCCATGTCTTATCTGGCCGAGTTTTCCCGCTTTAGCGGGAAGGGTAATAAGGCCGCGCGGCTCGCGGCCTGGTGTCCGATGTGGTACGCCGCCTCGACGGTCTGTTTTTTAATCATCTTTGGGCTCTATTTCCTGTTGCCAAAAGAACATCTGGACTGGCTGTGGCGCGCATCGCTGCTGTTCGGCGCGGTTCCGGCGCTGCTGATTATTGCCGTGCGCAGCAAATTCATGAATGAATCGCCGTTATGGGCGGCCAACCAGGGCGATTTGACCTCGGCTGTGCGTATTCTGCGCGACTCTTACGGGATCAACGCTCACGAAGCACCGCCAGAACGTCCTGCTCCACCGCCTAAAGTGAGCTTTCGCGTGCTATTTGCAAAACCGTACCGCGAACGCACTATTGTCGCCGGGGTGATGAACGTCTGTATCTCATTTGAGTATACGGCGATCGCCTTTTTCCTGCCGTCCATTCTCGCCCAATTCCTTGGTGCTGGCGTGTTCGAAACCATCTCCGCTTCGCTGGGACTCAATGCGCTGTTCGCCTTTACCGGTGGGCTGCTGGGGATGCACCTGGCATGGAAATACCCGTCGCGACACGTCGCGATCGCCGGGTTCGCACTGCAGTTTATCGCCCTGATCGTCCTCGCGCTGGTGGGGCAGCCGCAGGCCGCGCTGGGTGTAGCGCTGGCGATTGCGATGCTGGGGCTGTGGCTGTTTGCCGAGGGCTTTGGTCCCGGCGCGCAGTTGATGATCTATCCGGCGCTTTCATACCCAACCGCGATTCGCGCCACCGGGGTTGGCTTCAGCCGCGCGCTTTCCGGTATTGGCAGCGCGCTGGCGCTGTTTGTGCTGCCGCTGCTGCAGGCATCGCTCGGTACGCAAATGTTCTGGGTCGTATCGCTGGCCGCCATTATCCCAATTTTCTTCCTGCTCGCGGTACGCCATGAGCCTACCCAATATGACATTGACGACAGCCACCATTGAGGAACAGAAAATGACTTTACTCTCTACCGGCACCGACTATGAACAGCTGGCGGCGACCTTCCGACCGATTTTTGCTCGTATCGCGCAGGGGGCAGCGGGGCGCGAACAAAACCGCATCCTGCCCGATGAGCAGATCCGCTGGCTGAAAGAGGCCGGATTTGGCACGGTACGCATTCCGCGGGAAAAGGGCGGCTGGGGCGCGTCGTTGCCGCAATTAATTGCGCTGCTTATTGAGCTGGCTCAGGCCGACTCCAACCTGCCGCAGGCGCTGCGGGCGCATTTCGCCTTCGTTGAAGACCGCCTCAATCAACCTGACTCGCCGGCGCGCGATCGCTGGTTCCGTCGCTTCCTCGACGGCGAGCTGGTGGGCAGCGGCTGGACCGAAATCGGCGCGGTCAGGCTGGGGGAGGTTTTCACCCGCGTAACGCCCGTTGAAGGCGGCTGGCGGCTGGACGGTGAGAAATTCTATAGCACAGGTACGCTGTTTGCCGACTGGATAGATGTTTTCGCCCGGCGCAGCGACAACCAGGGCGATGTGATTGCGCTGGTCAGCACGAGCCAGGCCGGCGTTGAACGTGAGGATGACTGGGACGGCTTCGGTCAGCGTCTGACCGGCAGCGGCACGACCCGCTTCAAACAGGCGCAGGTGGAGCAGGATCACGTCTACGACTTTGCGCAGCGCTTTCGTTATCAGACCGCGTTTTATCAGCATATCCTGCTGGCGACGCTGGCGGGAATTGGCCTGGCAGTTGAGCGTGACGTCGCCGAAGGCGTGAAAAAGCGGACCCGGATGTACAGCCACGGCAATGCCGCCGTGCCGCGCGACGATGCGCAGGTACTCCAGGTTGTGGGACAAATCAGTAGCTGGAGTTGGGCGACGCGGGCGGCGGTATTGCAGGCGGCGGAATCGTTGCATCAGGCCTACCTTGCGCATGCCAGCGGCGACGAAGCGCTCATTGAACAGCGCAATCGTCTGGCTGAAGTCGAAGCGGCGCAGGCGCAGGTGATTGCCAGCGACTGGATCCCGCGTGCGGCCACCGAGCTGTTCAACGCCCTCGGCGCGTCGGATACGCGAGTGAGTAAGGCCCTTGATCGGCACTGGCGCAACGCGCGCACCGTGGCATCGCACAATCCGGTGATTTATAAGGCGAGAAATATCGGTAACTGGCTGGTTAACGGCGAAGCGCCAACCTTTATCTGGCAGATTGGCGACGGCGAGAAATCGCAGGGCTGAGAAACACGGCGAAGGAGCCTCTCCGTAAGGATCGTTGGCACCCCCATCACGATTGAGCGGGGGAGCATCCCCCGGATCATGGACGACTGGGGGCAGCGATCGTGCCGGGTCTGGCTGGCTAACACCCCAGTATATTGGGTACGGATAAAGTAACGGGGCTACACTTCCTTCATCAACATTGTACCTAAGGGAAAACGACATCAGGGCAGCGGTGGGCTGGAGACGCTGGTGCAGGACGGCGACCTTTTCGCAGATATTGCAATACGGTCTGACTCTTAAACAACAAATAGCTACCGAAAATGCGGCAAGAAACTGCCGCATGTCACTCTTTAACGCGTTAAGAAGATGGCTGAGGTCCAAATCCGGGACTGGTCCTTTTGCCTGGCACTGATGAAGAACGGATGTTCCCGTTTTTCTGACAGGATAAGTTCAGAAAGTGGAATTTCGCCGCTGATATCACGTGGAAGCGGCTGTTCGGTAACCAGTTCAATATCTACCTCAAGTTCGGTGCCTGGAAGCGTAAAAGTCTCTTTGCCTGCAATCAGAAGCGTTTGACCATCAATATCCGTTTCAAAAACCGGCGCCCAGGCATGTGGTTGTGGCAAAAGCGGATCGCCCACTTTGATATAGCTACTGATGTCCAGATGAACGTGTATTTTTGCTCCGGCCAGCCCACCGGTACTGACAGTAACTGTGTCGCTGTCACCATTGGTGTCGGTCCGCAAGCCAATCTGTGTATGACTTTTACGCCAGACGGTCTGCTCCGGGTGATCTGCGCCCGAGAGGGAAAACGCATTGATTGGTGTCCCTGTGACCTCAATATGTCCCGTCCAGTAAGCACCCCGATAGCGGTCCTTAATGCGTGCCCCCCCCAGACGCACCCGGAACTGATATTTAGAGCGCCCAAATTCCGCGTGCAAATCGCGATGCCATACCTCTCTTTCTCCATCGTAAAGCGTTACCGCTTCCCAGCCCGCATCGCCTAACAGACGATAACGCAGTACATCTGCTGAACTGAATTCCGCTACATCTCCCATCAGCGCATCGCCCGCACGCAACTCGGCATAGCTTCGTTCACCTGTTGTGGCATAGGTGTGGCGGGCACGAAGCGCTGCAGCCACACCTTTTCTGTCGAATTGTTCAGCAAGTACGCCAGTCAGGCCTCCACGGGATCCGAAGACGGCTGTCGCAGGCACGCCACCACCACATCGCCCCTGATGTTCATCGCTGTTGGCGGTCGCGCCCAGACGATAGCCCCGTTCGAGCGCCTCGGCATAGACCCAGTGAAACTGCCCCCAGGCGGAACCGACTTCTATCAAGCGCTCCAGCTCCGGGTGATGCCAGTCCAGGTTGCAGCGGCGCCCGCCAACATGCGGGATTAACAGATGTTTGTGCGGTTCGCGTGCGTAGGCCGCATAAAGTTCATCAAGTGGCCATGCACCCGGTTTGATGGTTCCGGCAGTGAACTCATTCCACTCGAATGAACGCACCAGCCGCCCCTGATTATCAAACGGGAACTGAGGTTCATCATCTTCAAGGAACACCACATTATGATCGCCACCGGCGCAGGTATTACCGCACCACTCGGTACCGGAATAGCAGACAAAACTGTCTGGCTGGTTCAGCGCATTAATCAGCTTTACCGCCTGCTTCCAGCGCGCTTCAGTCACATTAAAATCGTTGGCGGTATAGCCAAGAATATCGAGACCGGCGACATCACGCCCGTAGCTGAGGTTATACAGCGTGTCGTTGGTACCAACCGTGTCATCAGAATGCACATGAAGATCGGCATAGAGCGGGCGCAGACCTGTGGCGGTTTCCTCCACCGTTATCCATCCTTTGCCTTCCAGCAAGGGCAGCGTGCCCAGTGCGGCGCTGAACGACCATTCTCCTGCGCAGAGATGCAAATCGCTGATACGCGCAATCGCCCAGCCCTCTTCGGCCAGCCGGAAATCATGATGCTCTGTTTCACCTCCCGATGAGGTCAGCGTCAGGCATCCTGCCAGCGGCAGGCTCCGGCAGGTATTCCCCCAGCGGTCATCCAGCCGGACGATAACGGAGAAAGGCGTTTCAGGTGCCAGTAACCTTGGCGCGATCGCGGCAAGAGAAGCGGGCTCACCGGGCACGATATCCAGCAGCGTATCGCCGGGTACCTCAGCAAATTTTGAGCTCCCCAGCGGATCAACAAACAGGCGGAAGCGGAAATCTTTCTCAACGAAACTCTGTACACGCGTACCGCCCCCGCCATGGCGCCGATCGCCCAGGCGGATAATGATTTTGTCTCCCGGATTGATGTAGCCATCAATAATGTCGATCAGAATGGCTTTCTGGAACGGACGCTCGTGCCCCTTCTGATCAAAACGCACCTTCAAATGCTGGACCGTGGCAGGGCTCTGTCCTGGCACTAGCGGGCCTGCCTGATACTCGGCGCTGACATAGTTGGCTGCCGAGGGATCGCTGGTCTGAAACAGCGCCCAGTCCGAGTAAAATTTAAAGGCGAGCTTCAGCCATGCGCCGTCAGCCAGCCCGCTGGCGCCCACGGTATATACCAGTTGGATCTCTTCCCACGCACCGGCAGTCAACTGAGTATGCGAGCAGGCCACACTGCCCAGAAACGGTCGGGCTTTATTCTGCTCATACAAGCCCTTCGGAGCGATGTAATCGCCTGCATCACGGATATCGAACTGACTCACATTAACCTCACAATTATTGGGCGCGCCAGCGCTGATAGCGCTGTTCAATGCGGCGAAAAACAAGATTTTCCATTAACCAGGCGATAAGCCCGATAAGGCAAATTCCCAGTAGTACCTGACTGCTGTTACCCGTCTGTCCGCCCATGGCAACCATCCAGCCTATGCCCTGAGAGGCGCCGAGCATTTCCGCTGCCACCAGCGCACGCCATGCCTGGCTGAATCCGATGCGCAGTGCGGCGGTGATAAATGGCAGGGAGCTGGGCAGATAGACATGAAGAAGCAGTTGAAACGGTCGAGCTCCCAGCGTGCGTGCTGCACGCACTTCACCGCCACGGATGCCGCGGATCCCCTCCTGAATGGTCAGACACATCGGGAACAGCGCAGCGATGACAATCACCACCACGATGGAAACGAATCCCAGGCCGAAGATCAGCAGCATCATCGGTGCCCATGCGATGGGCGGGATAGCCATAAACAGGCTGTTCAGTGGCGTAAGGAACTCCCTGACGCGATCGGAAAGTCCGGCGCTGACGCCAAGAATCAGTGCCAGCAGCACGGCAGTCATAAAGCCGGTGAATTCTTCCAGCAGGCTGGCCTGTAGCTGACCCCAGATGGAACCATCACTGAACCAGCGTATGGCTTCCCGACATACGTCCCAGGGTTGCGGCAACACATAAGAGGGATAGTGACTCGCAACGATAACCCAGACCATGAGTAACGCGGGCAGGGAAGCCCAGCCCCAGTTTGGTTTGAACTTCACTGCGTTATCCCTGCTTTTGTCAGCCACTGCGTATCAACAAATTCATTCAGCTCTGGCGCCTTTTGCATGTAGCCCAGCGTCTGTGAGTCCTTCATCAGCTGCTCAAAGAAGGCGCCATCTTTCTTCGTCAGTGACACAGACCACTCAATACGTTTACGGGCTTCCTGAACCAGCGCCTCCGGCGGCAGCGTTTTACCGTCAGCGGTTTTAATGGCCCGCAGCTTAAACGCATCGGCCATGATCCGATCGGCTTCTGCAGGATGCTGATTGATAAAATCCACTGCTTTCTGATGCGCACGGATAAGCTTCACTACATCGTCCGGGCGGTCCTTCAGGGTCTCCGGTAACGCCATCAGTACATACCACGGATAACCCGGTTGGACTTTGTTTACATCGAGCAGCAGTCTGGCGTCGCCGCGCAGCAGTGCTTCGCTGACAAAGGGCTCCCAGGTGAAGGCTGCATCCACAACGCCCTGCTGCAGCGCAGCGGGCATGTTACCGGCGGGCATACTCAGGATCTGAGCATCTTTGTCAGCAACCAGACCTGCCTGCTGTTGCAGCACCACACCGCGCAGCAGAACATCCATTCCGCTCCCTTTTTTGACGCCAGCGATGCGTTTGCCTTTTAGGTCAGCCAACCGGGAAATAGCACTCTGTGCGGGAACGATCAGCGCGGCCTGTCCGCTGTTCACCTTAGCGATAATTTGCCCCTTGAGCCCGCGCGAAAACCACTGGAATACCGGTGTCGCACCCATATAGGCTGCATCAAGTTCATGCGCCGCCAGCGCCTGACTGATGACGGGACCATCACCAAAGGATTTAAGCTCGACGGTCAGCCCTTCCTGGTGATAAAAACCCTCTTTCTCGGCGATAAGTGCAGGCGCGTTGGCCAGCGCATAGACCCAGCCAATACGCAGCGGCTGGGAATCCGCAGCGTCAGCAGCATTGAATAAAACCCCTGATATCAGCACAGCAAGAAATGATTTACCCATTTGATTGATGTTCCGTTTTGTTAGAGTGAGTGGTTGTCGGACTGCTGCATCACATCGGTAATGCGCTTCAGTAATTCATTACGATACATGGCAAAAGCCGGAAGCTGTCGCGTCTCCAGATTGCTTCGCGGGCGCGGTAAGGCGATGGACAATTCGCTGTGTACGCCGCCGGGTGCACGATTCAGAACGATGACGCGGTCAGCAAGAAACACAGCCTCTTCAATATCGTGGGTGATGAAGACCGTTGTCTGCCCAATGGCGGACCAGAGACGTAGTGTCTCCTCGTTCATGTCCCCACGGGTGATGGCATCGAGCGCAGCAAATGGTTCGTCCATTAACAGAACATCCGGCTCCAGCGCCAGCGCGCGAGCCAGTGACACGCGCTGCTGCATGCCCCCGGACATCTGGTGCGGCAACTGATGTGCGGCATGTACCAGGCCCACACGTTGCAGATATGTCATAGCGCGTCGGCGCTGAGAGGCCACGTCCTCGCGCCTTTGCATCCGCAATCCGAACCGGACATTCTCCAGCGCGGTCAGCCAGCCAAAGAGCTGTGGCTGCTGAAAAACATAGCCAAGCCGATGGTTTTCCGGCGTGGTACGCTCACCGCCAATCCGCACGGCTCCCCGCTCTGGCTCTGTGAAACCGGCCAGCAGATTGAGTAACGTGCTCTTACCGCACCCCGAGGGGCCCAGCAACACCACAAACTCTCCCTGGCGGGCATGAAAACTGAAATGGCTGAATACCGGCGCGCCGCCGGGATAGCGAAAAGTGATATTGTCTACCGCCAGTGCGTATGGTTGAGAATTGGTCATGCTGAGCGTCATGTATAAGAAATAATGAGATGTGGTTATAATACGTATTAATACAAGTTGATCTAAGATCGCTTCTGACTAAACTAGATCCGAACGGAATACGAGAGACGGAACCTGAATGACACTGGTGCGTGAAAACATCACATCGCTCTACCGGCAGATTGCCGATACCCTGCGGCAGGAAATTGCCGCCGGACATTTTCAACCTGGCGGAAAACTGCCCTCTGAAGCTGCGCTTGAACAGCGCTTTGCGGTCAGCAGGGTGACGGTACGGCTCGCGCTGAAGCATCTGACAGAGCAGGGGATTGTCGAGCGCAAGCAGGGAAAGGGAACCTACATATCGGGCAAGAAGGTTGCACATGGCATCAACGTCATGCGTAGCTTTCATGAGTCGCTAAAGCAGCAGGGACTGAATGCCACAATGCGTTTGCTGGTCAAAGAGGAGGTGCCAACGCCAGAGTCGCTGCAATCGCTGTTTCAAATGTCCCGGACGCTGACGTTTATTTCACGGCTGCATCTGGTGGATAATGATCCCATTGCGGTGGGTTACAGTCATTTCCCGGCATTTCCTCATGAGCTGAGCTGGGAAGAGACCGAGAAGGAACCGACCTGGGTCCTGTTAGAAAAAGCCACGCAACATTACATCAGTCGCTCCGATATTGCCATCCGGCTGGCCTTCGCGGATAAGGGACTCGTTGACGTGCTGGGAACCGATAAAAACGCGCCGCTATTTTTACTGGAGCGAACATCCTGGTTTGAAAACGGGCAGTGCGCTGAGAACTCTCGCTTTTTCATTCGTCCGGAACGCTACGAGTTTATTTTGAGCAACAGCTGAAGTAGGGGTTCTGATTCTCACCGGTGATTTAATTTGACTGGGTATTCAGAGTATTGGCAATCCGGTCATGAACCTCGCGATCTGGATGATGTTCATCATTCTGTCATCAGTATATGCGGTGAATGTCATTAGCCCTTAATCTTCTTCGTAAATCATCGTAGCTACTATTGAATGAGCGCTGACAGGGGGATACATGGATTCTGCATACGCGTTTAAGAATTTGGTTTCAGGAACGTCCCCCCGGAAAGTGAAGGCATGTTTCTTGTCAGGCCCACATGCGAGTCAACAGGGCACTGTTAACATATTGTCCGTCAGGCTGTTCCAGAGCATCTCACTTCGGCAATCCGCGCGGCCGATACTGCGCCCACCGGCGCAATACTCAGTGGAAAGTCTGCGCAACGGGCTGAACAGTGTTAGCGTGTGATGCTGCCAGGTTGAAGGGGAGGAGTGCTGCGCTATAGCTGAATCAGGCTGGGCTCTCTTCCCCCTGATACTGCAAGCATAGGGGTGATCTCATTGAATTGGTTGCACAATCAGTAGATCACAAAACGCTATGCCTGTCTTTTTCACCCGCCCATGAATGGGGATTCCTCAGTGCTTCAGCGGGGCTTTTCACTTAATCTTTCAACGAAATCCCTTTCATTGTTTCCCAGATTCTATGCTTATCCTGCTCGTGTAAATTCTTCTGCTGCACGGCGTGCATAAATGCCTCCTGGCCCTGTTCCGTCAGAGGTTGCCCGGACTTTAATCGTGCCGCCACACTTTGCAGAATACGATGGCTAAGTTGGCCGATTTGCGTCCGGACATCCTGAAGCGGGCGAGGCTGCCAGTCAGTTTCCGGCGCCGCCAACCAGTCGGCGCGATAGCGGTACTGAATCGCCTTGGCGGCGTCCATTTGCGCCTGAATAAATGGCCTTACGCTCTCGCCTTTTAATCCCAGCGAATCAGCATCAGCAGTGGCGCTCTCCAGAACCTTCTTCTCTTGCTGTAGATCTTCAATCGCCTGGTGATGTTGCGCTTTATATCCGGCAACATCTTTCATCAAGGACAAACGTTCATTGATCAAATTGCCAATCGAAGGGGTTGAAGCAGAAATTGCCGTTGCAGAGAAACTTGCGGCAGCGAGAAGCAACACGGCTGTATAGAGCTTGTACGGCATCATAAATCTCCGACGTCGATAAACAGGAAGTCTGTAAAGGCGTTCCCGGTCAGTTGAAGAAACATTTCGCAGAAAGCGTAGCTAGCGCATTTTACAGTCTTGTGATGATAAAAAAACCGTAAACCCGATCCGGGCTTACGGTTCTCTTTTACAGCGGGGTTAAAAATTACTTCGACACGTCCGCACCGAAGTATTTCTGGGAAATACGTTCGTAGGTGCCGTCGGCCTTGATCTCTTCCAGCGCTTTATCAATCGCCGCTTTCAGCTGCGGGTTGTTTTTGCGCAGCAACACGCCGGATTTCTCTGCGTCAGACTGGGTTGCGACAATTTTCACTGGCGCATCCGGTTTATGTTTTTTGAAGTCGAGGAACGACAGGTTGTCGTTGATGGTCGCATCGGCACGACCCTGCACCACTAAATCCACAGATTGGTTAAAGCCATCGGTCGGCACGATATCCGCCCCGTATTTGCGCGCGATCTGCGCATAGTTACTGGTCAGCGTGTGGGCCGATTTTTTGCCTTTCAGATCTTCAAAACTTTTAATGCTGCTTTTGTCATTGACGATCAGCACCGCTTTAGACGCGATATACGGCTCGGAGAAGTCGAATTTCTTCTGGCGTTCTGGCGTAATGCCGACCTGGTTAATCACCACGTCGTAACGGCTCGCATCGACACCGGCGATCAGGCCGTCCCATTTCCCTTCTACGAACTGCGGGCTCACTTTCAGGCGTTTGGCGATTTCACGGCCAATCTCTACGTCAAAACCCTCCAGCGTGCCGGAAGCATTGTGGAAAGTGAACGGCGGATAGGTGCCTTCAGTACCGATTTTCAGTACGCCAGCGGACTGAATCTTTGCCAAATCATCCTGCGCCAGCGCTGCGTGGGCAAAACCAAGCTGCATAATCCCGGCGACGACTAATGTTGCGAGTGCTTTCATCTGCATTACCCTATGTTGTTTTTATTAACTCGCCCCGGATTACGGGAGCGCGGTGCTTAAAGAGGCGATAAACTCCGCAGTTCGGGGTCTCTTCGCGTGTAAAAACAAATCGTTAGCGGAGCCGGACTCAACAATTTCCCCGGCTTCCAGAAACACCACCTGGCTGGCGATATTCGCCGCCAGACGTAAATCATGGGTCGCCATGATCATGGTTGTTCCTTCCAGCGCCAGCTGGCGCAGCACGGCCACCACTTCGCCGGAGAGTTCAGGATCGAGTGCGGAAGTCGGTTCATCGCACAGCAGCACCGCCGGTGACGGCGCCAACGCGCGGGCAATCGCCACGCGCTGCTGCTGGCCGCCAGAGAGCGTATTCGGCAGGGCGTTGCATTTGTGCAGCATGCCGACTTTATCCAGCAGTTCTTCACCACGGCGGCGGGCGCGTTCGCGATCCCATTTATGCACCGTAATCAGCCCTTCGGTGATGTTGTCGAGGGCGGTCATATGCGGAAACAGCGCGAAGTTCTGAAATACCATGCCGGTCTGGCGGCTGATGCGACGAATATCCTGGCCTTTTATCCGCGTGTCCGGCGCGAATGCGATGCGTTCTTTGCCGATGGTCAGCTCCCCGGACTGAGGAATTTCCAGCAAATTAATGCAGCGCAATAAGGTGCTTTTCCCGCTGCCTGAAGGGCCAATCAGCGTGGTTACCGTGCCTTCTTCAATCATTAAATTGATGTTCTTCAGCACCCGGCTGCCGTCGAAACTTTTTTCAATGCTGGAGAGCGTTATCATTGACCTGACCTTTTACTGTCGTACCCGCTAATTTCCGCTCCAGCTTCTCTTGCAAATGCGATAACACCGAACTGAAGAACAGATAAATAATCGCCGCTTCGCTGTACAGAATCAGCGGTTCATAGGTCACTGCCGCAATTTGCTGCGCGGCAAGAAACATCTCCGGTACGGTGATCACCGACGCCAGCGAAGTGTCTTTTACCAGTGAAATAAAGGTGTTAGAGAGCGGCGGCACGGCGATGCGCGCGGCCTGCGGCAGAATAATACGACGCAGCGACTGCGCCCATGTCATGCTGATGGAATGGGCAGCTTCCCATTGCCCTTTCGGCACGGCGAGCAGCGTTGCCCTGATCACTTCTGAGGTATACGCACCAATATTGACGGTAAAGCCAATCACCGCCGCAGGGAAGGCATCAATGGTTAGCCCAGCGCTCGGCAACGCGTAGAAAATCAAAAATAGCTGCACCAGCAGCGGTGTACCGCGAATCAGCCAGACGTAAAACCGTATCACCGGCTTTAAAAAGGCCGGGCCGTACAGACGCAAAAGTGCCACCGCAAACCCGAGCGACAGCCCAAGAATAAAAGAGATCAGCGTTAAGGGAATGGTGAATTTCAGCCCCGCGGAAAGCATTGGCCAGAAAGAATCAATCGCTAAGGGTAACCATGTTGGCACTGCACACCTTCCGGACATAGCATCTTGCCAGAAATTGCTGGCGGAATATTTTATTAGCCCGGCTTAATTATTTGGGGGCCGGATTAGTGAGAATTATATTCTTTGCGCCGTGTGCGAAAACAAATATATACGAATAACGTTATATAGAAAAAAGCTAAGCCATTCTTTTTTGATGCAAACCCGCCGTCGTTACCTGCCGTTTTATTGCATCATTTGCGTGAAATTTCGCCATTAATGCACCATTTTTAATCGATTTGTCCGGAAATGGAAACCTCCAGACGCTGTTTCTATGAACAAAAGTGTTTCGTTGGAAACGTCGCGAGATCAGCAAACGGAAAACTTTTTTGCATACGGTAAAAATGACGATATTGGTTTTTATCAGTAAGAAAAAACTAATATAAGACATGGTGTTATGGGATGTGTAAATAACGAAGCACTGATGGGAACCGGCTGCCTGCGAACGTCAGGCAACCGCTGCAACATTCTCTGAAAGCCAGAGAGAAAAACCAGGGCGCCGGGGAATCGTTAAGCTGGTGGATAAGTTGCTGCTTTCAGAAGGATTTTGGGCCGAATACCGCCTGCGCCATCTCCACGAACCCCGCGCCGCCGGGGCCGAGCGTCACCCAGCGGGGGGCAACGGGGAGTTGATCCAGATACTGCCGGACGGTGCTGACGCCTACCGTGTGTTTGAAAAAAGCGAACATCGGCGCGTCGTTGGTTGAATCGCCGCTGTAGAGAATAGCTTCCCGCTCCCGATCGATATCGACGCCGTAGTGCTGAGCCAGAGTACGGCGCGTCATGGTCAGCTTGTCGTAGCCACCCAGCCAGCCCAGCACCCACAGATTGTTGACGGTAGCGTCGGCACCCGCCTGCCGCAGCGTGTTGACGATGCGGCGCTCCAGTACCGGGTCGGCAGGCCGCGCGAAGGCCAGGCTGGTCAGGCGGAAGGGCTGATCGTCCGCCAGACGGGCTTCCGGTAGCGCTGCCAGGACCCGGTCGGCGATGGTCCGCAGCCGGGCGGCGACGGATGCCGTGGCGTCTTCCGCGTGCCAGTAATGATGCTCGATGCCATGCCCGTCCGCGGTGCGGCGGAAAAAAAGCCCGCCGTTTTCGCCAATGACGCCGTCAACAGGCCACATCCGCGCCATCTGATCGCACCAGCCCGCCGGCGCGGCGGTGACCGGGATCACCCGTATCCCGGCGGACTGCAATTGTTCAAGCGAGGTATAGGCGGCGGCCGACAAACGGCCCTGCCAGGTGAGCGTTTCATCCATATCGGTGAGGACAAAACGTACTGGCTCGAATTCATTAGCGGGAGCATCGGATAAAGCGCGCATAGGGAACCTTAAACATCATGATTTAATAATGGAAATGTTACGTTAATTCCTCATAATCAATAGCTAAAAATCAGTTATGCTTTGCAATAAATTCGCTATAACTTTTCCCTCATTGTCCAACTGAACGGTGGCGTTAATGACTCCCTTTTTCACCCCGCCTCATTTTCGTACCATCGCGAACGAGTCGCTCTGGCGAGGGAGGGACGCATCGATCGTATTCGCCGGGTGCGGTTGATTGTCGAATGTGTTGATTTAAAAGTATTTACTCTTTTTAGCTATTCAAAGTCTATATGGTTATTTGTTTTTAATGTGGGTAATGCATAAAAGTGAGGTGACGCAAAAAAAAGATTTATCGATGCGATTTTAAGAAGGATATTATTATGCCGGAAGCGGGTGAATTGTATCTCATGCCGAAAAGAGAAAATAACTGGCATTTAAATAATGTCGTCGATGAACTCCGTCGCGTTCGTCAGGCGTGGCGCGATGAACATGCAAAAAATAATTATCGTAATAAACGTAGTTTACCTTCCCGGGAAAGCGTTAATTCAGTCACCGATACCTTGATAAAAGTGCTTTATCCGATGCGATTAGGTGATATTGAATTACGCAAAGAGGGCGAAGATTATTACGTTGGTCATTTACTAGGCACCTCGCTTGACCGATTGACTGAAGAAGCGGTCCTGGAACTTTATTATCAGTCAGATGAGCAGGATGCGAGTCACACGCTGTCGCAGGAGGCGGTCAGGCGGGTTCAGCAGTTTGCCAACCGTTTGCCGGTCATCCGCCAGCGTCTCGATCGCGATATCCTCGCGGCGTATCAGGGAGATCCTTCCGCGCGCAGCATGGATGAGGTGCTGCTCTGCTATCCGGGAATTCACGCCGTTATGCACTATCGTCTTGCCCACGAGCTGCATCAGCTCGGTCTGCCTCTGCTGGCGCGAATGATATCTGAAAAAGCGCACAGCCAGACCGGAATAGATATTCATCCCGGCGCGCAGATTGATGACGGATTCTTTATCGATCACGGAACCGGCGTGGTGATTGGTGAAACGGCCATCGTCGGTAAACGCGTGCGTATTTACCAGGCGGTTACCCTTGGGGCCAAACGATTTATTGCCGGCGATGACGGGCAGTTGCAAAAAAACTATCCTCGCCATCCAATCATTGAAGATGATGTCGTTATTTACGCCGGCGCAACAATATTAGGGCGAATTACTATCGGCGCGCGTTCCAGCATTGGCGGAAATATATGGCTGACCCGTGATGTTCCGCCGGATAGTCATGTGCAGCAGGCCCGGGTACAGCAAAAACATTTCAGCGACGGTGACGGAATTTAATTCCGCCGATAATAAAATGAAATGGCCAGCGCATCGGAATAAATAAAATAACAGCGTGATAATCATTATGAATTTACTTGAAACGATCGGCGCTACTCCGTTAATCACGTTACCCTCTTTTGCCGCCGAGCTACCTGGCGTAACGCTGCTGGCAAAAGCAGAGTTTATGAACCCCAGCGGCTCGGTGAAAGACCGCGCGGCGAAAGCGATGGTGCTGGACGGGATTGCTCGAGGGTTATTAACGCCGGGTAAAACGATTATTGATGCGACCAGCGGTAATACCGGTATTGCCTACGCGATGATTGGCGCGGCGCTGGGATATCACGTCCGGCTATATCTGCCGCAGAATACCAGCCCGGAGCGCAAACGTATTATTCGTCATTATGGCGCCACGATTGTGGAGACCGATCCGCTGGAAGGTTCTGATGGCGCCTATATTGAAGTTCAGGCACAAGTTGCTGCGCATCCGGAACGTTATTTTTATCCGGACCAATATAACAACCCCGTTAACCCGAATACGCATTTCGCGACGACCGGAAAAGAGATTTGGGAGCAGAGCGGGCAACAGATCACCCATTTTGTCGCCGGTATGGGCACCTCCGGCAGCTTCGTCGGCATCGCGCGGCGGCTTAAATATGAAAATCCGCGCGTGAAAACGCTCGCCGTACAGCCCGCTTCGCCATTCCACGGCATTGAAGGGACCAAGCATATGGGGAGCAGCATTAAACCGGGCATTCTCGACGAAACCCTGTTCGACGACGTTATTCCCGTCACCACCGAGGAGGCCTATGCGAGCACGCGGCGCCTCGCCCGGCGGGACGGCATTTTTGTCGGCATTTCCTCTGGCGCTAATGTCGCCGCCGCCGCGCGGCTGGCCCGCACGCTGCCGGCGGGATCGGTGGTGGTCACGCTGCTGTGTGATGTCGGCTCGCGTTATCTGACTGACGCTTTCTGGAATGAAACCCATGATTGAATTGACTCAAGAAATCACCAGGCTGATTGGCGCTGAAGGGGAAAAGGCCTATCCCAACGAATGCTGCGGTGCGCTCTTTGGCCACTTTTCCGCGCAGGGCGATGCCCGCGTGACGGCGATTTTCCCCATTGTTAATGCTCGCGAGTCGGAGGAGCAGTACCACCGTTTTGTCATCACCGCCGACGACTCCCTACGGGCGGAACGCGCTGCGCTGGCTCAGGATGTGGACGTGATCGGCTATTACCACTCGCACCCCGATCACCCGGCCATTCCATCGGAATTTGATCGCGAACATGCGCTGCCGTTTTACGCCTATATCATCGTGGCGGTCGCGCAGCGCGAGGCGGGGGCGCTGACCAGCTGGCGGCTGACCCAGGACCGCCAGCGCTTTTTGCAGGAGGACGTGCAGATCGTTTTATGACGTGAATAACGGGCACAACGTTGCCGGAAACCAGAACAAAACACGGAGAGATTACCACTATGGCATCGACATTACTGATTCCCACTGCGCTACGCGCCTTCACCGACGGTCAGGGGAAAGTGATCCTCGAAGGCCACACCGTTGGGCAGCTGGTCGCAGCGCTGGCGGAGCGATTTCCTGACATTCAGCCGCATCTGTATGACGATACGGGCGCGCTGCGCAGTTTCATCAATCTTTACGTGGGAGAGAACAACATTAAAACCACCGGCGGGCTGGAGACTCCGGTTAGCGATGGGGCGGAAGTGCTGCTGGTTCCCGCCATTGCCGGCGGCGTCGGGAAGGCGATATGAGCAGACCGAGCATTATCCCGGATGACCGTCTGACGGAGCTGACGCATGCGGAAATTGCCCGCTATAGCCGCCATCTGCTGCTACCGGAAGTCGGGATTGAGGGGCAAAAGCGGCTGAAGGCGGCCCGCGTATTGCTTATCGGCACCGGCGGGTTGGGGGCGCCGGTGGCGCTTTATCTGGCTGCGGCGGGGGTCGGTAAGCTGGGGATCGTCGACTTTGATTTTGTCGACGTCTCCAACCTGCAAAGACAGATCATTCACAGCACCAAAGATATCAACCGACCCAAAGTGGCTTCGGCGAAAGACAAGATTAAAGCCATCAACCCAGAGATACAGGTGGTGACCTATAACACCACCCTGAGCAGCAAAAACGCGCTCGAAATTATTGGGGAATATGACCTCGTCGTCGACGGTACGGATAATTATCCCACCCGTTATCTGATCAACGACGCCTGCGTTTTGCTGGGTAAACCGCTGGTCTATGGCTCCATTTTCCAGTTCGAAGGGCAGGCCAGCGTCTTTTATGCCGGGGAAGGCCCGTGCTACCGGTGTCTTTATCCCGAGCCCCCGCCGCCGGGGCTGGTACCTTCCTGTGCCGAAGGCGGCGTTGTCGGCGTGCTGCCGGGGATTATCGGCACCATTCAGGCGGCGGAAGCGATCAAACTAATCGTCGGCGGCAGCGAGAGCCTGATTGGCCGCCTGTTGCTCTTCGATGTGTGGCAGATGAAGCAACGCGAGCTGCGGCTGGAGAGGGCTCCCGACTGCCCGGTATGCGGTGAGCATCCCTCGATTCATGCGCTCATCGACTACGAGGAGTTTTGCGGGCTGAAACCTGATGAAGCAGAAGTTCCGGTTGAAAGCGTCACGGCGCTTGAGCTTCACGCCTGGATAGAGGAGGGAAGACCCCTGCAGCTGATCGACATTCGTGAACCCCACGAAAGGGCGATTGCAAAATTTCCGCAGGCAAAAGTGATGCCGCTGGGCCAGATAGTCAGACGTATCGGTGAATTCGACCCGACGGTCGATGCGGTATTTCTGTGCAAGATAGGGCAGCGCAGTATTTTCGCCATTCGGGCACTCCAGCGCGCAGGTTATCAGGGGCGCGTGATGAATTTAAAAGATGGCCTAAACGCCTGGGCACGGGATGTCGATACCCGTTTGCCGCAGTACTAACCTTCAGCTCCACTCTTTCAAACACTAAGGAATCATTATGGCAGAACAAAAAGGCATTAATGCACTGGGGCGTGAAGCCGCGTATCAGTTAGCGAACGTGACCAAAACGGCACCGCAATTTGCGGCAATCACCCCGCGCTGGGTCAGCCGTTTTCTCGATTATAAGGGCCTGGAATCGGGAATTTACCGGGTGAACAAGGTCGTGGAGGGGGAGACGCCGCTGGATGTATTATGCAGCCAGGATCCGTCGCGCGTTGAAATACCTCAGGGCTATATCGAGTATCAGACCACGCCGCGTGAATACCAGCTGGATTCGATTACGACCATTATAAACGTCGATACCAAAATCGCCGATCTCTACAGCTCGCCCTACGACCAGGCCTCAGAGCAAATCGCGCTGGCGATTGAAAGCCTGCGCGAGCGCCAGGAAAGTCAGCTGATCAATAACGATGAATATGGATTGCTGAAAAATATCGACGACTCGCAGCGTATTCAGACCCGCAATGGCCGTCCAACGCCGGATGACCTGGATGAGCTGTTGTCCAAAGTCTGGAAGGAGCCCTCCTTCTTTCTGGCCCATCCGCGCGCGATTGCCGCATTTCAGCGTGAGGCTACGCGACGCGGCGTGCCGCCGGTCACCGTGAATTTGCATGGGGGCACGTTTATCCTGTGGCGCGGTATTCCGCTGATCCCTTCCGACAAGCTGTTTGTCGATGGTCTGAAAAACCCGAAAGGCCAGGGCGGAAAAACCAATATCCTGTTGATTCGTTCCGGTGAAAGCAAACGCGGCGTGCTGGGTCTTTATCAGGAAGGGCTGCCAAACGAACAGTCTCGCGGTTTGTCGGTGCGCTTCCGGGGGATCGACGATAACGGCGTGGCTTCCTATTTACTCTCACTTTATTGCTCCGCTGCGATCCTGGCCGATGACGCCATTGCCGTGCTGGAGGATGTTGAAGTGGGTGAATATTATGACTACGAGTAATTTATTCACGCTTCCCTATGCGCCCGGCGGATGGTCGGGCGACGCGCCCTCCGCGCGTGATTATGGTCTGCCCGACGCGCGCGATCTGCAGGGGCTGCCTGGCGACGCGCCCGCACGCCCGCGTGCGACCGAAGCCGCTTACGCGCCGCGGGTGCTGCCATTGGGCCAGGAGAGCAGGGCGGATATCGCGCCTCGCGGATTCGCGCCGTTACCCCCTTCCAGCGTAAAAACGGCGCCGCCGGCGCGGGTTGGACAGATCCCGGTGGAACGCATCCGCGCTGATTTCCCGATCCTTAGCGAACAGGTGGACGGACATCCGCTGGTGTGGCTGGATAATGCCGCGACGACCCAGCGCCCGAAGCAGGTTATCGATCGTATCAGCCACTATTATTTACATGAGAATTCGAACGTTCATCGGGCGGCGCATACGCTTGCCGCTCGTTCCACCGATGCTTATGAAGCCGCGCGTGAGAAAGTGTCGCGCTTTATCGGCGCCCGCGGCCCGGAAAATATCATCTTCGTGCGCGGTACCACGGAAGGGCTCAATCTGATAGCGCACAGCTACGTGAAGCCGCTATTACGACCGGGGGATGAAATTATCCTGACGTTGCTTGAGCATCACGCCAATATTGTGCCGTGGCAGCTTATTGCCCAGGAAACGGGCGCGACGATCCGCGTTGCGCCGGTTGATGAGCACGGTCAGCTGATCGTTGAGGAATATATCCGGTTGTTCAACGATAAAACCCGCTTTGTCTCCGCGACCCACGTTTCTAACGCGCTGGGTACCGTCACGCCGGTTCAGGAGCTGGTGCAGATCGCCCATCGTTTTGGGGTGCGCATTGCCATCGACGGCGCGCAGTCTATTTCGCATATCCCGACCAACGTGACGGCGCTGGATGCCGATTTCTTCGTCTTCTCCGGCCATAAAATTTTTGGGCCGACCGGGATCGGCGTGGTCTATGGCAAGCAGGAGGTGCTGGAAGAGGCGCGCCCTTATCAGGGCGGCGGGAATATGATTGCCGACGTGACCTTTGAACTGACGCGCTATCAGCCCTCGCCGAATAAGTTTGAGGCGGGGACGGGCAATATAGCTGATGCCGTCGGGCTGGGGGCGGCTATCGATTATGTCACCTCGCTGGGGATAGAAAACATTGCGCAGTACGAGCACGCCTTACTGGAGTATGGCATCGAGAAGCTGTCGGCTATTCCGGGCCTGACGCTGGTCGGTACCGCGGCGAACAAAACCAGCGTCTTATCTTTCGTGCTGGCGGGTCATGAAAATGCAGCCGTGGGGCGCTATCTCAGTCAGGTCGGCATTGCCGTGCGATCCGGACATCACTGCGCGCAACCGATCCTGCGCCATTTTGGTTATGAGAGTACCGTCCGGCCTTCGCTGGCCTTTTATAATACGCCGCAGGAAATTGATTTTCTCGCAGAGCATGTCGCAAGGTTTGCTTCGCGGTAGCGGTGTCAAGCACGCCAGGGATGGACCATGACGACAATCCCACAAGCCCGCTGATTTCCCCGCGGGCTTTTATCATATCGTGGTAAGGATAAGGCGCGTTGCCGCGACTTCGGCAACACGGTGAGCCAGCCTGAAAGGCGCCAGCGGACGTTTTAATGGGGGGGCGCAGTAGCTGCCTGAATGAATGTGGGGTTAACGCTGCATCCCCCAGCGCTTAATTGTGATCTTTTCCAGACTGGCGAATACGATGCCTTCCACCAGCAGACCAATCGCGATGACCGTTAACAGCCCTGCAAATACCCGGTCGGTGAACAGCTCATTGCGATTCTGGAATATATACCAGCCCAGCCCCCCTTCGCCGCTGGAGGCGCCGAATACCAGTTCGGCGGCAATCAGCGTTCGCCAGGCGAAAGCCCAGCCTATTTTCAAACCGGAAAGGATGGCGGGCAACGATGCCGGAATAAGAATCGTGATCACATAGCGTGGCCCACGCAGGCCATAGTTGCGCCCGGCCATGCGCAGCGTTTCCGGCACGCTGCTAAATCCGGACCAGGTATTCAGAGCGATGGGCCACATGACGGAATGTATCAGTACAAATATCAGGCTGGCATTTCCCAGACCAAACCACAGCAGAGCCAGCGGCAGCAGCGCAATTGCCGGCAGTGGATTGAGCATCGCGGTTAATGTGCTGAGCAGATCGCGACCAAACTGCGTGGTCACTGCCAGGGCGCTGGCAATCAGCGCCAGCGCGCTGCCTGCCAGATATCCTTTCAGCAGGGTACTGAGTGAATTGACGATTTTTTCCGGCAGTTCGCCATTGCGCAGGTCTTCACTGAACGCCTGCAGCGTCTGAAATACCCCGGGCAGCATCAGATCGTTTTGCTGTATTCGCGCGGCGATCTCCCATAGCGCCAGCACCAGGGCGACAATCACAGACTTACGCAGCCATGCCTGATTCCACAGGCGCTGGCTTAAGGGTAGCGGCGTTTCCACCGGCAGATTACGTAGCGGCGGTAATTCGCGTTCGAATTCAGGACGAATGTACGGTGGCTGGGACATACGCTGGCTCCTCGCCGGATGAGTGAGACGGACCGTTGCCGGTCGTCGGGAATAACAGATGGTGAATATGACGAGCCGCGTGTTGAAACGCCTCGCTGCCGAAATCATTAAGCGTGAACTGATGACAATTAAGCTCTGCCCGGACGCGTCCTGGATGCGGCGAAAGCACCACAATACGGCTGCCTACGACCAGCGCCTCTTCAATCGAGTGGGTGACGAAAAGCAGCGTAAAGCGCTCTTCTTCCCAGAGCGTCAGCAACTCTTCCTGCATCGTGCGCCGCGTCAGCGCATCCAGGGCGGCGAAGGGTTCGTCCATCAGCAGGATGCGCGGTTTCATCGCCAGCGCACGGGCGATGGCGACGCGCTGCTTCATGCCGCCGGAGAGCGTATGGGGCATCGCGTCAGCAAATTCCGCCAGACCGACTTTGTGAAGGAAATGCAGCGCCGTCTCTTTTGCCTGTGAACGGCTGGCTTTGCGGCTGGCGAGCAGAGGAAACATGACGTTTTCCAGCACCGTTTTCCACGGCGGCAACTGGTCGAACTCCTGGAATACCATCATACGGTCCGGAGCGGGGGCGCTAACTGGCGTCCCTGCAAGCGAAATTTGACCGCTGCGTGGGGCAATAAAACCGCCTGCGGCTTTCAACAGGCTCGATTTTCCGCAGCCTGAGGGGCCAAGCAGAATAAAGCGGTCCCCAGGCCAGACATCAAAACTGACATCGTGCGTCGCGCGTACCCGGCGTTCACGGGTGCGGTATTCAATATCGACATGGCTGACCTGCAGCAGCGGGCCATCAATTTGCTGATTGACCATCATAGCCTCCAGTATCGCGGTTTAGCTGCCGGGGTTTTCCCATGCTTCGTTAAAAAAATAATCTTTCCACGAGCCGGCCTTATTTTTCAGTATCCCAAGCTCATGGAGTTTTTCGGCATATACGCCAGTACGTTCAGGGGAAACCGTAAAGCTGATTTCGGGATCGTTAACAATTTTTTGTACCAGCGGCAAAGGCAGCCGCGATTTCTCAACGCGAATGTAAGTTTCGGCAGCGGCGTTTTTGTCACGGTTAATAATACTTGCGGCTTCGCTGAGCGCGCGATAAAACGCTTTATAGGTTCTGGGGTTTTCATCATGGAATTTCTGGGTGGTATAGAGAACATTAAAGGTTGCCTGTCCCCCCAGTACGTCATAGGAGCTGAGCACTTTATGCACGTTTTTATGTTCCAGCGCCTGATACTGGAAGGGCGGGCTTGAGAAGTGGGTGGTAATCTCCGATCCGCCGGCAATTAATGCCGCGCTGGCGTCCGGATGCGGTAAACTGACGCTAATTTTATCGAAGCGTTTGAAGTCCCCGTCACCATATAATTTCGCGGTCTCGATTTGTAATGTCCGAGACTGAAAACCGACGCCTGCTGCCGGTACGGCGATCCGATCTTTTTCGGACAGATCTTTAATGCTTTTTACCGCCGGATTATTACTCAACAAATAATTGGGCATCGACCCCAGCGAGGCAATCGCTTTCACATTTTGCTTACCTTTGGTGCGATCCCATAGGGTGAGTACGGGAGGAACCCCGGCTGACGCAACGTCCAGAGCGCCAGAGAGCAGGGCCTCATTCATCCCGGTCACTCCGGAAATGGTGCGCCACTCTACTTTTATATCCAGCCCCTCTTTCTGACCCTCTTTTTCGATAAGCCGTTGGTCACGTACCACATCAAGAATTAAATAGCCGATGCCAAATTGCTGCGCGATACTAATGCTTCCTTCCGCTAATGCCGGCTGGCTTATCCCGCCCAGGGCGGAAAGCGCCAGCGTACAGGCGAGTATTCTGCTTGTTTTATTCATTTCAGTTTCCCAGAAAGGTGTTTCTCAGCCAAAAATCATGGGCAGAGGCGAGCGGGAAAGGAAGTGATTTAAATGAAAATGAATATCAGAGAAATGAATAACGATATTTGTGGCTTGTTATTTACCAGGCGGAAAAGCTTAGTCATTATTCATGTTTAGGTCATAAATATATTCTCAGTATAGTCGGGTTCATCTTTTAAATAGCCCTTATCAATGTAGGGGCAGTCATTGCGAGCCTCATCATGCCTTTATTTTCGGATCATTATTTACGTTCGCTTTTGCAGCGCCATCTGGTAAGGGTTGGCACCGGACCTGATATCGCTCAAAAGGTCGCGGATAACCTGGTCGAAGCCTCACTAAAAGGCCACGACTCTCATGGCGTGACCCTGTTACCGCGCTATATTCGGGCCATTCTGGCAGGGGATTTGAACCCTGGCGCCACGCTCACCATGTTGTCTGATGCCGGACCGATCGTCTCTTTTGATGGGGGGCACGGCTTCGGCCAGGCGTTGGGCGAACAGGCCATGGCCGTGGGTATTGAGCGTGCGCGCGAGTTTGGGGTGGCAATAATCGGATTGTCTAATACCCACCATCTTGGACGAATCGGCGCATGGGCGGAACAGGCGGCGGACGCCGGACTGGTCTCGCTCCATTTTGCCAACGTGGCAGCGCCGTCGGTCGTACTGCCTTTCGATGGACTCGGTGCCCGACTCGGCACAAATCCTTTTTGTGTCGGGGTACCGCTCGCGAACCGGCCCCCGGTTATCCTTGACTTCGCAACCAGCGCCATAGCAGGCAATAAAGCGCGCATCGCATGGAATGAAGGGCGAGCCATCCCTGAAGGATGTGCGGTAGATGCGAACGGACAACCCACCACCGACCCTGCGGTATTAATGACGGAACCGTTCGGTGCCTTGCTGCCTTTTGGCGGGCATAAAGGCGCAGGTTTGTCGCTGATTTGTAGTCTACTCGGCGCTGCGCTGACCGGCGGCGAAACCGAAAGCCAGCAAATTCCTCCACGTGCCGGAATCATCAACAATATGCTATCGATTTTATTTGATCCTGCGCGGCTGGGGGCGCAGGAGAGTTACCAGCAGGCGCTATTAGCGCAGGTGGACTGGGTGCGTAGCGGGCAGGAAGGGCGCAATGTGCAGATCCCCGGAGAGCCGGAATTGCGCGCGTATACCCGCCGTCAACAAGAGGGTATCTGGATCGATGAGGTGAGCTGGCAGGCGTTTGTCGCCCTGGAAGCATTAAATACCTGAGGTTGTCTGCCTGGTTAAATACGTCTTTGGGTTATCTGTTCGAAAGCGTTGGTATTATGTCCGGTTAATTAGTGCTGATGAACAAAATAAATAAAAGCACTATTTTTATCTTTTTTTCTCATAACCATAGCTGAAAAACTTGGTAAGTCATCAGTGAGAAAATAAATATAGTCATACTTAATATTGTATGAACCTTTTATCCTCGCGGCAAAATTTTAATTTGCTGCGTAGTCATTTTTTACAGGAGTTATTATGCATCTGGCGCGTTTCCCCCGGCTTCATTTTGGCCACTTCCCGACCCCTCTGGAGCCTCTCACGCAGCTTTCACGCTTGCTGGAGGGGCCAAATATCTGGATAAAACGAGACGATTGCACAGGCCTCGCCACTGGCGGTAATAAAACCCGCAAACTTGAGTTTTTGCTGGGCGATGCCCAGGCAAAACAGGCGGATATTATCATTACCCAGGGCGCCACGCAGTCTAACCATGTGCGTCAGACCGTCGCGGCGGCAGCCAGACTGGGTCTGGAAACGCATATTTTTCTCGAACAACGCGTCACGACGCTGGGTGATGAGTATCAGCAATCCGGCAATGTGCTGCTGGACGGTTTGCTCGGGGGCAAAATTATCGCTCATCTTCCCGGCGGTACGGATATGCAGCAGGCAATGGAACAACACGCGGAAAGCCTGCGAGCCAGGGGCCACACCGCTTATGTCATCCCCGGTGGAGGCTCGAACGCTATCGGCGCGCTGGGCTACGTCTCCTGCGCGGAAGAACTGCTTTGGCAGTCCAGCCAGCTACGGCTGCGCATCGATCATATCGTTCATGCCACCGGTAGCGCAGGTACACAGGCTGGCCTGATTGCGGGCTTAACTGCCACGCACAGCGGTATTCCTCTCCTCGGGATTAGCGTCCGCGCTCCGCGCGAAAAACAGGAACACAACGTCTGGCGTCTGGCGCAGCAGACGCGGGAACTGCTCGGTGTACCGGGTGAATTGCCGCGTGAGGCGGTGGTGGCGAACGGTGATTATGTCGGCGAAGGCTATGGCTTGCCCACCGAAGGGATGCTTGAGGCGCTGCAGTTGCTGGCGCAGCACGAGGGGATTCTGCTCGACCCCGTCTATTCCGGAAAAGGCATGGCCGGATTGATTGATCTGATCCGTAAAGGTCATTTCCGCAGGGATGAGAATGTGGTGTTTATCCATACGGGGGGAAGCGCAGGTCTGTTTGGCTACCGTCAGGTCATCGCCGATTCTTTGCCATCATGAGTACACCATTTCTGCTGGGAATTCTTGGCGGCATGGGGCCGCTGGCGACGCTGGATCTGATGCATAAATTGCTGCGGGCAACGCCCGCCAGCAGCGACCAACAGCAAATTCCCCATGTGGTATGGAATGTGCCGCAAATTGCGGATCGCCAGCGGGCGCTGGCGGGAACGGGGCCATCCCCGCTGCCGCAGTTGTTGTACGGTGTGGAACAGCTGAACCGCGTGGGCGTCAGTCATATTGCCATTGCTTGTAATACGGCGCACCACTGGTATGAGGCGCTGGCGCAGCATAGCGACGCACCGTTGCTGCATGTTGTGGACGCCACGCTGGCGGTATTCGACGGGAAAGAGAAACCCCGGCGGGTCGGGATTATCGCTACCCAGGGCACGCTGGATGCCGGTTGGTTTCAGCACGGATTTACCGCGATGGGGATCGAAAGCGTACAGCCGACGCAAGAAGAACTGCGGCAGTGGTTTGTGCCGGGATGCTATGCGGTAAAACGCGGCGAACTGCGTACCGGCGGAGAACTGCTGAGTCTACAGGCCCAGGCATTGCGCGATCGTGGCGCAGAGCGGCTGGTGCTGGCCTGTACAGAAGTGCCGGTTGCGCTGGCTGAGGTGACCTCACCGCATCTGGCCGTGTCAATTGATCCCGCAGAAGCGCTCGCCCGGCAGTGTGCCCGGCTATGGCTGGCGCAACGCGAGACATGGCATTAAAAACGTTGTTATTTAAAGGATAAATTAAATGAATAAAAGTCTCTGTGTCTTACTTGCAGCGGGTGGCCTGTGGGTTAATAGCAGCTTTGCCGAAACGCCAGCGGAAGTTCGGGTGGCATATAGCGGCGGTTCTCAGGTGCTGATGCTGGCTAAGGCCGATGGTTCTTTGGATAAGGCACTCAACAGCAAGGTGAAATGGGTGCAATTTGCGTCCGGTGCTGATGCGTTAAATTACTTTGCCAGCAATGCGATTGATATTGCTAATTTTGGATCCAGCCCGGCAACGGCAGGCATTGTCAGAAAACTGCCGGTGGAAATTATCGGCGTCTCTGGCGTGATTGCCAGCTACGAGCGTTTAATTGGTAAAGACGGTATTGCCAGCATTAAAGATATTGAGGGTAAACGCGTAGCCTATCCGCCAAACTCGACGGCGCAATATGCGCTTGAGGCCGCTATCAGCGTTAACCATCTCGACCGCAGTAAAATAACGTTATTGCCGCTGCGTCCGGCGGAAATGGTCGCAGCCTGGAAACGCGGTGATATCGACGCGGGCTATGTCTGGGCGCCGTTTGCTCAGGAACTGGAGACTTCTGGCGGGCATCAGGTGTTCGCAACCAAAGATCTGCAAAAAGATGGCTACTTGATTTATAACAACTACGTTGTGCGTAAAGCTTTTGCTGAGCAGTATCCGCAAACCGTCAGCGCGTTCCTGCGTGTTCATCAGCAAAAAGTCGATGAGTTTAAGAAAGACCCGGAGCGCGCGGCGGCCATTGTTGCGAAAGAGGTGGGCGCGCCGGTGACGACCGCCGTCAATACGTTGGGTGGGCTGGAATATCCCACGCTGAGCCAGCAGGGTACGGCGCAATGGTTGGGGAACGGTACGCAAACCACCGACAGCGGGATTGGGAAAGCGCTGACCAAAACCTCTCACTTCCTTGCTGATATCGGCGAGATTCGCCAACGTGATATCCCGGCCAGCTGGGACAGCGCCATTAACTCCCGTTATATCCGTGACGCAGCGGTAGCCGCGCAATGAGATTGAGTTATCACATTGCCATCAGCGTCGTTTCGGTCACTGTTTTCTTTATCGTCTGGCAGGTGGCGGCCTCGCGGCAATGGGTTGATCCGCTGCTGCTGCCATCGCTAATGGATATAGGCCTGACGACCGAAGAGTTGCTGGCGGATGGTTATCGTCAGGTGCCGCTGTGGGAGCATGTTGCCGTCAGCCTGGCACGTGCGTTAAGCGCTTTTTCTGTGGCAATCATCATCGGTATTCCTCTGGGATTATTGATGGGGCTGTCGGAAGGTCTGGCGGCGGTGCTGAATCCGTTTGTGCAGTTTTTGCGCCCGCTGCCCAAAATTGCCCTTATTCCGCTGGCGGTCGTCTGGCTGGGGATTGGTGAGGCCTCGAAGTTCTTTCTCATCTTTATTGCCACTTTCCTTAGCGTGGTAGTGGGGGCATCTGCTGCGGTAGAGCGTATTGGTCGTTCGCGCATTCGTGTGGCGCAAACGCTTGGTGCTTCACGCAAACAGATCTTTCTGCGCGTGGTGTTACCGGATACGTTACCGGAACTGTTCACCACCGTCAGGCTGTCGATTGGCATTGGCTGGACGTCGCTTATCGCGGCGGAGATGGTTGCTGCCAGTTCGGGGCTGGGTTGGATGGTCATTAACGCCAGTTCCTATTTACGCACCGATATCGTCATGCTTGGCATTTTGCTACTGGGTGGCATTGGCTATGCGCTGGATTTACTGCTGCTGGGGCTGCAGCGCCTGTTTGTACCCTGGGCGGGGAAAGAATAATGAGTGCTATCACGCTGGAAAACGTATCGCTCGCCTTTGCGGCGAAGCCACAGCCGTTCACGGTGCTGGAAGATATCAGCCTGTCGCTCCACAAAGGGGAATTTGTGGTGCTCCTGGGGCCTTCCGGCTGCGGTAAGTCCACTATTCTTAACCTGGTCGCCGGGTTTAACAAACCGGATCGGGGGCGCGTGGTGGCGGGGGGGAAACCGGTCCGCCAGCCGGGGCCGGATCGCGGAATGATCTTCCAGCAGCCTAACCTCTTTCCGTGGCTATCGGTACTGGATAACGTCACCTTTGGTCCTCGGCTGGGTAAGCATCGCAAAGATGAAATTAACGCCCGTGCGATGGAATGGCTTGGACTCGTTGGCCTGCAAGGCTTTGAGCACCATTCGCCCTGGCAGCTTTCAGGCGGTATGAAACAGCGGGTAGCGCTGGCGCGCGCCTGGCTACCCGGCCCGGATGTGCTGTTACTGGATGAACCCTTCGGCGCGCTCGATGCGCAAACCCGTCTGATGATGCAGGAACTGCTGCGTGAGGCCTGGCTCAATACCGGCACCACTCTGCTTTTTGTCACTCACGACGTGGAAGAGGCGCTATTCCTCGCCGATCGCATTCTGATTATGTCAGCAAACCCAGGAAAAATTGTTGAGGAGATCGCCCTGCCTTTTGGCCGGGAACGTGATATCGAGAATCTGTCTGAACACCCGGATTACAGTGGGATCAAACATCATGTACTGCACCGGGTGCGTAAGGAGGCTAAACGCCATTTAGGTTGAAAACGGCTGCAGCAAGCAAAGGGGTTATTTCCGAACTTATCATATCGTGGTTCCCGGTTGTTCTGGTCATATCGAATGACCAGACGGGCAGCGATCGCGTCTGGCCCTGCTTCGGCGAAAGTCTGCACCGTCTACCCCAAAAGCTGAGCTTACAGCATTGCCGATAATCTTTTTTAACTGCCATTAAAACCGATGCTGGCGCGATTTTTAGCGCCAGCATCGCCTTCAGAGGGTAATCCCCGATGATCCGTTCCGGCCTTTTATATTTGTCAGGTTTGCTACTGCAACAATTCGGCAAATTTCGCCAGCCATTGCGGATGAGCGGGCCAGGCGGGGGCGGTCACCAGATTGCCATCCACATGCGCCTGATCGATACCGATGTCGGCAAAATGTCCGCCGCTGAGCCGCACTTCCGGCGCGCAGGCCGGATAGGCGCTGCAGGTGCGGCCTTTTAATACCCCCGCAGCTGCCAACAGCTGAGGGCCGTGGCAAACGGCAGCAATCGGTTTACGCGCTGCGTCAAATGCCTGCACCAGTTTAATCACTCGCGCATTCAGGCGCAGATATTCTGGCGCCCGGCCGCCGGGGATTAACAGCGCGTCGTAATCCTGTTCTTTCACCGTTGTAAAATCGGCGTTGAGAACAAAGCGGTGCCCGGGTTTCTCACTGTAGGTCTGGGCGCCGTCAAAATCATGGATCGCGGTCATAATGAAGTCGCCTTTTGTTTTATCTGGACAGACCGCATCAACCTGATGACCGATCATTTGTAATGCCTGAAACGGCACCATAGTTTCGTAATCTTCGGCGTAATCGCCCACCAGCATCAGAATCTTTTTGCCCATCTTATTCACTCCTGTATGAAGAAAGGTGTCTAAGATATAGCCTGGCGGGAGAGGGAATGCGAACCTGTGGATGAGGGACGGCTGGCGGGGCATGCCGATCTGGCGGCGATGCGGCAAATGAATCCGCAGCTGCAATCCATTGAGTCCTGGCTGGCGGGAACAGGACGCGTCGCTTTCGAACGGGCGCTGGCAATCTCTGCCGGCCGGGCCTTTAAGCGGTAAACCCGCTTTACCCGGCGCCAGGCAGGAATTAATGAGCGAGAGGTATTATTGTAAGCTCTGTTTTAATATATCTGCTGAATGAAATGCCGCTATTTCTTTTACGCTCAGCGCGACTCTATACGTTGTCCGGTTTAACCATCGATACCGGATATTTGGCAAGTATTATTTGTAAGTTTTATATTAATCCTGTCAGCCATTAATTATAGCCATATTAAAATCCACTACTGGACTTTTTTATGGCCGGTAAAGGATAAAAAATAATTTATTTCTTACGCCCCTGTTCGCGCGCGTTTCAGTATCCGGAACGACCAGTATTTGCGTTACATATTGATTTGCATCAATCAACGTTGCCTATTCAGATATGAATTTAATTCACATTCCTCTGTCAGGTATACATCCTGCCTTTATTGTAAGAAAAGAGTTGTTATTACATACCAGCTTTGTTTGTCTCATGCGTTTCATTTTTACATTTGCCTTAAGATGCCTGAGGAAAGTCTTATAATGGACTTTGCAACCGGCAGGTTGATATTTTTTGGCGCTTTGCTCTACTATATCCGGGTCTTCACACACCGTTATCTTTAACACATTATTCCTCACGGGAAGGGACCGCTATGGCTGATACGTTCCAGAATGAGGTGCCCAAGGCACGCATTAATTTAAAGCTGGCTCTGCACACAGGAGGCGCGCAGAAGAAAGTCGAGCTGCCGCTGAAACTCCTCACCATCGGTGATTTCAGTAATGGCAAAGAAGACCGGCCATTATCGGAAAGAGCAAAAATCAACGTCAATAAAAATAACTTCAACAGCGTACTTTCGGAATTCAGCCCGGAAATCAGCCTCACGGTACAGAACACGCTGGCCGGCGATAGCGCCGAAGAAAATATTCAGCTCCGCTTCGCCGATATGAAAGATTTCGAACCGGAGCAGGTGGCCCGCCAGATCCCCAGCTCCGCGCCATGCTGGCGATGCGGAATTTATTACGCGACCTCAAATCCAACCTCCTTGATAACGCCACTTTCAGAAAAGAGCTTGAGAAAATCCTGAAAGACCCGGCGCTGACGCAGGAATTACGCGACGAAATGAGCGCGCTGGCCCCGAAATAAACGGCGTGCGTTATTTAATGGATTAACCGGGAATATGCTGATGTCTGTAAATACTGAAACCGCCCCCGCGCAGGGGCAGACCGCTGTACTGGAAAAAGAGAGCGTTTACGCCTCCCTGTTTGACAAAATCAACCTGACCCCGGCGTCCCGCCTGGGCGATATTAACGACTTTCTGGATGATGCCGCGCTGTCCGACGCCCCGGCGGGCGAACGACTGACGGCGGCGATGCAGGTGTTTATGGACTGCATCCGTCAGTCCGGAAAGACCGTGGAGAAGCTCGACAAGACCCTGATTGACCACCACATCGCGGAGCTGGACTATCAAATCAGCCGCCAGCTGGACGCGGTGATGCACCATCCTGAGTTCCAGAAGGTGGAATCCCTGTGGCGCGGCCTGAAGCAGCTGGTGGACAGCACCGACTACCGCCAGAACGTCAAAACCGAAATTCTGGACGTCTCCAAAGATGACCTGCGCCAGGACTTCGAAGACGCGCCGGAGCTGATTCAGAGCGGCCTCTACTGGCACACCTACACCGCCGAGTACGACACCCCGGGCGGCGAGCCGATTGGCTCGGTGATCTCCGCGTATGAGTTCGACGCCAGCCCGCAGGACGTGGCGCTGCTGCGCAGCATCTCCGGCGTCTCCGCCGCGGCGCATATGCCGTTTATCGGCGCCGTGGGTCCGGCCTTCTTTCTGAAAGAGTCCATGGAAGAGGTTGCCGCCATCAAGGATATCGGCAACTACTTCGACCGCGCCGAGTACATCAAATGGAAATCCTTCCGCGACACCGACGACGCGCGTTATATCGGCCTGGTGATGCCGCGCGTGCTGGGCCGCCTGCCGTATGGTCCGGACACCGTGCCGGTGCGCAGCTTCAA